>JBDSUJ010000128.1:0-19799 GCA_039927815.1 Croceibacterium sp. | reverse complement strand
CCGGTCGGTGCGCCTGTTCATGGTCCCGGGGATGTACCATTGCCGCGGCGGGCCGGGGGCTGACAACTTTGGCGGGTCAGGCCAGCAGAACACGCCTGGCGACCCGCAGCGCGACATGCTGTGGGCCCTGATCCGCTGGGTCGAAGAGGAGCGCGCGCCCGATCGGATCGTTGCCGCGAAGCTCGGCCCCCAAGGCACCGCGCTGACTCGCGCCCTGTGCCCGTTTCCGCAATCGGCGCGCTATGATGGCAAAAGGCCGGCCAGCGCCGCCGCTTCTTACAGCTGTGTTTCCGATCCTCTGCTCACGGCAGCGCTGGCGCGCACGCCGCTGCCCGACCGCGGGGCGTTGCAGTGATCCGGTCTCTCGCGGGCGCCCTGGCGTGTAGCGTCCTGCTCACATTCGTTCCGGCGCACGCGCAACAGTATGCGGCACCGCTCTATTCCGGCCCGGCGCCCGGTTCGGAAAGCTGGCAGAGGCCGTTGGTCACCCGCACGCGCGACGGCGGGATTTCGCGCTACAACACCCGCGAACCGCAAGTGCAGCTGTTCCTGCCCGCGGCGGGCAAGGCCAACGGCGCAGCGGTGGTCATGCTGCCGGGCGGCGGGCTGCGAGTGCTGGTCATGGGCAGCGACACGCGCGTGACGATCGCGCGGTTCAACGCTGAAGGGGTGGCGGTCTTGCTGCTCGAGTACCGAACCTTGCAGGTGCCGGTCGAGGACATCGACCGCCCCCCGCCGCCGCAGCCCGCCACCGCCCCGCCGTCCGCGCTACCGAAGCTCGCGATCCGCAATGCCAACGCCAACCCCGCCCCCGGCGACACGGCGCTGGACGAGGTCCTGCGCCTGGCCACGGCAGACGGGCAGGCCGCGCTGCGGCTGATGCGCGCGCACGCCGCCGAGTGGCACATCGATCCGACGCGCGTGGGGATGATCGGAACTTCGGCCGGGGGCGGGGTCGCGTTCGGGGCCCTGATGGCGGGCGCGGCGGGTGCCACGCCGGACTTCATCATCTCGGTGTTCGGCCCCTCGCTGCAGGACGTCGCCGTACCGGACAAGGCGCCGCCGCTGTTCCTGGTCACCGAATCCAACCATGGCCCGGTCACCGATGGCCTGGTGGCGCTGTTCGAGATGTGGAAGGCCCGCGGCAAGCCCGCCGAACTGCACGCCTACGAAGTGCCCAACTTCTCGATGTGCGTGGCCCTGTGGGGCGGTCGCCTGTTCGACTGGATGCGCGAGCAGAAGATCATTCCGGCCAGTCCCGCCCGCAAGTGAGCTCGATGCGGAACTCGGCACTGGCGCTGTCGTGGTCGAGGCCGCCGGCCCTGTCGATGCTGCTTTCGGGGATGTCGCCCGATGATGCCGCTGGTTTGCGACAAATAGTGGGGCCGGATGGACTCTCGTGGTTGCATCGGCCTAGTCCCTCGATGCAGGGCGATGGCCATCCTACGACCCGACTGAACCGACTTTAGCCAGAAGTGGAACGAGCAATGGAATTCACCCGCATCAATCCTGTGACCGGCCAGGTCGCCTCTTCGGCGCCGGCGATGAAAGCCGCCGACATCGGGCCGATTGCCGCGCGTGCACAGCAGGGCTTTGCGGTGTGGTCCAGGCTGGGCCCCAATGCCCGGCGCGCGGTGTTGATGAAAGCCGCCGACTCGATGATGGCCAAGAAGGACCAGTTCGTCGCCGCGATGATGGGCGAGATCGGCGCCACCGCCGGATGGGCGATGTTCAACCTGATGCTGGCCACCGGCATGGTCCGCGAGGCAGCCTCGCTGACCACCCAGATCAGCGGCGAGATTATTCCTTCCGACCACGAAGGCACGATTGCGATGGCCCTGCGCGAGCCGGTCGGGGTGATTCTCGGCATCGCCCCGTGGAACGCCCCGATTATCCTCGGTGTGCGGGCGATCGCGGTGCCGCTCGCATGCGGTAATGCGGTGATCCTCAAGGCCAGCGAGACATGCCCGCAGACCCATGCGCTGATCATCGAGGCGTTCGCCGAGGCGGGCTTCCCTGAAGGCGTGGTCAATGTAGTCACGAACGCGCCCGAGGACGCGGGCGAGGTGGTCGGCGCGCTGATCGACGCGCCCGAGGTTCGCCGGATCAACTTCACCGGCTCTACCGCGGTCGGCAGGATCATTGCCAAGCGCGCGGCCGAGCATCTCAAGCCGGTGCTGCTCGAGCTTGGGGGCAAGGCCCCGATGCTGGTGCTCGCGGACGCCGACCTCGACGAAGCGGTCAAGGCCGCGGCGTTCGGCGCTTATATGAACCAGGGCCAGATCTGCATGTCGACCGAGCGGATCATCGTGGAAGACGGCGTGGCCGATGAATTCGCGCAGAAGTTTGCCGCCAAGGTCAAGACGATGTCGGTCGGTAATCCTTCGGCCGGGAACACGCCGCTCGGCGCGGTGGTCGACCGCAAGACCGTCGATCACTGCTATTCGCTGGTCGAGGACGCGGTCGGCAAGGGCGCCAAGCTGCTCGCCGGCGGCGAGACGACCGAGAACGTGCTGATGCCCGCGCACCTGGTTGACCATGTCACGCCCGACATGAAGCTGTTCCGCGACGAGAGCTTTGGACCGGTCGTCGGCATCATCCGTGCACGCGACGAAGCGCATGCGATCGAACTCGCCAATGATACCGACTATGGCCTGTCCGCCGCGGTGTTCACGCGCGATACCGCGCGCGGCATCAAGGTCGCCCGCCAGATCCATTCGGGCATCTGCCACGTCAACGCCTCGACCGTATCGGATGAGCCGCAGATGCCGTTCGGCGGGACCAAGGCCAGTGGCTATGGCCGCTTCGGCGGCAAGGCGGGCATCGACAGCTTCACCGAGCTGCGCTGGATCACCTTCGAGACCGAGCCGGGGCATTACCCAATCTGATGATCAGTCAGGCTGCTTGATGGGAGCGAGGCCGGCCGGGCGGCTGGCCGCCCTAGCTCCGGGGGGCGTAACGGGCGACCAGGTGGAGCGGTGGCCCGCGTCTCTACCAACTGAATAATCACCGCCCAGAAAGCGCACGGATCGAACCCCTCTTGGGTTTCGCCTTGCTAGGCCCTCCGCAACGGCGGTTTTCCGCGGGTAGAATGGTCGGGGAGACAGGATTCGAACCTGCGACCCTCTGCTCCCAAAGCAGATGCGCTACCGGGCTGCGCCACTCCCCGACCTGAGCACTGGACTGGTGGGCCCGGCAGGATTCGAACCTGCGACCTAGCCGTTATGAGCGGCCAGCTCTAACCGCTGAGCTACAGGCCCGACCCGCCAATGCGCCGGGACGCGGCCTAGACGGGTCGCGCCGCGGTGGCAAGAACGCGCGCGCTAGCGTTCGACCGCGTTCATGATTCCCGACACCGAGGTTGGTTTTACTCCACGCAGTTCGAGATAGGCGAAGACGCGCCGCCACCAGTCATACAGCACGTCGAGGTCCTCGCTGCTTCTCACGTACGGAGTATGCCCGGGCCGCAACGAGGGACTGTGGAACGAGAACACCAGCACCGGCAGTCCGTCGTCGAGCGCCATGTCGATACCGCGGATCGCCTCGTCCACGCTGACCCCTTCGGGCGTCAGCGGAATGCGTTCGAGCATGCCGATCCGCGACAGCGCGCCGCGCAACCGCGGCGTGCGCCACATCGCCGGATAAAGCCACTCACCTTGACGTCGCAGCATGCCCCAGAACACCGTCGTCAGCGGCAACTCGAGTAACGTGTGCGCGTCGTCGAGCCAGTAGGGCACCAGCGGATGGTGCCGGAAGTTCGGGCCGCCCGCCGCGCTGTAATCGAATTTTGCGCGCACCGAGCTGTCGATCGTAATTCCGTCATCGCCCAGGATGCCGGCGGTGTTGGCGCCCACGCCATAACGGCCGGCCCGATACATCAGCGGCACGGTCTCGAAGTTCTTCTCGATCGCGTCGTGCAGGCGGCAGAACTTGGCCTTCTCGAGATCGCGCGGCAGGTTGCCGGCGAATGAGTTATGCTGATTGACCGCTTCGTCGAACGGGGGGTTGACCCACGGGTGTAATTGCACGCCAATCTCCGCCCTGCCCGCCGCCAGAGGCTCGCGCAGGATGTCGGCGGCCGCGCGCGACTGGGCGATGGGCCAGTCGACCAAGTAAGACGGGATAACCCCTTCGGCCTCACACAAGTGCTGGAACTTGGCGAGACGGGGGACATGCCCGAGCCCGTGCTCGTCGCGGTTGAGCGGCTTGTCCCAGTCGAATTCTTCTTCTGTATCGACGGTGACGATGTAGCGTTGCCCGAAATCGGGCGCGAACTTCGCATAGGCCGAACGCGGCGGCGGATCGCAAATCGATCGCATCGCCGCATTCCCCCTTCCTGGCAGCATCCTGGCTGCCGCTAGCCCCGATTGAGGACGGTATGGAGGGCGGGGGATGCGGTCAAGGCCGGCAGGTCGAGGATCAGCGCCTCGTCCGCGCGCGCCAGGCTACCGCCAGCCGCGGCGGCCTCTGCCCGTGCGAGGCGGAAAGCGAAGCCGGTTCCGAACATGCCGGCGGAGACTGCCCGGGGCGGGGCGGGCGCCGCGGCGGCGAACAAGTCAGGCTCCCCGAGCAGTGTCGCGGGCAGCTCGGCGCGCAAGACCACGCGCTTGCCGTCACCCGACAAGTGAAGTTCAGCCACTTCGCCGGGCGCCATCGCGCCTGCGAGTGTCGCCAGCACGCGCCACAGCATCGCCAGCGCGTCGCCAGGCTCGAGCGGCACCTCGAACGGTGAGCCCGATACGGTCAACACCAGCCGTGCGCTCCGGGGGCGCAGCACGCCGTCGAGCCGGCGCAGGAGCTGCGCCAGCCCTTGACGCAAGTCGCTCGATCCGTCGGCCAGCTCGAGCGTACCGCTGTCGAGCTGCGCGAGCCGATCGAGTTCGTCGAAGCCTGCCATCAGCCGGGCGGCATCGACCGCCACCCCGGCCGCCAGCGCGCGATATTCATGCGGGGCGGGCCCGAACAGCTGTTGCTGGATGATCTCGGCAAAACCCTGGATGGCGTTCACCGGGGTGCGCAGCTCGTGCAGCACCTCGCGCATCCGGTCGCCGGGTGTATCGGGCTGCGCGGCAAGCGAGCCCGCCGAGGCCGGGCGCCGTAGCCGGCCCGCATGTCCGCGAAAACCGCCGGTGGCGTGGTCGAACAACGGCGCGGCATCGATGTGCCAGTCGCCCGCGATCGCCTCCGCGCCGGTTAGAAAGATACGCCCGGCGCTCATCGGCTGGCGCTCCCTTAGGGCGGCGGCGCTGGCCGGATCGAGCCGTGCGACCGCCGCCTCGCTCGCGTCGCCGAGCGTCACGCCAACCACGATCGGAGCGACCGCCGGATCGGCCCACACCACGCTGCCGAGAGCGTCGGTCGCAAAGTCGAAACCGGTGGTGCGCACCTCGCGCGGCCCGGCCGGCATGGCGGCGGGGGTGGCTTCGCGGCGCGCCTTCTGAAAGGCTTCGATGCGGCGCACCAGCGCCCCGATCCCGGCGTCCGCGACGGGGCGCGCCAGCGCGGGGGCGGAAAGTGGAGCTGGCGGCTGCACGATGGCCGCGGGCACGGCGGCTGGGGACTCATCGGGGAGTACCAGGTCCCTGACGCCCAACCGCTCGAGCACTTGGCGAACCGCCAGCGGCAAGTCACGGCGATGGCGCAGGAAGCCGCGCGCGGTGACCGGGACGCGAGGAATGAGATAAAGCCAATCGCGCTCGGCCAGCCGGGCCGTCGCCAGCGCCGCGGCGGCGGCTTGCGGTTCGGCGCCCGCGAGCCATCCGACGAGCGTGCGGTTGCGCAGCCTGAGGCCCGGCGCGCGCAGGATCTGCGACTGGTCAGCCGCAGGCAGCTTCTCCGCGAGTTCACCCAGCCGGATGTAGGCGGCCTGGACCACCGCGTTGGTCTCGTCCGCCGGCATCGTGCCCAGCAGATCGAGCAACTGGCGGTATTGCGTGCGCACGCCGGTCTCGCTCCGCGCGTCGGTGCGCAGGACTGTGGCAAGACGGTCGTCGAACACCGCGATATCTCCAGCCGGGCGGGACCAAATGCCGCGCCTGTGAGGGTGCCATAGCGGGTCGATCGTGCGGTGAAATGGCGGCGGATCGCGCGTTGCAAAGCGGGACAATTGCCGTCATACACAATAATCTTGCGGGCTTTCGACCACAGGGGTGTGGTTAATTACAAAGGAGCCCGCCCAGGAGGGGCATGGCGACGCTCGACACCATCGACCGCAAGTTGCTCGCCGAATTGCAGGCCGAAGGCCGCGTCACCAACGTCGATCTGGCGCGCCGCGTCGGGCTGACCGCGCCGCCCTGCCTCAGGCGCGTCCGCGCGCTCGAGGAAGCCGGCGTGATCAAGGGCTATCATGCCGAGCTGGACGGCGCGCGGCTGGGGTTCGGCATTACTGTGTTCGCGATGGTCAGCCTGAAAAGCCAGGCCGAAGGCGATTTGCGGGCGTTCGAGGACCATATCAAGCAGCTCCCCGAAGTGCGCGAATGCCACATGCTGAACGGCGAAATCGACTTCATTCTCAAGATCGTCAGCAAGGACCTGCAAAGCTTCCAGGAGTTCCTGACCAGCAAGCTGACTCCGGCGCCCAACGTCGCCAGCGTCAAAACCTCGCTGACCATTCGCACCGCCAAGAGCGAACCCGGCGTGCCGCTCGATTGAACCACGACGATGCTGTGCCGGGCGACGCTTGCCAATAATTAATTGGGCACAATTTCCGCAGCCGCGGATTGAGCGGCGCATGGACCGGATATTCACCCGTCTCGCATCGAAGATCGCCGGCTGGAGCGGACAGCCGCTGGCGGCGATGCTGGCCTTTGCAGTGGTGTTGGTATGGGCCACCACCGGCCCGATGTTCCAGTACTCGAACACCTGGCAGCTGGTGATCAATACCGGCACCACGGTGGTCACGTTCCTGATGGTGTTCCTGATCCAGAATTCGCAGAACCGCGATGGCGCGGCGATGCAGGCCAAGCTCGACGAATTAATTCGCGCGGTCGCCGACGCGCGCGACCCCTTCATTGGCATCGAGCACATGACCGAAGGACAGATCGAGGCCATCCGCGCAGCGCTCGAACGCGATGCCGGGCTGGAGCCGGGCAAGCCTGGTAACGCCGCCGACGGTTCGGTCGAACGGCTGCTCGACCGGACCTAGCACCATTAGGGCTCGCGGCGGGCGAGCCAGTCTTCGAGCCATTTGATCGAATAATCGCCGTCGAGAACATCGGGATCGCGCAGCAGCGCCTGGTGCAACGGGATTGAGGTCTTGACCCCCTCGACCACCATTTCCTCAAGCGCGCGGCGCAGGCGCATGATGCACCCTTCGCGGGTGCGCCCGTACACGATCAGCTTCGCGATCATGGAGTCATAGTAAGGCGGAATCCGATACCCGGCGTAGAGCCCGGAATCCACCCGTACGTGCATCCCGCCCGCGGCGTGATAAGCGGTCACGAGGCCCGGGCTCGGCGTAAAGTTGAACGGGTCCTCGGCATTGATCCGGCACTCGATCGCATGGCCTTTGAACTCGATCTCGTCCTGCGTGACCGACAACGGCTTGCCGTCAGCGACGCGGATCTGCTCGCGCACCAGATCGAGCCCGGTGATCATCTCGGTAACCGGATGCTCGACCTGCAGCCGGGTGTTCATCTCGATGAAGTAGAACTCACCGTTCTCCCACAGGAACTCGATCGTCCCCGCGCCGCGATAGGCCATGTCGGCCATCGCCTCGGCGACAATCCCGCCCATCCGCATCCGTTCGGCCGGGCTGATGACGGGGGAGGGCGCCTCCTCGAGCACTTTTTGATGGCGGCGCTGGAGCGAACAATCGCGCTCGCCGAGGTGGATGGCGGTGCCGTTGCCGTCGCCGAACACCTGGAACTCGATATGCCGCGGGTTGCCGAGATATTTCTCGAGGTAGACGGTCGCATCGCCGAACGCGGCTTTGGCCTCCGACCCGGCCTGCTTCATCAGCGTTTCCAGCTCGGCCGGCCCGGTGCACACTTTCATGCCCCGGCCGCCGCCGCCGCTCGCAGCCTTGATGATCACCGGATAGCCGATTTCTGCAGCGATCTGCGCGGCTTCGGCCACATCCTCGATCGCCCCGTCCGATCCCGGCACCAGCGGCAGGCCGAGCTTTCCAGCGGTGCGCTTGGCCTCGACCTTGTCGCCCATGGTGCGGATGTGCTCGGGCTTGGGCCCGATCCAGACGATGTTATGCGCCTCGACGATCTCGGCGAACTGCGCGTTTTCGCTCAGGAACCCATAGCCTGGGTGGATTGCATCCGCGCCCGAAATTTCCGCGGCGGAAATGATCGCCGCGGTATTGAGATAGCTGTCGGCTGCGGCCGGGGGTCCGATGCAGATCGCGTGGTCGGCGAGCCGCACATGCATCGCGTCGGCATCGGCGGTTGAATGGACCGCGACCGTCTCGATGCCCATTTCATGAGCCGCGCGATGGATACGCAGCGCGATTTCGCCGCGATTGGCGATCAGCAGGCGCGTTATGGCCATTCAGACGATGACCACCAGCGGCTGGTCGAATTCGACTGGCTGGCCGCTCGCGACGAGGATCGCCTGGACGATTCCGGCATTGGGCGCGGTGATCGGGTTCATCACCTTCATCGCCTCGACAATCAGCAGGGTGTCGCCCGCCTTGACCGTGCTGCCGATCGAAATGAATGCGTCGCTCTCGGGATCGGGAGACAGGTAGACAGTGCCGACCATCGGCGAACGCACCGCATTGGCGTTGTCAGGCGCGGCCGGGGGCGCAGCCAGCGCCGGTGGAGGCGTCGAAGAGGCGGTCGGGCCTGCTTGATGCGGAGGAAAATTGGCCAAGTCAGGGAACATGGCGCGGGCAACCCGGATCTTGCGGGTCCCGTCTTCGACTTCGATTTCGCTTAGGCCGGTGTCGGTCAGCAGCTGGGCCAGCTCACGCACCAGGTCGGTATCGACTTTCATGCCGTTGGCTCCACTCGCGGTGGGCTTGTTTTCGGCCATTGGTACCCCGCAAGACAGCTCGGACAGGCGCGCGCTATGCGGCGCAGCGCCGGGCAAGGCAAGAGGTTGGCGCCGCAACTACAGCGCGGCCGCCCGCTCCAGCGCGACCATGTACGACTGTGCGCCCAGCCCCTTGACGACATCGGCCGCACCCATTCCGATGTAGGAAAGATGCCGGAACGGCTCACGCGTATGCGGGTCCGACAAATGCACTTCGATAACCGGCACGGTGATCGACTTGATCGCATCGAGCAGTGCGATGCTGGTGTGGCTATAGGCCCCGGCATTGAGCAGCACCGCCTTGGCCCCGGCAAAATGCGCCTCGTGCAGCCAGTCGACCAGATGGCCTTCGTGGTTCGACTGGCGCATGTCGATCGTCAGGCCGAGCTCGCGAGCGCGATCCTCCAGCCGGCCGGCGATGTCGTCGAGCGTGTCGGTGCCGTAGATCGCCGGCTCGCGCACGCCGAGGAGGTTAAGGTTGGGTCCGTTGAGGACATAGACGACGTTTGGCATGCAGCTCCCCCTTGCTTCGACGGGTGCATAGCGTTGGGAAGGGCTGAGCGCAAAAGGCCGATAACCGCGGGTCGCGCATTGCCGCACGGGCCACCTGAAGTCGAAAGCGCCGAAATCATAAACTTATATGTAGAACCAGAACCCCATTTTTATGATAACATTTCCGCAACTTATTCGGGTTAGACCGCTGCAGTGCGGCACGACAGATTTCCTCTGGAGAGCGAGCGGGAACCGCTTACCGAACGCCGCGGCGAACGGATGACATTCAGCGTGCTGGCGGACGTCAGACCCAGCGGGCGATCGTGGCAGCGGGCGAGCCTGACGGACATGTCGGTTAGCGGTTTTCGGATTGCATGGCTGCCCCACGCGGGCATGGGGCAGGCGATCCTGGTCCGGGTGCCAGGACTGGAACCCCTGCGGGCTGTTATTCGCCGTAGCGGCCATTCCGGAATCGGCTGCGAATTCGAACGTCCGCTCAACCAATAGGTGCTTGACCACCTGGCACGGCATGGCGAGCGTTAGCGTATCGAAGCCACCCGGCCGGAACAAACCTCGTAATACGCCGCACCGCGCTAGCCTTCGACGCCCTTGATCTTGCCCCACTGGCGCGCGGCGGTGTAGCCGAGGTAGCCGGTTGCAAAGAGCGCGTAGAGAGGTTCGGGCAACCCGTTGAGATAACCGTTCATCCCCGCAGCGATGTCGTGCGCGGCCTGCGGACGGAACGCGGCGAGCACTCCCATCGGCAGCGCGCACAGCAGCATCGTGTACATTACGTAGAGGAAGCTCGGCCGCGCCCGGCTGGTCCACGGATCACGTGAGCCGGCCTCGGCGACGATCGCCGAGAGCTGGACCTTGACGATCTCCATCTCCTGCGTGCCCTCGAGCTTGAGCAGCTCGAGCTTGGCGCGATCGCGCGCGTCCTTGTCGGGAATGATCTTGTCGATGATCGACGCAATCGGGCCGATGAGTGAATCGATGAGAGGCATGCGCAATCCTATGGTTATTATTGGCACCATGGTGAACCTATTAGGCTCATGTAGGAAAGTACTTTCTGCGCTATCACATGCGTGGACCGCATGGCACAGCGCACCACAGGCTCATCGCTGGGTCCGAAGTTCGGCAAGGGTGAGATTACCACTGGTCGGGACGACAGGATTCGAACCTGCGACCCCCACACCCCCAGTGTGATGCGCTACCAGGCTGCGCTACGTCCCGAGCCAGTGGAACCGCGCCTATAGGGAGGGCCCCGCAGCCTGTCCAGCGCCCGGCGTGAGCGGGCCGATTGCACCTCTGTGGCTTTGCTGCTAGGCGCACCGCCCACGAACCGGGACGCCGGCAACGCGGCGTTCCCGCACCCGTAAATCCTTAGCGTTCAGCGCGATCCGATAGGCCGTTACCATGCTCGATCTCCTTGCCGCGGGCAGCGGCGCCGCCGGTCCTGGACCGTGGATCACCATGCTGCCGTGGGTCGGCATCGTCGGCATTTTCTGGTTCATGCTGATCCGCCCGCAAATGCGCCAGCAAAAGGCCCAACGAGCGAAGATCGCCGGAATCAAGAAGGGCGATCAGGTCATCACCGCGGGTGGATTGCTGGCCAAGGTGGTCCGCGTCGATGACGAATACGCCGAGCTTGAGATTGCCCCGACTGTCCGCGTCAAGGCGCTCAAGGCGACGATCGGCGACGTCGTCGCGCCCGGCGGCAAGCCGGCCAACGACTGAGTCCGGGTTGCGCTAGGCGATGCTCGATTTTCCTCTCTGGAAGCGGCTGTACCTGTGGGCGCTGACGCTGTTCTTCGCGTTCGCCGCGGTTCCGTCGCTCTATTCGCTGACCGCAGCGCCATGGCCGTCGTTCCTGCCCGAACCGCGTATCCGCCTCGGGCTTGACCTCGCGGGGGGCAGCTACCTGCTGCTTGAAGCGCAGCCCACCCAGGTCGCCAAACAACGCCTCGAATCGATGGAAGAAAGCGTCCGCGCGGCGATGCGCACGGCCAAGCCGCGGATCCAGATCGGCGATATGTCCGCTGCTGGCGGGCGCCTGTCGGTGGTGATCGAGGATCCGACCCGCGTCGATGCCGCGCGCGGTCTGATCGAACCGCTCACGACCGGGGCGGGGCTGTCGGGGAAGCGCGACTGGACGATTCAGGTGCTCGACGGCAACCGGATCGTGCTGGCCCAGACGCAGGAAGGGCTCGACCTCGCGGTCAGCCAGGCGATGGACAGCGCGACCGAGGTGGTGCGCAAGCGCATCGATGCGCTCGGCACGCGCGAGCCGACGATCATCCGCTCGGGCACCAACCGCATCGTGGTCCAGGTCCCCGGGCTGCAGGATCCGCAGGCGCTGAAGGATTTGCTGGGCAAGACCGCCGAGCTGGAATTCAAGCTGGTCGATCAGAGCGCGCTGCCCTCGGACATCGCCCAGGGCATCGTCCCGCCGGGAGACGAGATTGTGCCCTATGCGCCGGGTGAAGCTGGGGCCGGTACCGCAATCGCGGTCAAGCGCCTCGGGGGGATCAAGGGCGACCAGCTCACCAACGCGCAGCAGAGTTTCGATTCGCGCTCGAACCAGCCGCTGGTGGCGATCCAGTTCGACCAGCAGGGCGGAGCCAAGTTCGCACGGCTAACGAGCGAGAACGTCAACAAACCATTCGCCATCATCCTCGACGGGCAGGTGATCTCGGCGCCCAACATCAACGAGCCGATCCTGGGCGGCGCCGCGACCATTTCGGGCAGTTTCACGGTCGAGACCGCGAACCAGCTGGCGATCGCTCTGCGCTCGGGCGCGCTGCCGGTCGATCTCAAGGTGATGGAGGAAAGCACGATCAGCGCCGAGCTCGGCAAGGATTCGATTTCCAAGGGCACGATCGCATTCGGCATCGGCACGCTCGCGCTGATGGTATTCATGTTGATCACATATGGCCGGTTCGGCGTTTACACCTGCCTGGCGCTGATCTTCAACTTGCTGATGATCCTTGGGGTCATGGCTTTGCTCGGCTCGCTGGCGGCGCTGACGCTGCCGGGCATCGCCGGACTGGTGCTTACCGTCGGCGCGGCGGTCGATGCCAACGTGCTGATCAACGAACGCATCCGCGAGGAACGGCACCGGGGGCGCAAGGTCATCCAGTCGGTCGAACTGGGCTACAAGGAAGCGAGCAGCGCGATTTTCGACGGCAATGCCACCAACCTGATCGCCGCGGTGCTGATGTTCCTGTTCGGCTCGGGCCCGATCAAGGGCTTCGCGGTGGTGCTGATGATCGGCATCGTCACCTCGGTGTTCACCGCGGTCACGCTGACCCGCATGTGGGTGGCCGGCTGGCTCCGCCGCAAGCGGCCCGTCGAACTCGTGTTGTAGGGCGCAGCCGATGAAGCTCCTCAAGCTCGTCCCGGACGATACCAATATCAAGTTCCTGCGCTTGCGCGGGCCATTCTACACGATCTCGATGCTGCTGATGGCGGCGTCGATTGGCCTGCTGCTGACCCGCGGCCTGAACCTCGGCGTCGACTTTATCGGTGGGCAGATGGTGCGGGTTACCTTCACTCAGGAGAAGACCGCACCGGTCGCTAAAGTGCGCCAGGAAGTCGAACGGCTCGGCTATGGGGAACCCACCATCCAGCAGGTCGGCGCGCCCAATGCGATGGCAATCCGCATGAAACTGCCCCAGGGGTCAGACGTCAATCCGGGCCTCGCAGACGAGATGACGCGCAAGCTCACCTCCGATATCAAGGCGCGTCATGCCGATGCGCGGATCGACGGCGTGGATTCCGTCACGGGCAAGGTGTCGAAGGAGCTGAAGTGGACGGCCTTCAAGGCGCTTGGCTTCGCCGCGATTGCCGTGGCGGCGTACATCTGGTTTCGCTTCGAATGGCAGTTCGGGATCGGCGCGCTGTTCAGCCTGGTGCACGATGTCACCCTGACGCTGGGGTTGTTTTCGCTTACCCAGTTGGAGTTTGACCTCAACATTGTCGCCGCGCTGCTGACGCTGATCGGCTATTCGCTCAACGATACGATCGTGGTCTATGACCGAATACGCGAGAACATGAAGAAATTCAGGCGCATGGACATGCCCGACTTGCTCGACTTGTCGGTCAACGAAACGCTGTCGCGCACCATCGTGACCTCGCTGTCGATCCTCATCACGCTGGCCGCGCTGCTGGCGTTTGGACCCAACGTGATCTTCGGGTTCACGCTGGCGATCACCTTCGGCATCTTCGTCGGCACCTACAGCTCGATCTACATGGCCGCGCCAATCCTGATCTGGCTCAAGGTCAATCCGCAGAGTTTCGTGCCCAACGAGACCCCGGCCGAGCGCCAGGAACGTAAGGCGCGCGGCGAGGGCTAGGGCGCGGCTGCGAGGCGGTCGTAGTGCGCCTCCAGCGCCGCGGCATTGGCATCCCAGCTGAAGCGCGCCGCGCACGCGGCGACACGCGCGCGCGACGGCGTATCGGCGAGCAAGGCCTCGACCGCGGCGGCGATGGCGGCGGGATCGCGCTTGACGATCCGCCCGGCCTCAGGCTCGGTCATCAATTCGCGCGCCCCGCCGGCATCGGTAATGACCAGCGGAGTGCCGCACGCCAAGGCTTCGACCCAAGCATTGGCCAGCCCCTCGCTCTCCGAAGGCAGGACCATCGCGTCGGCGGCCGCCAGCGCAACGGGCAGCAGTGCGTGGTCGAGAGCGCCGAGAAAATGCACCCGTTCGGCCAATCCGGCCTCGCGCGCGAACGCTTCGAGCATGGCGCGGTCGGGCCCGGAGCCCGCGACCAGCAGCTGCACGCCGGGCAGTCGCGCGAGCGCGCGCAGCACCAGCAGCTGGCCCTTGCGCGGGATCAGCGCGCCAACGGTGGCAAGGAGCGGGGCGTCGGTCAGCGTCACCCCGGTTGCCGCGCTCAGCCGGGCCCGACTGTCGCGCCGGTCGCGCGGGTAGAACAGCGCGTGGTCGAGCCCGGTGTAATGGACCGCGATCTTGCCGCGCGGGAAACCCAGCGCTGCCATGTCACCGGCCAGCGCCTCGCTGACCGCCAGCACCTCGCCCGCCTGCTCAGCCGCCGCGAGCATTTGCCGCCGGGCGTAATACTTGCCGGCCCAATAGGAGATGTCCGCACCGCGCGCCTTGATCGCCAGTGGTCGGTCGAGTGCGCTGGCGATGCTCGCCGCCGCGGGCCCGTCGGGGTAGAGGAATTGCGCGTCCACCAAGTCGAACGGCGCCAACGCATGCAATCGCCGGGCCAGTTGCAGGACGGCGCGCGCGATCATCCGCGGATTGATCGGCCCGCTCACGCCGGGGAGCAGGGTGAACATCGGACGGTGCACGGTTACACCGCGCTCGACACCGGTGACCGCGGCCGAGGCGAGCGCGCGGTAACGCCCGAGCCGGAGCGGCGCCACGCCGATCGGATTGATGACCGTCACGTCCCACCCGCCGCGCGCCGCGAGGGCTTCCATCTGCCGCGCGACGAAAGTGCCGAAGCGCGGCCGGTGCGCGTTGGGGTACAGCGTGGCAATCGTCAGCAGGCGCTTCACAGGCGGCGGACCAGCATCTCCGCCACCGCCAGCCACGCCGGATTGTCGATCACGATCTGGCGCTGGCCCGCGCCGGGTGGCAACAGGCCGACCAGCGTGCCCTTGCGGTCGATCAGCCGCCCGAACGCGAACCGCCCGCCCGCGCGCGGTGCCAGCACATCGCGGTTGATCAGCTGCGCGGCGTCACTGGGCGAGTGCTGGCGCAACCACAACTGATCACCAGTGCGATACTCGCCTTGCGCCGCTTCGATCGCCACGCACACCATCGTGCCTTCCCCCTCGAGAGCGGTCGGCAGGATCGCATCGCGCGGTGCCGGAAGGGGCTCGGCCCCGGCATCGGACAGGCGCGCGATCACTTGCGGTTGTGCGCTGGCATCGCCGCGCACCAGCAGCTCGGGATCGACGCCGAGCGCCTTGCCGATCTTGTTCATCCACCCCAGCGAGAGGTTGCGCATGCCGGTCTCGAGCCGGCCGATGGTCTGCGCCGTGGTCGCGGGCGAACATGCCGCCGCCACTTCGGCCAAGGTCATGTTCTTCTGCTTGCGAATGTCGCGAATGCGATTGATCACACACAATCCCCTTAACCGATCTGGTTTTATCGGTTTCCTACAACTTGTCCGATCTGGCAAGGGCTCCCGGCAATAACGCAGGGAGATTCGACTGATGCAACGCGAACTCGTCGAGCGCGAGCTGACCGCCGAAGGTCCTCGCCGCCGCGGCGGCTCGATCGCCCGGCGGCGCAGCGTGACGGTCAACCTCGCCGAATCGCCGCTCACCTGGCTGCATGCGCACGGTCACCTCGACAACCGGTTGTACGATGCCGGCGAACGCTTGCGCGCCGACTGGGAGCGCGCGCAACTCAGCCAAAGCGTGACCATGCGGTGGGACGCGGTGCGTATTCGCGGAACGGGCGATCACGGTCTCAATCCGACGGAGCGTCAGATTGCGGCGCGGCAGCGTTTTGACGGGGCCATCGCCACTGCGGGCAAGGGCCTGGCCGACATCCTGTGGCGAGTGGTGTGCGCGGGTGAGACGCTGCCGGCGGCAGAGAAATCGCTAGTCTGGCCGGCGCGCAGCGGCAAGCTGGTGCTCAAGCTGGCGCTCGACCGGGTGGCGGAATTCTACCGTCTCCCGTGACACCGCAACGAGCGACTTGCGTGTTCGACCAAGCCGCTCGTGGCATTGTTCCGCCACATTGTTCGTGCCAAACAGGTCACTTGTGAAATCATCTTGAAGGCGAAGGGCATGTACAGGCGCGAATTTCTCGGCGGCGCCAGCGCGGCTGCGCTGGCGCTCACACTCGATGCGCAGGTTGCCCATGCTCAGACTTCCGGCGACGCGAAATTGCGGGACGTCATGGACCAGATCCTCGCGGACGATTTGCAACGCAATCCGGAGACGGCGACCTCGCTCGGGGTCGACAAGGCCGCGCTGGCCCCCTTGCATTATCGCCTCGGCAAATACGGTAAGGCGGGCGATCTCGCGGGGTTCGTCGCTGCCCGCGCGATGCGGGCCAAAGTCGCCGCGATCGCGCCAGGCTCGTTGAGCGAACGCTGGCAAGTCCGCCGCGCGGTCGTGCTCGACATGCTCGACCAACGGCTGGTGTCGGAGCCGTTCCGCATTTCCAGCGTCGGGGCACCCTATCGGCTTAGCCAGCAGGACGGCGCCTATTTCTCGATCCCGGATTTCCTCGATTCGACTCATCCGGTCCAGACGCTGGAAGATGCGCAGGGCTACATCGACCGGCTGGCGGCCTTTCCCGGTGCGCTGGACGAACAGAGCGACGCGCAACGGGAAGAAGCGGCACGCGGTTTCCTCGCGCCAGCGTGGTCGCTCGACCTGGTCAAGAAGCAGATCGGCGCGCTGCTCGACGGGCCGGCGGCACAGACCGGAATGGTTATGTCGCTCGCCCGCCGGGCGGCGGAAAAGGGCATTGCCGGCGACTGGGCGGCAAGTGCGACCAATATCGTCGAGAACCAGGTGCGCCCGGCATTGCGTCGCCAGCTTGCCCTGGTCGGCGAACTGCAGCCGACGACCCGCGCCGGTGACGGTGTGTGGCGGCTCGACCGCGGCGAAGAGATCTACGCCAGGGCCTTGCGCTATTTCACCACGACCAACCTCTCGGCGGACGAAATCCATCGCACCGGTCTGCGCCAGGTGGCCGAGATCGGCGCCGAGCTGGACACCATCCTCACGGCCGCGAGTCTGACCCAAGGGACCGTCGGCGCGCGGCTCGCCGCGCTCAACACCCGGCCGGACCAGTTGTTCGCCAACGACGACAACGGCCGCGCAGCCTTGATCGCCTCGCTCAATGCGAGTGTACGCGCGATGCAGGCCAAGCTACCCCAGGCGTTCAGCGCCGTCACGGTCCAGCCACTGGAAATTCGCCGGGTTCCCCCGGACATTCAGGACGGCGCGCCCAACGGCTATTACAGCAGTGCCTCGCTCGATGGTTCGCGTCCGGCGATCTACTGGATCAATTTGAAGAGCACCGCCGACTGGCCGAAATATTCACTACCCGCGCTGACTTACCACGAAGGCGTCCCAGGGCATCACCTGCACTTCAGCTACCTGCAGCAGGAGAAGGATCTGCCGGTGCTGCTGCAAAACTACTTCATTTCAGCCTACGGCGAGGGCTGGGCGCTCTACGCGGAGCAGGTCGGCAACGAACTCGGCGGCTACCAGGGCATCGAGAAGGCCGGCGCGCTGCAAAGCTGGTTATTCCGCGCCGCCCGGCTGGTGGTCGATACCGGCATTCATGCCAAGCGCTGGAGCCGCGAGAAAGCAACCGACTATTTCGTCGATACGGTCGGCTTCACTCGCGCGCGCTCCCAGCGCGAGATCGAGCGCTACTGCGTCTCGCCCGGACAGGCGTGCAGTTACAAGATTGGCCAGAACGAATGGCGCCGGCTGCGCACCCGCGCGCAAACCGCGCTGGGGCCCAAGTTCGACCTTCGCCAATTCCACGACCTCCTCAAGGAAGGGGTGATGCCGCTCGATTTGCTCGACAAGCGCGTCGCGGCGTGGACTGCGAAGGTGAAGGCGGGACGCGCCTAACCCGAAACGTGTTCGGCCAGCGTCAGCCAGCGTTCCTCGGCCGCGTGCTTCTCGGCGCGGAGCGTGTCGAGCAGCGCCGTATAGCGGTCGAACCGGACCGGGTCGCGGCGGTAGAGGTCGGCATCGCCGAGTGCGTGCTCGCCCTTGGCGATCTCGGCGTCCAGCTCCTCGATCCGCGCCGGCAGCATGTCGTAGTCGCGCTGGTCCTTGTAAGTCAGCTTGGTTCTGACCGGCGCAACGACGGCCGTCGCACTTTCAACTCGCGCGGCGGATTTCTTGGCCGGCGGCGTGGCCGATTGCTTGCGTTTGGCTTCCCAGTCCTCGTACCCGCCGGCAACGATGTCGACTGTGCCGCTGCCGTCGAGGCCGAGCGTCAGGGTAACCGTGCGGTCGAGGAAATCGCGGTCGTGGCTGACGATCAGCACCGTGCCATCGTAGTCGGCGATCACTTCCTGCAGCAGGTCGAGCGTTTCGAGGTCGAGGTCGTTGGTCGGTTCGTCGAGCACCAGCAGGTTCGAGCGGCGGGCGAATTCGCGCGCCAGCAGAAGCCGGCTGCGTTCGCCGCCTGACAGGCGGTTGATGGGAAAATCGGCCAGCGCGGGATCGAACAGGAAATCCTTGAGATAGGCCTGCACATGCTTGCGGACCCCGCGCACGTCGAGCCAGTCGCCGCCTTCGGCGAGCACGTCGCGCACAGTCTTGTCGGGCGACAGCAGGCTGCGCTGCTGGTCGATCATCACCCCGTTCAGGGTCCTGGCCAGCGTCACCGTGCCTTCATCGGGCTCCAAACCGCCGGTCAGCAGGCGCAACAGGGTGGTCTTGCCGGTCCCGTTGGCGCCGACCACGCCGATGCGGTCGCCGCGCTGGATGCGCAGGCTGAAGTCGCGGACCACGGTCCGTTCGCCGAACCGCTTGGTCACGCCTTCGGCCACGATCACGGACTTGGTGCGCACGTCGTCATTGGCGAGAGCCAGCTTGGCGGTACCGGCCTTGCCCATCATCGCGGCGCGTTGCGCGCGCATCTTGTGCAGCGCCTCGAGCCGACCCTGGTTGCGCTTGCGCCGCGCGGTCACGCCGCGTTCGAGCCAGTGAGCTTCGAGCTTGAGGCGTGCGTCGAGCTTCTGGGCCGAGCGCGCCTCCTCGGCATAGACCGCTTCTTCCCACAGCTCGTATCCGCCGAAGCCGACCTCCTTGCGCCGCAGGCTGCCGCGATCGAGCCACAGCGTGGCGCGGGTCAGGCGCTTGAGGAAGGTCCGGTCATGGCTGATCGCTACGAACGCGCCCTTGTAGCGGGTCAGCCAGGCTTCGAGCCAGTCGATCGCGGCCAGATCGAGATGGTTGGTGGGCTCGTCCATCAGCAGCAAGTCGGGGTTCTGCGCCAGCGCGCGCGCGATCTGCGCGCGCCGGCGTTCGCCGCCGCTGGCGGTCGTGGCGGCGCGGTCGAGCACGATGCCGAGCTGCCCGGCGATCGCTTCGACCTCGTGGCGCTGCGGCGCATCGTCACCCGACAGCGCGAAATCCATCAGGGTGGCATAGGCGGTTAGGTCGGGCTCCTGTTCCAGCAGCACGATCCGGGTGCCCGGCTGGAGTGAGCGCTTGCCCTTGTCGGCCTCGACCAGGCCGGCGATGAGGCCGAACAGCGTGGTCTTCCCCGCGCCGTTGCGGCCTATCAGCGCCAGCCGATCGCGCGGGCCGATATGCAGGTCGAGGTGCTCGAATAGCCAGCGGC
>JBDSUJ010000127.1:0-5030 GCA_039927815.1 Croceibacterium sp. | reverse complement strand
CGGCCCGGGAGCGCGCCGGACTGCGGCAAACCCCACTTGCCTCGTCTCGGGCGGCGGGTACAGCTTGGCCATGGATATCGTCGCGCTTCTGACCGACCCCGCTGCGTGGGCAGCCTTGCTCACCCTGATCGTGCTCGAGCTGGTGCTCGGCATCGACAACTTGGTTTTCATCGCCATACTGTCGAACAAACTGCCGCCCGAGCGGCAACAAGCGGCCCGTCGCCTGGGTTTGTCGCTCGCCTTGGGCATGCGCATCGCGTTGTTGATGCTGATCGGCTGGCTCGTAACCCTGCAGGCGCCGCTGTTCGATCTCGGTCTGCGCGGAGCGCTCGACAGTCACGGCGAGACCAGCTTCGAAACGGCGTTTTCCGGCCGCGACCTCATCCTGATCGCCGGCGGCATGTTCCTCCTGTGGAAGGCCACCAAAGAGATACATCACAGCATGGTCCCGGAAGACCAGTCGAATGACCTGCTCGATCGTAACAAGGGCCCCGCCCAGATCGCGTTTGGGGTCGCGGTAGCGCAGATAATCGCGCTGGATCTGGTGTTTTCAGTGGATTCGATTCTCACGGCTGTCGGGATGACCGACGATATCCTGATCATGGTGGCCGCGGTGGTGATCACAGTCGGACTGATGTTGTTGGCGGCGGATCCCCTGGCCAAATTCATCGAGCGGAACCCCTCGCTGGTCATGCTCGCGTTGGCATTTCTCGTCATGATCGGCCTGGTGTTGCTGGCCGATGGTTTTGGGTTCCACGTTCCCAAGGGCTATATCTACGCGGCGATGGCCTTCTCATTCGGCGTGGAACTGCTCAACATGATCAAGCGCAACCGCAGGCAGCGGCAGCGAGACCTTGCGGAGGGTGGCCGGTGAGCGACTTCCGCCGGGTGACTGAGGACTTTTGGGCCAGCCCGCAACTGGCCGTGGGAGATGTCGCGGACGCGCGAGCGCGAGGCTTTGCATGTCTGATCAACAATCGCCCCGATGGCGAATCTGCCGATCAGCCGGATGGGCATGCAATAGAGCAAGCCGCGCGCGCGGCCGGGCTCGCTTATACGGCCATCCCGGTTACGTCGGCAGGGTTCGACGAAGGCCAAGTCGAAGCAATGGTCGCGGCGCTCACACAGTCAACCGGTCCAGTCCTGGCCTTTTGCCGGTCCGGCACTCGATCGACCCTGTTGTGGTCGTTGGCTCAGGCATCGCTCGGCCGCGATCCCGACGCCGTTGCCAATGATGCGGCAGGAGCGGGCTATGACGTGTCCCCTGTTCGCCCGCTAATGGATTTGCTGGCCCGAAACCGCCGCGGCTGATCCGGCTCAGAGCGGGCGAGACACCGCCTGCTCTGGCGAACAAACAAATGGGGCCGGAAGATCGCTCTTCCGGCCCCGCTTGTTTTCTGTCGTGGCGCGTTACTGGCCTGAACCGGGCCCGTAAGTGATTTCCACCCGTCGGTTCTGCGGTTCGCGAACGCCATCAGCGGTCGGCACGCGAGGCATGCTTTCGCCGAATGCCTGGCTCGCGATACGCGTGTCCGGAATGCCGCGGCTGCTGAGGTAGCTGCGGACTGCGCCGTTGCGACGCTCGGACAAACCGACATTGTATTGTGTCGAACCCGACCGGTCGGCGTGGCCGGCCAGCATGATCGCGGCACTGCCGCAATTGCCGTAAGCTGTAACCGCACTGTCGAGGATCGTCGCGGCCTCGGGCGTGACATCCGACTTATCCCAGTCGAAGAACACGATGTACGGCCCCTGGTTGCACTGCACCACCATGGGCGGGGGAGGCGGGGGAGGCGGCGGAGGCGGCGGAGGCGGCGGCGGCGGAGGCGGGGGAGGCGGCGGGGGAGGTGGCGGCGCCACGCGGCCGAAATTCGCCATGAAGCTGACCAGGGCCGAGTGGCTCTCCAGTTCGAACGCGTTAGCCCGTCCGGCCGTGTCCGTCATGTTCAATTGCAAGGTGTTCAGGTAGCGGTACTTAAGTCCGATCTCCGCGTCTTCCGTGACTGGAATCCGAACCTGGGCAAGACCCTGCCAAGCCCAGTTGTGATCGTTTCCGCGCAGGTATCCCACACCGACGCCAGTCGCGCGGTTGAGGCCTACTGTGTAATCTGCGTCGACCCATGCATGGCCGGCACCAACGCCGACGGCGAAGCCGATACCGTCGTTACCGCCGAAATCGAGCATCGCGTTGGCCATCGCCGTAACGACTTGGAGTTCACCCTGGACGGGATTGAAAGTACCAGTCTTGAACGGACCGACGGTAGTGAACTGCGGGATGCCCGGGGAAAGAGCAGTCAAGACGTCCGGCTCATACTCCTTGTAAGCCATTTCGCCTTCGATGCGGAGCATGCCAAAATCGTAGCCGATGAAGGCGCCTAAATCGTAGCCCATCTCGTGGTCAACCGTAACGGCGTTAATGCCCTTGATGTTAACGTTGACATCGTTGACCTGGCTCACCCCGAGGTCGGCTCCAAAATAGCCCTCACCATCCCGAGCCATTGCGGGAGCGGCGAGAGCCGTGGCTGCAACTGCCATTCCCAGCGCTAATCTACGCATTTCGTCTTCCCCTAGTGAACCTTCGGGTTCGCCTTCTAATTGCAGCTTCAATTGCTGGCAACCACAACTGAACGGCACGAAGTTAGTTTCTATCGTTGGCGAAGTTGTCGCCGTGCCGCTCTCCACCAAGGGTCAGCCGCCATTTTTGCCCCATGGGGGGACGCGGCGTAACGTCCTGATGCAGTGTCGGAAAGAGGCCGAATCTGCGCGCTTGTGGCGCAAATGCTACACCCTGCGACGCGAAAAAAGGGCCGGAGCGGGTGGCTCCGGCCCGTTAAAGTTGCGTTCGCAGGAGGAACGTCATGAGGCGGGACCGGGAGAGGGTCCGGTCCCGCCAAACTGATCAATAATTGTAGGCGCGCTCGCCGTGCTCGCGGATGTCTAGCCCTTCGAGTTCGGCGTCATCCGTCGGGCGGAGGCCGAACAGCTTGTCGACGATGAAGAACAGGATCGCCGAGCCGATGCCGGACCAGGCAAGCGTCAGGGCGACTGCCTTGAACTGAGTCACAAGTTGTCCCGCCATGTCGTAGGCACCCGGAACCGCCGGGAAGACTGTGTAGTCGAACCACCCTTGCCCGCCGAGGGCCGGATCCGCGACTACGCCGGTTGCCAGCGCGCCGAAGATTCCGCCGATGCAGTGCACCCCGAACACGTCGAGCGTATCGTCATATTTGAAGGCGTTCTTTACCTTGCTGACGAACAAGTAGCAGATCGGCGAAACCAGCAGGCCCATGACGATGGAGGTCATCGGCGCGCCGTACCCGGAGGCCGGGGTTATCGCCACGAGTCCTGCGACCGCGCCGGTCGCGGCGCCGAGCATTGACGGCTTGCCGTGGTGGAGCTGTTCAACCAGGGCCCACGATACTGCCGCAGCGCAAGTGGCGAGCATGGTGTTGACGAAGGCAACCCCGGTCACGCCGTTGGCTTCGAGGTTGGATCCGGCGTTGAAACCGAACCAGCCCACCCACAGCAGGCTGGCGCCGATCATGGTCATAGTGAGCGAATGCGGCGGAGTGGCTTCCTTGCCGAAGCCCAGCCGCTTGCCGATCATCAGGCAGCCGACCAGGCCAGCGATGCCCGCGTTGATGTGCACCACGGTGCCGCCGGCAAAATCGAGCGCGCCCTTCTGGAACAGATAGCCCGCGTCGCTGGGATTGCCCGACAGGAAGTCTGGACCCGCCCAATACCACACCATGTGCGCGATCGGGAAATAGACCACGGTCATCCACAGCACCATGAACACCATCAGCGGCGTGAACTTCACTCGCTCGGCGAAGGCCCCGACAATCAGCGCCGGGGTGATCATCGCGAAGGTCATCTGGAAGACCATGTAGACCAGTTCGGGAATATAGACGTTGTTGGAGAACGTCGCGGCCATGCTTGAGCTGGTCACGCCCATCAGGAAGACTTTGCTGAACCCGCCGACGAACGGAGTCGAACCGGCGGTAAAGGCCATCGAATACCCCCAGCAGGCCCAGACCAGGCCGGCGACCGAAACGATCATGAACACCTGCATGCAGACGCTCAGCATATTCTTTGTGCGAACCAGACCGCCGTAGAACAGCGCGAGGCCGGGAACGCTCATCATCAGCACGAGCGCCGAGGCAACTAGCATCCAGGCGGTGTCGCCCTTGTTCATCATGGTCGCCATCTGCTCGGCAACAGGCGCCTTGATCATGGCGGTTGCCGGAGCGGCCGCGACCGCGGCTACGGCGGGTGCAGCGGCCGCGGCGGTGTCAGCCGCGACTGTGGCGACTGTGGCGGCGGTGTCGGTAGCGGCACTCGCTACGGCAGTCGCCGTATCCTGCGCCCATGCGGCGGTGGCGGCGAACAACGACGCTCCAACCCCGCCGACGCGATACACGATTTTCCGGATCATAGTGTTACCCCTCATGTCCTGGAAGGCGCTCACAGCGCGTTGTCGCCGGTCTCGCCGGTGCGGATGCGGGTGGTCGACGCGAGGTCGAGCACGAAAATCTTGCCGTCGCCGATGCTGTCGGTGCTCGCCGTCTGCTGGATTGTTTCGACGACTTGCGCGGCGAGCGCGTCGCTGGCCGCGACTTCGATTTTGACCTTGGGCAACATATTGGTCGAGTATTCGGCGCCGCGATAAATCTCGGTTTGCCCTTTCTGGCGGCCGAAGCCCTTGACCTCGGACACGGTCATTCCGGCAATGCCGATCGCGCCGAGCGCTTCGCGGACTTCGTCCAGCTTGAATGGCTTGATGATGGCTATGATGAATTTCATCACTGACCCCCCTATGGCTTACCGGACGATCCCCGGCCGAAGGTCAGTACTGCAACATCCGTGCCAAAATGCGCACGACCGGTGCCCGGCGTCACCCACCCGCGTCCTCCCGCCGAATTCGCTTGAATCTTACGCAGGATGCCTGCTTTTTGGGCATTGTGTACATGACAAAGCAGAGTTATGATTCGCGTGACAGGCCGGCGATTGAGATCACCCCCGCTATGATC
>JBDSUJ010000126.1:0-3234 GCA_039927815.1 Croceibacterium sp. | reverse complement strand
CAAGCTGCCGCCCAGCCCGGCGCGGCACCATAGCGCGCATTGATGGTTGAGGGGCAGGGTGCTAAGCGCCGCCCGCTTCCCGATTGAAGGCTATTCTTTTCCGATGAGCGCATCTTACGACGAGCAGCGCGCCTCCGCCAAGGTCAAGCTGGCGGTCGGGGCAATCGGAATCGTTTTCGGCGATATCGGTACCAGCCCACTGTATGCGTTTCGTGAGACCTTTGCGGGGCCGCATCACCTGGCGATTGACGGATTGCATTTGCTGGGCGTCGCCAGCCTGATTTTCTGGTCGATGACGCTGATCGTTTCGGTTCAGTACGTCACTATTCTGATGAATGCAGACAACAAGGGGCAGGGCGGCACGCTGGCGCTAGTCGCGCTGATCAGCCGCAAAATCGGCGGTGCCTCGTACGGCTGGATCACGGTCCTGTTGGGCGTATTCGCGACTTCGCTGTTTTACGGCGACTCGATGATTACCCCCGCGATTTCCGTGCTTTCGGCCGTTGAGGGGCTGACCGTGGTCCACAGCGGCATGGAGCCGCTGGTGATACCCATCGCGCTGGGCTTGCTGCTGTTTCTGTTTTTCCTCCAGCGTCGCGGTACGACCAAGGTCGGGGCGCTATTCGCGCCGATCATGCTTGTGTATTTTGTGACCATCGCGGTGCTCGGCGCGTTTCAGATCGCCAAGGGTCCCGCCGTGCTGGCGGCGCTCAACCCGTGGTACGCGGTCCAGTTCTTTGTCGCCGACGGCTGGAGTGCGTTCCTTGCTCTCGGTTCCGTCGTGCTGGCGGTGACGGGGGCCGAGGCGCTCTATTCGGACATGGGACACTTCGGCAAAGGGCCGTTGCGGCTGTCGTGGTTCTACTTCGCGATGCCGTGCCTACTGCTCAACTATTTCGGCCAGGCGGCGATGATCACCGCGATGGACGGCCCCACGGCGGCCGAGGCGATTCATAATCCGTTCTTTTACCTCGCGCCTGAATTCCTGCGCTTGCCATTGGTGCTGCTGGCGACGGCGGCCACCTTTATTGCCAGTCAGGCGGTAATCTCGGGCGCGTTCTCAGTTACCCACCAGGCAATCCAGCTCGGCTTCGTCCCGCGGCTTACGATCCAACACACGCACCACGAACATCACGGCCAGATCTACATTCCGTTCGTTAATTGGGCGCTGTGCGTGGCCGTGGTCATGCTGGTCCTGTTCTTCCGCACTTCGTCAAATTTGGCCTCGGCTTACGGCATCGCGGTGACCGGCGCGATGCTGATCGACACTTGCCTGATGGCGGTCATGATGCTCGCCGTGTGGAAGTGGCGCTGGTACTTTGCCTGGCCTGTGATCGCGGTGATCTTTGTCGTGGACGGCGGGTATTTCGCGGCCAACGCGATGAAGATCCCGCATGGCGGCTGGTTCCCGCTGCTGATCGGCGCGTTTGCCTACACGCTGTTGACCACGTGGTCGAAAGGCCGCCGCCTGATGCGCGAGCGGATGAAGGAAATCGGCCTGCCGCTGGAAATCTTCGCCAAGTCCGCGCGCAACAGCACCGCGCGCGTGCCGGGCACCGCGATCTTCATGAACTCGGGCTCGAACGGCACCCCGGCCGCGCTGCTCCACAACATCAAACACAACAAGGTGCTCCACGAACGGGTCATCGTCCTGACGGTACAGATCAAGGAAGTGCCGTTCGTCGACGAAGAGAATCGCTACTCGATCACCGAGTTGGGCGACGGGTTCTTCCGCGTGCTGCTCAACTACGGCTTCATGGAAGAAACTGATGTGCCCGCCGCGCTCAAGATCATCGCCAAGTGCGGCGCGCCATTCGAAATGATGCAGACCAGCTTTTTCCTGTCGCGCCAGACCCTGATCGCCTCGAAGCGCCCGGGCATGGCGATCTGGCGCGAGAAGCTGTTTGCATGGATGATGCGCAATGCGGCCACGCCGATGCAGTTCTTCAGCCTGCCGACCAACCGTGTGGTCGAGCTCGGCAGCCAAGTCGAAATCTAGCCTGCGCGGCGCCGGGCGTACTGCATCGCGCCCACCACGCAGCCGCCGAACAACGCGCCTTCCCCAGTTCCGGTTACGTAACGGGCAATCGGGCCGAATCCCTGCTCGCCAAACAGCGCGCCGATCAGGTCAAGCCGCAGTCGCGAGCCGGGGAACCGGTGCGCCAGCAGGTCCAGACTGCCGCCCATCATCTCGCCGCCGAGCGCAGGAATGAGAAAACCCGCGCCGCCACCGACCAGCGCGCCCAACGCGGCCCCTCGCCGCAGGGAGCCGGGTCCGCTGCATTGCCCCGCGAGCCATAACCCAAGGCCTAGCGCTCCGCCCAGCACGGCGCCTTCGCCCGCGCCCGTCACATCGCCGGGCGACTGACCGAACAGGAGCGCGGAGGCATCGATTCCGAGCAGCTTGGCGAGCGCGCCAACGATCACCCCGCCGAGTGCGCCGCCGACCACGGGCCACGCCGGCGAACGGCCCGTCGTCCGGCAGGTCGCGGCTATTCCCGCTGCCACGCCGGCGGCTCCGACGGTGGCGACCAGCACCGTCAGGCACAGCAGGACCAGGAACACCGATACCCCGCCGGGTCCGGCTTGCAGCGGTTCGGAGGCACCGGCGAATCCGTAGACGAGCCCACCCACGAACCCCGCAGCCGCCCCGCCGATCGTCCCCGCCAGCGCCAGCATGCCGAACGCGGTCCAGAACGCGCCCGCGTTGGGCGCTGCCAAGCGGGGCGGCGGCACGGTCCCTTCGACATGGGCGATGAAGCGATAGCCGTGCTTGGGCACAGTCTCGATGAAGCGCGGGTGCGCGGCGTCATCGCCCAATTGGCGGCGCAGCATCTTGATACCCTGGGTGAGGGCTTCGTCGGTCACCGGGATGCCGCGCCACACTTCGGCAAGAAACCGCTCCTTGCTGACCAGCCGTCCCTGCTCGCGCACCAGCAGGAGCAGCACGTCGAGGTAGCGGCTGTTGAGTTCCAGCGGACGCCCGTCGGACAGCAGCTGGCGATCGCCGGGATCGAGCACGAAACGGTCGAACCGGAATGCCGAGGCGCCGTCCATGCTCAGCCGCGCGCTTTGCGCCGGCCGTTCCCCAACGACGTCCGGTTGCGTCACATCCGCGCCGGCCTCAGCCGAGGTTGGCGCTGACCATGCAATACAGCATCGGCAGCGACAACAGCAGGTTGGTGCGGCTGGCGGCGAGTGCGACCGGCGCCGCCTTGGCCTTGGCTTCGTCGC
>JBDSUJ010000125.1:0-26267 GCA_039927815.1 Croceibacterium sp. | reverse complement strand
CGGGTCATGGTCCAGGGCTATCACGGCACCGGCAAGTCCACCCATATCGAGCAGGTCGCCGCGCGCCTCAACTGGCCGTGCATCCGCATCAACCTCGACGCGCACATCAGCCGCATCGACCTGATCGGGCGCGATGCGATCGTGCTGCGCGATGGGTTGCAGGTGACCGAGTTTCGCGAAGGTCTGCTGCCGTGGGCGCTGCAGCACCCGGTAGCGCTGGTATTCGACGAATACGACGCAGGGCGGCCTGACGTGATGTTCGTGATCCAGCGCGTGCTCGAGGCCGAAGGCAAGCTGACCTTGCTCGACCAGAACCGGGTGATCCGCCCCAATCCGTGGTTCCGCCTGTTCAGCACCGCCAACACCGTCGGGCTGGGCGATACCAGCGGGCTCTATCACGGCACCCAGGCCATCAACCAAGGCCAGATGGACCGCTGGAACATCGTGGTCGCGCTCAACTACCTGCCCGAGGAAACCGAGCGGCGGGTGATCGCGGCCAAGTCCAAGCTCGACAAGAAGATCATTGCCGACATGATCCGCGTCGCCGACCTGACTCGCCAGGGCTTCGTCAACGGCGACATTTCGACCGTAATGAGCCCGCGCACGGTGATCACCTGGGCGCAGAACAGCGAGATCTTCGGCGACCCCGGCTTCGCATTCCGCCTGACCTTCCTCAACAAATGCGACGAGGCTGAGCGGATGCTGGTGGCCGAATATTACCAGCGCGTGTTCGGCGTCGAGTTGCCCGAGAGCGTGGTGGGGAAGGGATAACCTAGCCTTTCCACAAACCCCCTTTGGCGTGTCTGAGGCCCCAACAGCTAGGGCGCCCTTTTTACCGGCTCGCTCACCATCCCCAGGTGCAGTCCTTCGGGAATCGCGCTGCGGTCCTCGCCTGCCTCGTTGATCGTGGCGCGGCGCATGTCGCGTTTTTGGTGGCGGTAATCGTATTCGGTACCGCGGTGGAGGGTGCAGCGGTTGTCCCAGATGAGGATGTCGCCGGTGCGCCACTTGTGCGCATAAATGAAGCGCGGCTGGGTCGCGAAGGCGATCAGCTCGTCGATCAGCGCCTTGCCTACCGCCGCCTCCATGCCGACGATCCCGGCCGCGTGCGCGCCCACGAACAGCGTCTTGCGGCCTGAGGCGCTGGTGCGGACGAGCGGCTGGACCGCGCGCATAAAGGGCGCCAGGGGGTTGGCCGCGCCGTCGACATCCGCGCCCGCCTGGCGCCGACTGTGGAAGTAATCGTGTTCGGCCTCCAGCCTCTCGATCCGATCCTTGGTCGCTTGCGGCAGCGCGTCATACACTGCGCGCATGTCGATCAGTTCGGTCTCGCCGCGCTCGGGCGTGACGATCACCCCGCGCAGGATCGACCATTTGCTGGGCAGGTCGTTGAAGCTGCTGTCGGCGTGGAACAGCTCGTTACCCTTGGCGACCTTGGCGCGCGGGGAATCGGGGTCAACGATCTCCCCGTCGAGTCCGAGGTTGGAGACATCGTAGAGGCCGAACGCAACCCGGGCAGGGGCTGCGCCGGGTTTCGCGCCGGGCAGCTCGAGCGGGCCGAACGCGCGCGCAAAGGCGAGGTGCTGACCGTCGTCGATATGGCTCTGGTCGCGGATGCACAGCACCGCGTATTGAGCCATCAACGCCTCGACAGCGGCGATTAAATGGCCAGTCAGGTTCGCGGCGTCCGCGCCGACAAGTTCTGCGGCAAAGATCGGGTGGAGTGGGTTGACTTGATATGTCATCGATGACCTCAAATTCGCTTAGCTTGCTAAGCTAACGCGTTGGCAGTTGTTTGCGCAAGTGCCGCCGTTAAAGGTCGCGGAAAATCCGAGGAGCCGCCCCGTGGATCAAGCCAAGCGCGAAGCCCTGACAAAAGTACCCGCCGTCACGCTGGGGTTCTGGATAATCAAGATCCTCGCCACCACGCTGGGCGAAACCGGCGGCGACAGCGTGTCGATGTCATGGCTTGGTGAAACCACGCCGACAGCCGGGCAGACTGGGCTCAACGGATATCTGATCGGGACCCTGATCTTCGGCCTGCTGTTGCTGGTGCTGGTATGGCTGCAAGTGCGGGCCAGGCGCTTCAACCCGTGGCTCTACTGGGCGACGATCATCGCCTCCACCACCGCCGGTACCACGCTGGCCGATTTCTGTACCCGCTCGCTCGGGATCGGCTATCCGGGTGGCTCAATCCTTCTGCTCGCCTGTGTGCTGATCTCGCTCGGGGTGTGGTACAGGACGACCGGATCAATCTCGGTCGCTTCGATCGTCAGCCCGCGTGAGGAAGTTTTCTACTGGATCACGATCACCTTTTCGCAGACGCTGGGCACGGCCTTGGGAGACTGGATCGCCGATGCCGGGGCCGGTTATCTCGGCGGTGCACTGGTGTTCGGCACGGCGCTGGCGGTGCTCGCGGCACTTTATTTCTGGACCGCGATCAGCCGGGTGGGGCTGTTCTGGGCGGCCTTTATCCTGACCCGGCCGCTCGGCGCGACGGTCGGCGATGTCCACGACAAGCCGCTCGCCAAGGGCGGGCTCGATCTCAGCCGGCCGATTGCCACCGCGGTGCTGCTGGGGGCGATCGTGGTGCTGATCCTGATGTTGCCGCAGCGTGCCGGGCAGCACCCCGGCAGCGGGGAGTCACACGCCTGACGCTGCGTCTTGGCATTGCGTTGGCTGTATTGGCGCTGCCCGTTGCCGCTAGCGCCGGACCGCCGTTCCTGACCGACGATCCCGAGCCGACCGACACCGGCCACTGGGAAATTTACGCCCCTTTTTTTGCCGCCGAGGGCAGCGGCCAGGATTTTGGCGGGGCGCTCGGCGCGGAGATCAATTACGGCCCGGTCGAAGACGTCCAACTGACCCTCGGCCTGTCCGCAGCCTATGCCCACGATGGCGCCGGCTGGCGGTGGGGCACGGGCGACGTGGAAGCGTCGGTCAAGTATCGGTTCTATCACGACGAGGCTGCCGGCCTGCAGATCGCGCTGTTTCCCGGGATCAGCCTGCCGACCGCGAGCAACGGGCTGGGTGCGGGTCGGGTGACCGCACTCCTGCCTGTGTGGGCGCAGCAGGATCTCGGCGCCTGGTCGGTGTTCGGCGGCGGGGGCTACGCGCTCAACCCCGGCGCGGGCAACCGGGACTACTGGACCGGCGGCATCGCCTTGACGCGCACGTTTGGTAAGCGCCTGCTGGTGGGCTTTGAAGCAGACCGTCAGGGGCCCGATACCGTGGGCGGGCGGGCATCCACCAGTCTCGGGATGGGGGCGATCTACGATCTGCCCGGCCCCCTGCGGCTGCTCGCATCGGGCGGGCCGACGCTCGATGACGGCGGCGGGCGCGGGTTCCACGCCTTCGCCGCGCTGGGGATCGATTTCTGATCGGTTCAGGCTCGCCAAGGCTGTGTTGAAACCCTAATACAGTTGACCGATGGATTTCCCGCGCTCCCGCCCCCGGCTCTGGACCTGGCAACGCAAGCCGCGCGCGCTCGACGATCCGTTCGAAGACGTGCCGCTGGCCCCGCTTTGCGACCCGATGCCGGGCGAACGCGACCCCTCCGCCGTTGGCGGTTCACCCGGCTCACCCGCACGGCGGACGCGCGGGTGGTGGCTAAAGCGCGGCGTGCTGGCGCTGTCGGGCTTGTTGTTGGTCATCGTCCTGTGGCTGGCGCTGACCGCCCCGCTGTCCAAGTCCTTGCAGCCCATCGCACCGCCGGAGATCACGCTGCTGGCCGCCGATGGTACGCCAATTGCCCGCAACGGGGCGAGCGTCGACCGCCCGGTGACGGTCGCCCGGCTGCCGCGCCACGTGACGCAGGCGCTGCTGGCGATCGAGGACCGCCGTTTCTACAGCCACTGGGGCATCGATCCGAGGGGTGTCGCCCGCGCCGCGTGGGGTAATCTCACCACTGGGCGGACGCAGGGCGGCAGCACGATCACCCAGCAGCTGGCCAAATTCACGTTCCTCAATTCGCAACAGAATCTCGGCCGCAAGGCGCGCGAGGCGCTGATCGCGCTATGGCTCGAAGCGTGGTTGACCAAGGACCAGATCCTCGAGCGCTATCTGTCGAACGCCTACTTCGGGGACAACACCTATGGCCTGCGCGCGGCTTCGCTGCACTATTTCTACCGCCAGCCGGAGCGGCTGACGCTGGAACAGGCGGCGATGCTGGTGGGGCTGCTCCAGGCGCCGTCGCGCTACGCCCCGACCAGCAACCCCAGGCTGGCGGAACGGCGCATGCGCCAGGTTCTGGGCGCGATGGTCGCGGCGCACTACATCTCGCCCACCCAGGCCCGCAGCGCGCCGACCCCGCGCATCGACCTGCGCCGCCGCAACACGCTGCCGACCGGGACTTATTTTGCCGATTGGGCGCTGCCCGAAGCGCGCAAGCTGAGCGAGGCGAGCTATGCCCGCCAAACGATTCGCACCACGCTTGATTCCCGGCTCCAGGCCGCGGCGCGACAGGCGATCGAGCGCGCGCCGTTGGGCCCGAAAAACGCCGGCGCGCAAGTGGCGCTGGTGGCGATGCGGCCCAACGGCGAGGTCGTCGCGATGATCGGGGGGCGCGATTACGCGACCAGCGCGTTCAACCGCGCGACCCAGGCGCGGCGGCAACCGGGCTCGACCTTCAAGCTGTTCGTATGGCTGGCTGCCCTGCGCAAGGGGATGGCCCCGGGCGATACGATTCCCAACACGCCCATTGTGCAAGGTTCATACCGTCCGCAGAACGCCGGCGGACGGTATTCGCCGACGATCACGCTGGCCGACGCGTTTGCCCTGTCGAGCAATGTCGCGGCGGTCCGGCTGTGGCAGAAAGCCGGCGACGACGCGGTCATCAAAGTCGCCCGCGATCTCGGAGTGCGCTCGCCGTTGGCAGCGGGCGATCCCAGCCTGGCGCTCGGCACTTCGACGATGACGCTGCTGGAACTGACTTCTGCCTATGCCGGGGTCGCTGCCAATCTGTTCCCGATCGCGCCGACGGCATTCCGCGCCCGTACCCCCGACTGGTGGGAAGGATGGGTCGGCCGCCGCCACAGCTTTTCCGACCGCGAGCACGACGCGATCGAGCAGATGCTGCGCCAGGTGATCAACAGCGGGACGGGGCGCGCGGCCATGCTGCCGACGGCCAACTTCGGCAAGACCGGCACCAGCCAGGACAATCGCGACGCGCTGTTCGTCGGCTACGCCGGGGGGCTGGTGGTCGGCGTGTGGATCGGCAACGACGACAACACCCCGCTCGACGGCGTTTACGGGGGCGGCACGCCCGCGCGCATCTGGCGAGACTTCGTCAGCCAGGCGTTGGGAATCCGCGCCGCGCCGCCGCGCCCGCGGCCCAGCACCACGCCCAACCCGCAAGGCCCGATCCAGCCGCAGGACCTGCCGGACATCGCCGACATTCCGCTTGGTGACGGCAGCACCCGCATCGGCATCCACGACGGCGGGGCGGTGCTGTCGACCGACATCCGCGGGGTGCCATTCGACCTTCGGGTCGACCGCGATGGAGTGCGGGTCACTCCCCGTGCGCGATCCGGCGAGCAGGACTTCCCGGCGGACCAGGGCCGCTAGCTTTCGGCCGGGTAGACCGCCGATAGGAAGTACAGTCCTTCGGGGGGCGCGTTCAGGCCGAGGGCGGCGCGGTCGCGCGCGGCGAGCGCCTCGGCAACTTGCGCTTCGCGCCACTGACCGCGGCCGACCAGCGTCAACGTTCCGACCATCGAGCGCACCTGGTGATGGAGGAAGCTGCGCGCGTCCGCCTCGATCGTCACCAGATCGTGCTCACGCCACACGGTCAACCGGTCGAGGGTCTTGACCGGGCTCGCGGACTGGCAATGCACCGAGCGAAAGGTGGTAAAATCGTGGTGGCCGACCAGCGCCTGCGCCGCGCGATCCATCGCCGCGGCATTGAGCGGGCGGGTCAGATGCCACGCCTTGCCGCGCTCGACCGTCAGCGGCGGGCGCCGGTTGCGGATCAGGTAGCGGTAACGCCGGCCGATGCAGCTGAAGCGGGCGTGCCATTGATCCGGCTTCGCCTCGCACGCCAGTACCGCGATCGGTTGCGGCCGCAGCCGGGCATTGAGCGCTGCCTGCAGCCGGGCCGGCGCGAACGGCTTGGCGATGTCGATGTGGCTGACCATCGCGAGCGCATGGACCCCGCTGTCGGTCCGCCCGGCGCTGTGCAGCGTGGCCGTCTCGCCGGTCACCTCGAACACCGCGCGTTCGAGCTCGCTCTGTACGCTGGGCCCCTGGTCCTGCCGCTGCAGGCCGATGAACGGGCCGCCGTCGTACTCCAGCGTCAGCGCGAAGCGAGTCACCGCAGCAGGGTCCCCACCGGCACCGGCATGCCGCGCAGGAACTCGTCCGCGTTCATGGCCGGGCGGCCCGCTCGCTGGAGCACCTGCGGGCGCAGCGCGGCGTTGCCGCAAGCGATCGTCAGCTCGCCGTCGAGCACGGTGCCGGCGAACCCGTTGACCCCGATCGCGCGCGCCTTGAGCAGCTTGATGCGCTCGCCGTCGAGTTCGAACCACGACCCGGGGAAGGGGGCGAAGGCGCGGGTTTCGCGTTCGAGTAATTCGGCCGGCTTGCGCCAGTCGATGCGGGCCTCGGATTTGTCGATCTTGCCCGCGTAAGTCGCTTCGCGATCCTCCTGCGGCTCGGGCCGGAGATCGTCGAGTTGCGCGAGCGTATCCACCATCAGCCGCGCGCCGATCTCCGCCAGCTCGGCGTGGAGCTCGCCGCTGGTCTTGTCCTCGACCGGGACCCGCGCCCTGGCCAGCATCGGCCCGATATCGAGCCCCTGTTCCATGCGCATAATGGTGATGCCGGTCATGGGATCGCCGGCCAGGATGGCACGCTGGATCGGCGCCGCGCCCCGCCATCGCGGCAGCAGCGAGCCATGGACGTTGAGGCAGGCTTGCCCGGGCCCGTCGAGAATCGCCCGCGACAGGATCAGGCCATAGGCGACCACCACCGCGACATCCGCTTCCAGCGCGTGGAACGCGGCCTGCGCTCCCAGATCGCGCAGCGTCGGCGGGGACCGCACTTCGATCAGCAGGCTCTCCGCCGCCAGCTGGACCGGCGAGGGGCGCAAGTGCTTGCCGCGCCCGGCGGGACGAGGCGGCTGGGTATAGGCGGCAGCGACGTCGTGCCCGGCCTCGCGCAGCGCCAGCAGCGTGGGCACGGCGAAGTCCGGCGTCCCCATGAAGACGATGCGCATCCGCTCCCTTCCTATACCCAAGCCTTGGCCCTATCTCCGGCCCCATGGCATCGCAAGAGATCGAGGCGCTGGCGGGCGCGCTGGCGCGGCTGCCGGGGCTCGGCCCGCGCTCGGCCCGGCGGGCGGTGCTGTGGCTGGTCAAGCGGCGCGAGACTGCGCTGGTGCAACTGGTCGAAGCGCTCGCGAGCGTGCGCGAGCGGCTGGTCGAATGCCGCACGTGCGGCAATGTCGACACCCGGGACCCGTGCGGGATCTGCGCCGATGCGCGCCGCGATGCGCGCCAGTTGTGCGTGGTCGAAGATGTCGCGGACTTGTGGGCGCTCGACCGGGCGCGATTGTTTCCAGGGCGCTATCACGTCCTCGGCGGGCGGCTGTCGGCGCTCGACGGGGTGCGGCCCGAAGACTTGTCGATCGGCCCGTTGATCGAGCGGGTCGCGGCCGGCGGGATCGACGAAGTGGTGCTGGCGATGAATGCCACGCTCGAAGGCCAGACCACCGCGCATTTCGTTGCCGAAAGGTTGGAGGGCTATCCGGTCCGGATCACCCAGCTGGCCCACGGCCTGCCGGTCGGCGGTGAGCTCGATTACCTCGACGAAGGCACGCTGGCCCAAGCCTTGCGGGCGCGGCGTCCGATCGGGTGAACCGGAAGCGCTAGTTACCGGCTTCCGGCTTGGCGAGCACGGTCTCGGTGTGGAGAACGCATTTCCATTCGCCATCGCTGCGCACCCAGGTGCTGCTATCTGCGCACTGCATGTCCATCGGTTGGCCCTTCATCTGGCCGGTCTGGTGAACTTTGTAGGCGATCACTGCCACATCGTCGGACGGACAGACGACTTCGACTTCGCTGAATTCGAAGGTATTGAGAGACCACTGGCCTTCGCGGGTCATCTTCTCGTACTTTGCCGGGTCGATCCGCATTGTCCCCATCGTGCCGGTGACCAGGCCCTCATCGGCGATCATGCCGGCCGCTTTCGTTGCGTCCTTGTCGACCATTGTCTGCCAAAAGGCAGTTTCCAGATCGACGATGGATTGGCTGCCGGCGGGCATGATGGGTCTCCTTGTTGCGTCATCAACCACAGCCCGCTCATCGGGTTCCGCGTGCCTTGTCCACTTGCCGTTACGCGCGGCTGTGATTATTTGGGCCTCATGGCTATTCGCGAAATTCTGGAAGTGCCGGACTCCCGGCTCAAAACCGTGTCCTCGCCCGTCGCGACGTTCGACGCCGAGCTGGAGGCGCTTGCCGCCGACATGTTCGAGACGATGTACGCCGCCAACGGCATCGGGCTGGCGGCGGTGCAGGTCGGCGTGCCGATCCGCCTGCTGGTGATCGATCTTCAGCCCGACGATCCCGAAGCCGAGCCCGAGGAATGCTCGGCGCACGGCGGGCATTCGCACACCCATCAGCCAGTGAAAAACGAGCCGCGGGTGTTCGTGAACCCCGAAATCCTCGACCCGGCGGACGAAGTCTCGACGTATTCCGAAGGGTGCCTGTCGGTGCCGGAGATCTATGCCGACGTCGACCGACCGGCTGCGTGCCGCGTGCGCTGGCAGGACCTGACCGGCGCGGTCCGCGAGGAAGAGATGCGCGGCATGCTCGCGACGTGCATCCAGCACGAGATGGACCACCTGGAAGGCATCCTGTTCATCGACCGATTAAGCCGGCTCAAGCGGACCATGGCGCTGAAGAGGCTGGAAAAGCTGCGCAAGGCGGCCTGAGCCACGCCGGCTAGTCGCCTTCGTCCAGCGGCCATACTTCAACGACGCCATGGGCTACTGCGCACGGCGTTTGTGCGACCATGGCGACAGCCTCGTCCAGGCTGCCGGCCTCGATGATGGCGAATCCGGCCAGCGGCAGGGCGGTTGCCATGAACGGCCCCTCGGTGATTGCAATGGCCCGAGAGTCGGGATTGCGAACTTGCACCGGCTTGCCCGCCATCCCGATGGTTGCGCCGCCTTCTAGAAGCTTCGCATCTTGCGCATGTGCGGCATTTCGCACTGCCAGTTCAGTCCGGCGATAGCCTTCCTCGTCGCCGTATCCGATGGTCACGAAACGGGGCATGGCGGGTCTCCTCGCGGCGGAAACGCGTGCCTAACTGCCAAGCCCAGCGCCGGACCGTTCTCGATGCCGACGTCCCAATGTGTCGGAGCAATTTTCTCGATCGACATTGATGGTGCCTTCCGCGTCGGAAAGGAACGATCAGGCGCGCGGTAGCGTTCCGGACTTCAATTGTGAAAAGGGCCGCCCCTTGCGGAACGGCCCCCTGTCTGTCCGTTGGGCTATGGCGCCGATCAGAACAACCCTTCGATCTGGCCGTTTTCGAGGCGGATGAACTCCGCGCTCGGCACCTTGGGCAGCCCCGGCATGGTCATGATCTCGCCGCAGATGGCGACGATGAACCCGGCGCCGGCGGCCAGCCGCACTTCGCGCACCGGCACCGTGTGGTGGACCGGCGCGCCCAGCTGGGTCGGGTCGGTGGTGAAGCTGTACTGGGTCTTGGCCATGCACACCGGCAAGCTACCGAACCCGTCCTTTTCCCACTGGTGCAACTGTTTGCGGATCGACTGGTCAGCGATCGCCTCGTCGGCGCGATAGATGCGCGTGGCGATGGTGTTGATCTTCTCGAACAGCGGCATGTCGGCGGGGTACAGCGGGGCAAACTGCGCCGCGCCGCTCTCGGCAATCTCGACGATCTTCTTCGCCAGTTCCTCGGTTCCAGCGCTGCCATTAGCCCAGTGGGTGCAGACGAACGCTTCGGTCCCCACCGCTTTGACCGCTTCCATGATCTGCGCGATCTCGGCGTCGGTATCGGTCACGAAGTTGTTGATCGCGACAACCGCGGGCACCCCGAACTGGCGCACGTTTTCAATGTGGCGCAGCAGGTTGACGACGCCCTTTTTGACGGCTTCGACGTTTTCGTTGCCGAGATCGGACTTGGCGACCCCGCCGTTCATCTTGAGCGCGCGGACCGTCGCGACGATGACGCAGGCCGAGGGCTTGAGCCCGGCCTTGCGGCACTTGATGTCGAAGAACTTCTCCGCCCCCAGGTCCGCCCCGAAGCCGGCTTCGGTGACGACATAATCGGCCAGCTTGAGCGCGGTCTTGGTCGCGGTCACCGAGTTGCAGCCGTGCGCGATGTTGGCGAAGGGGCCGCCGTGGATGAATGCCGGGTTGTTCTCCAGTGTCTGCACCAGGTTGGGCTGGATCGCGTCCTTTAGGAGCACCGCCATCGCGCCGTGCGCTTTGATGTCGCGCGCGGTGACCGCGGTCTTGTCCCGACGGTAGCCGACAATGATCTTGCCGATCGATTCCTCGAGGTCTTCCATCGAGGTAGCGAGGCCCAGGATGGCCATGATTTCCGACGCCACGGTGATGTCGAAGCCGGATTCGCGCGGGTAGCCGTTGGAGACGCCGCCGAGCGAGGTGACGACCTCGCGCAGCGCGCGGTCGTTCATGTCGAGCACGCGGCGCCAGGTGATCCGGCGGGTGTCGAGCTCGAGCGCGTTGCCCCAGTAGATGTGGTTGTCGATCATCGCGCTGAGCAGGTTATGCGCGCTGGTGATAGCGTGGAAATCGCCGGTAAAGTGGAGGTTTATGTCCTCCATCGGCACCACTTGCGCAAACCCGCCGCCGGCCGCGCCGCCCTTCATCCCGAAGCTTGGCCCGAGCGAGGGTTCGCGCAGGCACACTGCGGCATTCTTGCCGATGCGGTTGAGCCCGTCGGTCAGCCCGACCGAGGTGGTGGTCTTGCCTTCGCCAGCGGGCGTCGGGTTGATCGCGGTCACCAAGATCAGCTTGCCGTCGGGGCGGTCCTGCTGCTGGTTGATCCAGTCCATCGCGATCTTGGCCTTGAACCGGCCGTAGGGCGACAGCGATTCTTCGGGAATGCCGAGCCGGGCCGCAATCTCGCCGATTGGCTTCATCTTGGCTTTGCGGGCGATCTCGATGTCACTGGCCATGGCGCGCGGTCCTCTTCCGATTTCTTCGCATCGGCGAATTTTTCGCGATTACGAAATTTCACGCTGCCATAAACCCATCCGGGCGGTCGGCTCAAGTGCGTTTATCGGATAATCGAAAGCCGCGTGCAGGCGTGCGCTAGGGCATCCAGAATGGCTTGCGCACCGGCTTGCCGTAATTGCCGTGCCGGCGGCGATTTTCGTGGCGCAAATAGCGCCGTGTTTGCCAGATCAGGGCCAGCGCGCCTGCAATCATAAGCGCGAGCAACAGGTAAGCGATATCGCGGCGCACGGGTCTCTCCGGATCGGGCCGAGGCAGGATACTACGTGCGGCAGGGGACAGGGCATTAATTCCTCGCCATGTTGGGTTGCGGCGGGCGGGTGCGCCGCGTAAGTTCGCGCTTCGTTCTGAATTGGAGGTTCGGGTGGAGCCCTTGGGGATGGTGCTGGCGGTGGTCGCGCTGCTTATCGGGCTGGCGGCGGGCTGGTTCCTCGGCGGCCGGCCGGTCGGCGAATGGAAAACGCGCCACGCGACGCGCGACGGTGAGGCGCGCGAGCATGAAGCGAGTTTCAAGCGTGCTGTTGCCGAGCTCGGCGCGGCGCATATCGAACTGGCGACGCACAAGGCCAACGCCCAAAATTTCGACAAGCAGATCGCGCTGCTCGGCCATGCACGGGAGGAATTGCTGGCCCAGTTCAAGGCGACCGGCGGCGAAGTGTTGTCGAAAGCGCAGGACCAGTTTCTCAAAGCCGCGGCGGAGCGGTTTGGCCATGCCGAGCTGGCCAACAAGGAAGCGGTCAAGTCGCTGCTCGACCCGGTCCACCAGCGGCTCAAGAGCTACGAGGAGCAAGTCGTCGCGCTTGAAGCCAAGCGGACTGACGCGTTCGGGCAGCTGACCGGGCTGATCGAAGGCATGCGCGCCGGGCAGGAGGAAGTGCGGCGCGAGGCAGCACGGCTCGGCAATTCGCTGACCAATGCCCCCAAGGCGCGCGGGCGATGGGGGGAGCGCGCGTTACAGAATGTTCTCGAACAGTGCGGGTTATCGCAGCACACCGATTTCGTCACCGAACACTCGATAGAGACAGACGAAGGGCGGCTGCGGCCCGACGCGATCGTCAAGATACCCGGCAACAAGCAATTGGTGATCGACGCCAAGGTCTCACTCAATGCCTATCAGGCCGCGTTCGAGGCCAACGACGATGGCGAACGCAAGCGCCATCTCGATCTCCACGCGCGCTCCATGCGCAACCACGTCCAGACGCTGGGCACCAAATCGTACCAGTCGCAGTTCGAGGAAGCACCCGATTACGTGGTCATGTTCGTGCCGGGCGAGCATTTCGTCGCCGCCGCGCTGGAACACGATCCCGAGCTGTGGGACTTTGCATTCCGCAATAAAGTCCTGCTGGCGACCCCGACCAACCTGGTGGCGATCTGCCGCACGGTCGCGCAAGTGTGGCGCCAGGACGGCCTCGCGAGCGAAGCGCGCGAGATCGGGCGCATGGGCGCCGAGCTGTACGACCGGCTGGCGGTGTCCGCCGAGCATCTAAAACGCGTCGGCTCGGGCCTCGAAAGCGCGGTCGGAAATTACAACAAGTTCGTCGGCAGTTTCGAGCGCAACGTGCTCAGCGCGGGGCGGCGGCTGCGCGACAAGCATATCGAGATCGGCAAACGCGAGCTCGAGGAAGTGCCGCTGGTCGAGAGCGCGCCGCGCTATACCGCCGCGGATGAGGAGCGCGCGAGCCCGCGGCTGGTTGACAGCGGGCCGGAGGACGCCGCACGCACCGCGGGATGAAGCCATACGCCCTGATCCCGATTGTCCTGCTGTGCGCAGCGTGCGGTTCGCCCAAGACCCCTGCCGACTCCGCTACGCCGTCCACACCACCTACCGCTAGCGCGTCCGCGACCCTGGTCGGCCGCTTCGCCCCGCGCGACGAATGCACCGAGCTGCCCGGCGCGAGCGGTTTCCGCCAGCGTCTGGTGGAGGCGGTGCAATTGCGCGACGCGGACGCCTTGGCCGCGCTGGCCGACCCCCGGATCAAGCTAGACTTCGGCGGCGGCGGCGGGGTCGCCGAACTCAAGCAGCAGCTCGCAACCGGCGATGCGCTGTGGAAATCGCTCGAACAGGTGCTCACGCTCGGCTGCGCGGCCGATCCAGGGAGCAACATGGTGATCCCGTGGCTGTTCGCGCAGGACCTGGGCTCGATCGATGCTGGCCCGGCGTTGCTGGTGACGGGCGAGAACGTGCCCGTGCTGGCGGATCCGCGCGGCTCAGCCACACGGGTCACAACTATCTCGTGGGATTTCGTCAGCGCCGCCAAGGGTCTCGACCGCGCGCGGCCCTATACCCAGGTTACCTTGCCGCTGAACCGGCATGGCTACGTCACTACCGACAAGCTGCGCAGTGTCCTCGATTACCGGCTGCTCGCCTCACGCATGAGCGGCCAGTGGCGGATCGACGCGCTCGTCGCGGGCGATTAAAGCGCCGCGCGCACCTCGTAAGCCAGCACCGCGCCGGCGATGGCTGCGTTGAGGCTGTCCGCCCGGCCGTGCATCGGCAAAGTCACGCGCACGTCGCACTCCGCTTCGTAAGCCTCGGGCAACCCGCGCGATTCGTTGCCGACCAGGATGAAGCACGGCGCGGTGTAAGCGGCGGCCCGGTAAGGGACGGCATCGCGCAGCGACGCGCCGACCAGTTGCCCTGCTCCGCTTCGCAACCAGGGCACGAAATCTTCCCACCGAGCCTGCGCGATGGCCTGGGTGAACACCGCCCCCATGCTCGCGCGCACCGCCTCGACCGAGAACGGATCGGCGCAGTCATCGATCAGGATAAGCCCGCCCGCGCCGACCGCATCGCCGGTGCGCAGCAGGGTGCCGATATTGCCGGGATCGCGCAGCGCCTGCGCCACCAGCCAGATCGGCGAGGCGGTGCGATCGAGCGCCGCGAGCGCGGTGTCGAACTCGGCGAACACCCCCGCGACCGCCTGCGGATTGTCCTTGCCGGTGATCCTGGCGAGGATGTCGGCGCTGGTCTCGATCACTTCGCCGCCGGCCGCTGCAACCGCGGCTTCGAGCTCGGACAACAACGGATGATCGTCGCGTCCGCCGGCCATGATCAAGATCTCGGGCAGCCTGCCGGTCGCGCGCGCGTCGGTCAGCAGCCGCAGTCCTTCGGCCAGGAACTTGCCTTCGCGCCGGCGATGTTTCTTGTCGCGCAAGCTGCGCAGATATTTGACCGTCTCGTTGGAGAAGCCGGTGATGGTGCGCCGCATGGCTCGCCCTAGCTAGCGTAGCGTGGCGCGCCTAGTCCTCGCCGAAACCGCTCTCGATCATTTCGACCAGCTCGGCCAGCCGAGTCTCGGCGTCATCCCCGCTCACGCTCAGCTCGATCGTGTCGCCCTTGGCGGCGCCAAGCATCATCAGCCCGAGGATCGATCCGCCCGCGGCACTGTGGCCGTCCTTGCCAACGCGCACCGCGCAACCGTCCATGCTCGCGACCGCGTTGACGAACTTGGCGCTCGCCCGCGCATGCAATCCCCGCTTGTTGACGATGACGACGTCCTTTGAGGCCTCTCCCAAAGCCATGTCTCCCCAAGTCTAGGTCAGGCCTCCTGTCCGAGGAATTCGGACGCGATAGTGATGTAGTTGCGCCCGGCATCGCGCGCGGCGCGGGCGGCCTCGGTCAAACCCATGTCCTTGCGCGCCCCCGCCAGGCGGATGAGCATCGGCAGGTTGATTCCGGCGATAACTTCGGTCTTGCCCGGCTTCATCAGCGAAATAGCCAGGTTCGACGGCGTGCCCCCGAACAGATCGGTCAACATCACCGCGCCGCTGCCCGAATCGACTTTCTTGATCGCCTGGGCGATCTCCTTGCGGCGGGCCTCCATGTCGTCCTGCGGACCGATGCACACGGTCGCGACGTCGGCCTGGGTGCCGACGACGTGTTCCATCGCATTGACGAATTCCTCGGCCAGGCGACCGTGGGTGACCAAAATCATGCCGATCATTGAAACGCGATACTCGTCAGAGCGGGACCTGCAAGACCGGCACGAAGGGCTGCCGGCCCAAATCGGAAGGAAGTCACGGCTGGTGCGGTCCTTCGATAAGCTCGGCAGCGCGCGATCCGAGGTTTCGATGGAGGACCGTGGGCGAAAACCCGCCGTCGCGCAAGGCCTGCGCGATCCGCTCGGTCATGTACACCGAACGGTGGCGCCCGCCGGTGCAGCCGAAGGCGATATTGACGTAAGTTTTGCCCTGCGCGGCGTAGCGCGGCAGCAATTCGAGCAGCAGGTCGCGGATCTTGGCGAACACCGACGCGAACGCGGGGTCGCGCTCGACATGCTGGCCGACGCCCTGCTCGAGCCCGGTGAGGTCGCGCAGCTCGGGCTCCCAGTGGGGATTGTCTAAGAAGCGCACGTCGAACACCAGATCGGCAACCGGCGGCATGCCGCGGGCAAACCCGAAGCTGGATACCGTAACCGTCATCGGTTGCGGCGAGGTGGGCGCGAACAGTTCGCGGATGCGTTGCTGGAGGTCGTTGGTGGTGAAGGTGGTAGTGTCGATCAGCACATCGGCCCAGCGCCGGAGCGGGGCGAGCAGTTCACGCTCCGCCTTGATGCCTGCGGCGACTGGCAGATCCTGCGCCAGCACGTGACGTCGCCGGGTTTCGTTGAACCGGCGCTCCAGTTCGTGGCCGGCGCAATCGAGGAACATGGTGGTGACGACGATGTCCTCGCGCGTGCCCAGCTTCTTTACTCGCTCGATGACGTTCTGAGGCACGAACCCGCGGGTCCGGCAGTCGAACCCGATCGCCAGCGATTGATGGGTTTCGTCCGCACCGACGAGCCGGCCCAGCAATCGGACCGGGAAGTTGTCGATCGCTTCCCAGCCCAGATCCTCGAGCTCGTGGAGCGCGGTGGTCTTGCCCGCGCCCAGCATGCCGGTGACCAGCAGGATGCGTTGGCGGGTGGCGGGCGATTCGGGCATCGCTGGCGGTGTGGCGGTAAGCCCAGCAAATGTGAAGCATAGGCCTCAGTGGCGGCCGTGGAGCGCCAGCGCGTGCTCGGCGCGCAATGCCAGCACCGGGCTGCCCGGCCACAGCGCAATCGTGGGGACCGCTACGCCTGCCAACTCGACCCGTCCGGCATGGTCGATGTAGCGGGGTGCGCCGGGATCGAGGCGCACGACCAGCGCGACAAGCGCCGAAGTCGCCGACATTGGGACCAGGCCGATGTTGCGGATTTCCAGCACGCCGGCGGTGTTGGGCGGGGGCAGGGCCCACAGCTCGCCCCCGCGCACTTCCAGCACGACACCGTCATCGCCCACTAGCTCGGCGCCGCGATCGATCAGGGCCAGTGCCAGGCTCGACTTGCCCGACCCTGGCGGACCTTCGATCACGAGGCCACGCCCGCCGATCGCGACGCAGCTTGCCTGATGCAGGATCATGCTGCCGGCAGCTCGAGCACTAGACAGGCGCCGCACTCTCCGTCGGCGCGATCGGCCACGGTCAACGACCCGCCGTGCGCCTGAGCGATCGCGCGGGCGATAGCCAGGCCCAGGCCGCTATGGTTGCCGAAGCCCTCCGCCTCGGGGCGGACCGAATGGAACCGCGCGAATACTTTCTCGCGCTCCTCGCGCGCAATCCCCGGACCCTCGTCCGAAAAACTTGCGGCAACCCGGTTGCCGTGGCGGGCGACGCCGATCGCGATGCGGCCGGCGGACGGCGAAAACGTCACCGCATTGTCGATCAGGTTCTCGACCAGCCGCTCGATCCGGATCGGCACCCCCATGACCAGGCCCGAGCCGCCCTGCCGCGCCAGAGTGACGGCGCGACCCGCGTTGAGCCCACGTTCCTCGCGCGCGCCGATCACGTTTTCGATCAGCCGGGCGAGATCGATTGCCTCGAAGGTGGCCCGGCTCAGTTCGGCCTCCACCCGGCTGGCTTCGGAGATCTCGCTGACCAGCCGGTCGACCCGGCGGACATCGTGGTTGGCGATGTCCATCAATTGCGCGCGTACCGCCGGGTCGGTCACCCGGTTGAGCGATTCGATCGCGCTACGCAAAGATGCGAACGGATTCTTGATCTCGTGCGCAAGGTCCGCGCCAAAGGTTTCGACCGCATCGATCCGCTGGCGCAGCGCGGCGGTCATGTCGCTGACCCCGCGGGCGAGCACGCCGATTTCGTCTGCGCGCTCCTGCATGCGGGGAACTTCGATGTCGCGCTCGCGCCCGAGGCGTACCCGCACCGTCGCCCGCACGAGCCGGCGCAACGGATCGATGATGGTGCGCGCGAGATAGAGGGACAGCACGATCGACACCGCCAGCGACAGCGCGATGATCGTCAGCAGCGAAGTCCGTGCATCGCGCACCGCCTGGGTTATGTCGGATGCGTTGCGAGTGGTCAGCAAAGTCGCGCCCTTGACCCCGACCGGGGCCGCGGCGGTGATCACCGGGCTGCCGTCCGGAGCTCGCCGCAACTCGACCTGCGTGCGGTGCTGTTCGTGCGCGCGAACGACTTCGGGCCACGCATTCGCGTCTTGCGCGCTCGGTTCGCGATAAACGGGCGGGTCCGAGGCGCCGACTAGGAAATCGCCGACCCGGTCCATCGCCCGCGCGAAGTCTTCCTGCCACGGCTCTGCTACCGGATCGCCGAACTCGAACGAGGGCGGGGCCAGCCTGAAACTGTCGGCCCACAGCTTGCCCTGTGCATCGTACATGCGCACGCGCATGCGCTGTTCCTTGCCGATCTGAATCATGACCGCTTCCTGGCGCTGGCGGGACGCGCCGGCGAGCGCCTCGGCGGTGATCTGGGCTTCGATGCGGGCCAGCTTGTAGCGTTCCGACAGCAGTTGGCGGCGGTAGGAATCTATGAAGAACAGGCTGCTGGCGAGCAGCATCAACGGGATCAGGTTGACCGCAAGGATGCGCGTGGTGAGCGAGGTGTTGAGCGGAAAGGCGAGCCGCTCGAAGCGCCCGCCACGCTCGCTGTCATCAGCCATCGGAGAAACTGTAGCCGGCCCCGTAGAGCGTCTCTATCGCGCCGAACCCGTCATCGACGGCGCGGAACTTGCGGCGCAGGCGCTTGATGTGGCTATCGACCGTGCGGTCGTCGACGAACACGTCATCGGGGTAGGCCGCGTCCATCAGCTGGTTGCGGCTCTTGATCACGCCGGGCCGCTGGGCCAGCGCTTCGAGAATAAGGAACTCGGTGACTGTCAGCGAGACCGGCAGGCCATCCCAGGTGACCCGGTGGCGCGCCGGGTCCATGGTCAGCCGCCCCCGGCCGATGGCGGGGTTGGCGGCCTCCGCGTCGGTCATCTCGGCGCCAGGTTCGCGCACCGGTGCGCGGCGCAGGATTGCGCGGATGCGAGCCAGCAGCAGCCGCTGGCTGAACGGCTTGGCGATATAATCGTCCGCGCCCATCGCGAGCCCGGCTTCCTCGTCCTGCTCTTCGTCCTTGCTGGTCAGGAAGATGACCGGCAGATCGGAGGTCTCGCGCAGGCGGCGGAGCAATTCCATGCCATCCATCCGCGGCATCTTGATGTCGAACACCGCGAGATCCGGCGGATTGTCGCTGAGCGCCTTGAGCGCCGTCTCGCCATCCGAATAAATGCGCGTGGCGTATCCTTCAGCCTGGAGCGCGATCGACAGCGTGGTCAGAATATTGCGGTCGTCGTCGACCAGCGCGATGCTGCGCTGGGGCTCATCGCTGTCTGCGGGATCGGGTTCCAGGGGGTCCATCGCTCGCCGTGCTACCCGGTTAGCCGAAACGAGACAATTGCGACCGTCGTGCGGTGGGGATGCACATGCGCTAACCGCTTGGCCCGATGGTAAAAGTTAACCCGCGCGGCCCGCTTAGCACGCATTTGACGGGGAAGCGGCGCCCGACTATGCGGCGGAAACGAAGGAGGGAGAGCGCCGCCAACGGCGTGTGCTTCTTTGGGAGATAACACGGTGACTGTTTCGTTGAGCGTTCCGCTGTCGGCGCAGGGAATCGATACCCGCGCCCAAATTCACGCGAATCTCGGCACCTCGGCGCTGGTCGAGCAGGCGCTGACGCGCGGCGAAGGACACCTGACCAAAGACGGCGCGCTGCTCGTCGATACCGGCAAGTTCACCGGCCGCAGCGTCAAGGACAAGTTCGTCGTCCGAGACGCTGAAACCGAAGAAACCATCAACTGGGGCCCGATCAATCAGGCGATGACGGGCGAGCACTGGGCCGCGCTCAAGGCCGACTTCCTGGCCGAACTGAAGGACCAGGACGAGCTGTTCGTGGCCGACCTGTTCGGCGGCAGCCAGCCCGAATACCGGGTCAACGTGCGCGTGATCACGCAAATGGCGTGGCACAACCTGTTCATCCGCACGCTGCTGGTGCGGCCGACCATTGAAGAGCTTGGCGCGTTCATCCCTGAATACACAATCATCAACCTGCCCAGCTTCAAGGCCGATCCCGCCCGCCACGGCAGCCGCAGCGACACCGTGATCGCGGTCAACCTGACCGAAAAAATGATCCTGATCGGCAACACCGAATATTCGGGCGAAATGAAGAAGGGCGTGTTTGGCCTGCTCAACTTCCTGCTGCCGGCCGAAGGCGTGATGCCGATGCACTGTTCGGCCAACATCGGCGCCGACGGCAAGAGCGCAATCTTTTTCGGCCTGTCGGGCACCGGCAAGACCACGCTGTCGGCCGATGCCAGCCGCACGCTGATCGGCGATGACGAACACGGCTGGTCAAATACCGCCGTGTTCAATTTCGAAGGCGGCTGCTACGCCAAGATGATCGACCTTTCGGCCGAGGGTGAGCCGGAAATCTACGCCACTACCAAGATGTTCGGCACGATCCTCGAGAACGTGACGATGGACCCCGACACGCGCGAGCTGGACTTCACCGATTCCAGCAAGACCGAAAACACGCGCGGCGCGTATCCGATCGAGTTCATTCCCAACACCAGCAAGCAGAACCTCGGCCCGCCGCCATCGAACATCATCTTGCTGACCGCAGACGCCTTCGGTGTACTGCCTCCGATAGCGCGGCTGACGCCCGATCAGGCGATGTACCACTTCTTGTCAGGCTATACCGCCAAGGTCGCCGGGACCGAGATCGGCGTGACCGAGCCGACCGCGACCTTCAGCACCTGCTTTGGTGCCGCGTTCATGCCGCGCCACCCGAGCGTCTACGGCAATTTGCTGAAGAAGCGCATTGCGGAAGGCGGGGCGACCTGCTGGCTCGTCAACACCGGCTGGAGCGGCGGCAAGGCGAGCCAGCCCGGCATCAAGCGCATGCCGATCAAGGCGACCCGAGCGCTGCTCAACGCCGCGCTCGACGGAACGCTTGGAGATGCGCAGTTCCGCAAGGATCCTAATTTCGGCTTCGACGTGCCGGTCGCGGTCCCGGGTGTAGACAGCGTACTGCTCGACCCGCGCGCCACCTGGGCGGACAAGGACGAGTACGACGCCACGGCGCACAAGCTGGTCCAGCTGTTCGTCGACAACTTCGCCCAGTTCGAGGCGCATGTCGACGAAGGCGTTCGCCAGGCGGCCCCGCAGGCGGCCTAACTCGCCGTCACCAGCGGCAAGTAGATCGTAAAGCACGCCCCGCCGTCGGGACCTTCCCTCAGCTCGACCCGCCCGCCAGCCTGGCGCGCGGCGCCCGCTACTTGCGCCAGGCCCAGGCCGGTGCCGCGCCCGTCGCCCTTGGTCGAATAGAACGCTTCGAAAATCCGCGCGCGCAGCTCGGCCGGCACGCCCGGCCCGGAATCGCTGGCGTGCACCGCGGACCATTCGCCCTCACGCTCGGCCACGATCGCGAATGCGCCCGCGCCGTCCATCGCATCGCGCGCATTAATCGCGAGGTTGAGCAGCGCCAGCTCAAGCTGGTCCGAATTGGCCATCACATGGCGCGCGTCGTCGTCGACCCGCCAGGTGAAAGCGACGCCGTCGCCGAGCGATCTTGCGAGCAAGTCGTCAGCGCCCTCCAGACATGCCTTCAAGTCGAGGGCTCTAACCTCTGCGACATCTCCCCGCACGAAGCTGAGCAACTGGTTGGTAAGGCGATTCCCGCGTGCGACTGCGTCACCGATGGCGAGTGCGCGCTGTCGCGTCAGGTCTTCCTGGGTGTGGCGCAGGATCAGCCGCAATCCGGCATCGATCACCGACAGGATATTGCGGAAATCGTGAGATACCGTGCTGGTGAACAGGCTGATTGCCTCGGCCTTTTGCATCCCGACCATGCGCTGCAATTCCAGGCGGCGCCGGCGAATTTCGAAAACCGCGTACACCAGCAACCCGGCCGCAAGCACCAGCGCCGCCAGGATCGCGGTTGCGATCGCAGCCTTGGCCCAGTTACGCGGGCTGTCGATTGCAGTTTTGTCGATGGCAGCGTGCGCGGACCACCCGCTGCGCGACGCGGTCGAATAGGCGCTGTAGCTTTTTAGGCCTTCCAGCGTGACCGACGGGTACATCCCTTCGCCGGCGCCTCGGGCCACGGCGCGGCGAACATAGACCGATGCCGGAAGGCCGAAGCGTTGCTCGGCGTCTAGAGTGCGGGCGATGAAATTGCCCCGGCGGTCGACCAGGGCGGCGACATCGCTGCCGCCAGCCTGGGCCATGGCTATTTTTTGAAACACCGCGGGCGACAGGAACAGCGTCAGCGCGGCATTCTGAAGTTTGCCGGAAAGGCGCACGTGCATCTGCACGCACGGACAATAGCGCCCGTCCCGGGTCGCGCCGCCGATCAGCGCGCTGTCGGGCAACGTCTGCGGCAATGCGGCGAGCGCCTGCGCGTCGTTTGTCGCCGCGCTTTCCGCGAGCACACGCCCGCTGGCTTGATCGCGCAGCACCAGCGCCGTCCATCCCGGGTTGGCGGCGCGGGCACGGTCGGAACTGGCGCACGGTCGGCAAGTCGCCGCGCTGGACCGCCGGAGAGATCGCCAGCAAGCCCAGAACCCGCGAGTTCGACCACGCCTCCGCGTCCGACATCGCCGCGACCTGCTGCGCCATAGTCAACGCATTGCGCTCGATCGAACGGCGCTGTTCGTCCTTTTGGCTGTTGAGCAAAACCGCCAGCACGATGATGGCCGGCAGCAGGAGCGCCGCCGCCGCGAGCATCGGCAGGCTCTGCCGCGGCAGTGATGGCTCCCGTATCATTCGACCCCGCGCGTTCCCGCTTGATGTCTTGCGCACGAACTTAATCTGAGTGTCAATATATGCTTTAGACGTGGGAGAGGCGGGAGATTTGCCTTCCCAATCGATGTTAGGGTCAAATAAACCATCTTCGGGCACACCTGCGGTTCGCCCTTGCGCAGGGGCTTCAGGAACCGGGATCGATGTCTGTCCGCAATATCTTCAAGGGGCTCTCGGGTACCGCTCAGGCGGCGCCCGATCCGGTCGTCCCCGGCGCCATCATGGCGGGCGACACCACGCGTCGTCTCGAGGTGCTCGACGACTTCGAGCAGGCCGGGATCGGCTGGATCTGGGCGTCCGATGCCGACGGGCGCCTGATATACCTGTCTGGCGCCGCGTTCGACAAGATCGGCCTGACCCCCGGCGAGATACTTGGCCAGCCGTTGACCGCGATGTTCGAGATCGATCCCGACAATCCCGACGAGAAGAGTGACCGCCCGCTCAATTTCCAGCTCAATTCGCGCGGCAAGATCCACGATCTCACCGTGCGGATGACTTATGCCAAGGCCTCGATGCAAGGCCGGCGGACATGGTGGTCGATTTCGGGCCACCCGAAATTCGCCAAGGGCGGCAAGTTCGACGGCTATCGTGGCAGCGCCAAGGACGTGACCCAGGACTACGAGCGCAAGCTGGTCGATTCGCGGATGGCGGAGTACGATGCGCTGACGGGGCTTTCGAACCGCCACCGGATGAACCGGCGGCTGGACAGCATACTCGCCGCATACAAAGCCGCCAAGCGCAGCTGTGCGCTGATGATGCTCGACCTCGACCGGTTCAAGCAGGTCAACGACACCATGGGGCACCCCGCCGGGGACGAGCTGTTGCGGCAAGTCGCCGAACGGCTGCGCGGAATAATCGGCGACCAGGGAGAGATCGGCCGCCTCGGTGGCGATGAATTCCAGATCATCCTGCCCGATCTCGACGATCGCGGGAAGCTGGGCGAGATCGCCGAAAAGTTGATCCAGATCATCAGCCAGCCGTACCCGATCGATGACAAGCGGGCGGTGATTGGTACCAGCGTCGGTATCGCCGTGGCCCCGTACGATGGTCTCGACAGGGATGACCTGGTGCGCTCGTCCGATCTCGCGCTTTACGCGGCCAAAAACGGCGGTCGGGGTCAATTTCGGTTCTATTCGGCCGACCTCAAGGACGAGGAGGAAGAACGCCGGCTGCTGCTCGACGATCTGCGCGAAGCGCTGGCGATCGACCAGCTCCAGCTGCACTACCAGCCGGTGGTGCGGACCGCGGACCATGTGGTGGTCGGGTTCGAGGGACTGATGCGCTGGGAACATCCGGAGCGCGGTTACGTCCCTCCCGGCACGTTCATCCCGGTAGCCGAGGAATCCAACCTCATCATCCAACTCGGCGAATGGGCCCTGCGGCGCGGATGCGACGATGCGGCCGCATGGCCGGAATCGGTGCGGGTCGCCATCAACGTCTCGGCCGTCCAATTCATCAACCCGGGCTTCGTCGCCCAGGTGACGAGCGCGCTGGCGTCATCGGGCCTCACGCCCGAACGCCTAGAGCTTGAGCTGACCGAGAGCGTGTTCATGGGGGACAGCGAAGCTACCGAACGCACCTTCAAGGCGCTCAAGGACCTGGGCGTACGCCTGGCGCTCGACGATTTCGGGACCGGCTACTCATCGCTCAGCTACCTGCGTTCGGCTCCGTTCGACAAGCTCAAGGTCGACAAGACTTTCGTCGATTCCTGCACTCAAAAGGACAAGAACAGCGCCAAGATCATCACCGCGATCATCGGCCTGTCGGATGCACTGGGGATGGAAACCACTGTCGAAGGCGTCGAAGCGTTTGACCAGTTCGACCTGGTGGTGGCGAAAGGCGCCAAATATATCCAGGGCTGGATCTACTCGAAGGCCCTGCCGGCGGCCGAGATCGCCCATCACATGATCAGCGGTGAAATGAAGATCGCGCCGGACGGCCCCGACATTCACCGGCCCGAGCGGCGCAGCGTATTCCGTCGCATCGGGGTTATTCACGACGATCATCGGTATGATGCGGTTATGCGAGACTTGTCGACCACTGGGGCCAAGGTCGAAGGCTTGGTCGGAGTTCCGCTGGGAACCGGGCTGGTGCTGGACCTTGGCGGCGGTCAACTCGCGGTCGGCTCGGTCAATCGCTCGGACGAAGCATCGATCGCGGTGGAATTCGAATCACCGTTGGTAAGCGACGGCGCCGGCGGGCTGTGCACCCGGCACCGCATTTCGCCCTATGCGCTTGCTGCGGCCGGGATGCCGCTGGCTGCGCTCCCGCCCGGCAACTACCCGTCCCAGTTGCTGAATGCGCCGGACAGCAAGCCGCAGTTCCTGGCGGTCGCGGTCGCCGGGGGCCGCTGAGCGACCCCCGGATTCCGATCAGCTCAGCATCGATGCGGGGACTTTGCCGCCGTTCGCGGCCAGTTCCTTCATAGTCAGCTTGTGCAAGGCGATATTCTCCTCGGCGGTGCCCGAATAATCGGTATCGCCCAGTTCGTGCGCCAGTTCCTTGCGATTGGCGAAGCTCGAATCGATGCCGAGCAGTTTCATCAGGTCGACGATCGAGCTGCGCCAGTTCAGCGCGTCTGCACCGGACATCGCGGCAAGCCGCTGCTCGACGTCGACGTCCTGCATCGGTTGAGGTTGCGCGGGCGCCAGGGTGGCGCCCGGTGAGGCCCCGGCTGGCGCCGCCTGAGCGGTCGCTTGCGCCGCCGGCTTGTGACCGAAGATCGCATCGCGGATCGAACTGAAAATTCCCATGGTATTTCTCCTGCCTCCCGGCGATGAAACCCTCCGCGGGCGATGCAGTTTCCCCGCCGCAAGAAAGAAAAGGCGGACGGCTGTGGACTTGGCACTGTCGATGGCGATGCTGGCTGCTGCCGTCCTGGTCACCGGCGCACTTTACCTCGCGCGGCATGGCGGGTCGCGCAGGCAGGTGTGGCTGATGATGGTGATGGCAGGCGTACTTATCGGCAATGTCTTGATCTGGGCGATCCCGGCCGGCGGGCCCCACTAGTCACCTGGGGCCGCGCCGGGTGCGCACTAGCCAGAACCGCCACGAGTCGGCCGCGCGGCACCAGCCGGCAACAACGCGGACGCATTAATTCAGCGGATCGGGCAGGCCGGATCGAGCCTGAAATCGAGATAGTTGTCGGCCGCGCGCATCAGCTCGTCGATTTCGTTCTCGAAAAAGTGGTTTGCCCGGGGGATTTCCTCGTGGTGGATGGTGATGTGCTTTTGCGTGCGCAGCTTGTCGACCAGCTTCTGGACCGAGTTGGGCTGCACGACCGTATCCGCGGTCCCCTGCAGGAAAATGCCCGACGCCGGACACGGGGCGAGGAAGCTGAAATCGTACATGTTGGCGGGCGGAGCGACCGAGATGAACCCGCGGATCTCGGGTCGCCGCATCAGCAGCTGCATGCCGATCAGCGCGCCGAAACTGACGCCCGCGACCCATGTGGTCTGCGCTTCGGGGTGGATCGACTGGACCCAGTCAAGTGCACTGGCGGCATCGGACAGTTCGCCGATGCCGTTGTCGAAGCTGCCCTGGCTGCGGCCCACACCGCGGAAGTTGAACCGCAACGTCGCGAACCCGCGGTCGACGAACGTCTTATAGAGGCGCTGGACGATCCGGTCGTTCATCGTCCCACCGCCTTGCGAATGCGGGTGGAGGATCATCGCCACCGGAGCGCGTGGGCGCGGCGCGGGGGAATAACGACCTTCGAGGCGGCCTTCGGGGCCGGGAAAAATCACTGACGGCATGGTTGCGGCCTTGAATCGCTGAAACGGCGCGCAGGTGGCGCGCCGGAAGAGGGCGGCTATATAGTCATCGTGGCCCTTTTCGCAATTCCCCCGCGATGACTCGCATCTATCTCGATCATGCGGCCACCAGCCCGCTGCGGCCCGAGGCTGCCGAGGCGATGCGCGG
>JBDSUJ010000124.1:0-8055 GCA_039927815.1 Croceibacterium sp. | reverse complement strand
CGAACAGCCCGGTGCCGTCATGGCTGACGGGCGAGGTCTTGCCGTGCATCAGGCCGCCGCGCACCACCTTGCCGCCGAAGTGTTGACCGATCGCTTGATGGCCCAGGCAGACGCCGAGCAGCGGCTTGCCGGAATCGCCGCAGGCAGCGACCAGATCGAGGCTGATTCCCGCTTCGTTCGGCGTGCACGGCCCGGGCGAAATTAGGAAACCCTGCGCGCCGCTGCTCAGCGCCTGCGTGGCGCTCATCGCATCGTTGCGCACCACCTCGACCTCGGCCCCCAGCTCCATCAGGTAATGGACCAGGTTGAAGGTGAAGCTGTCGTAGTTATCGATGACGAGGATCATGGCGCGCCGCTTACGAGAGCGCGTTACCTAACGCAATTACGAGCGACCATCGCCGACCCGTTTGCGTGACGCCTCACTGCCCGAAGCCCGGTTCGCTCGCTACCCTCATCGCCTCCCGCGCGGCAGCGAGCAGCGCGGCCGCCTTGGCTTCGCATTCGCGCTGTTCATACGCCGGGTCGCTGTCGGCGACGATGCCGGCCCCGGCCTGGACGTGCATGACCCCGTCCTTGATGACCGCGGTCCTGAGCACGATGCAACTGTCGACTGACCCGTCGGGCGCGAAATAGCCGACCCCGCCGGCGTAAGCGCCACGCGTTTCGGGCTCCAGCTCGGCGATGATCTGGCACGCGCGCACTTTGGGGGCGCCTGACACAGTACCCGCCGGGAACCCGGCGAACAGCGCGTCGAGCGCGTCCTTCGACGGGTCGAGCCGGCCGACCACGTTGCTGACCATGTGCATGACGTGGCTGTAGAGCTCGGTGGTGAAGCTGGCGGTGACCTTAACTGTGCCGGCGCTAGCGACCCGCCCGACGTCGTGCCGGCCGAGGTCGAGCAGCATCAAGTGCTCGGCGCGTTCCTTGGGGTCGGCGAGCAGGCTCGCTTCGGCCGCGCGGTCTTCCTCCTCGGTGGCGCCGCGCGGGCGGGTCCCGGCGATGGGGCGAATGGTAACTTGCTTGTGTCCGTCGAGGTCATCGCGCACCCGGACAAGAATTTCGGGGCTGGAGCCGACCACCGCGAACCCGGGCAGATCGAGAAAGTACAAGAACGGCGACGGATTCACCCGACGCAGCGCGCGATACAGCGCCAGCGGCGGCAACGGAAACGGGCACGTAAAGCGCTGTGCCAGCACGACCTGAAAAACGTCGCCCGCGGTGATCAGGTCTTTCGCCTTGAGGACCATCGCTTCGTAGTCCCCGGCGGCCATAACCGGGCTCAAGGCCATGTCGGGCAAATCGGTAACCTGCGAGGCCACCGCGGGGGCGAGCGCCAGCCGCCGCAACGCGTCGTCGATCCGCTCCGCGGCCCGCTCCAGCGCAAGGTCCGGCGCGGTGCCATCGGCCCAGATCGGGGCGATGCAGAACAACGTGTCGCTCAGCCGGTCGAACACCAGCACCAGCGTCGGGCGCGCAAACAGCATGTCGGGCATGACCAGTGCGCTGTCGGGCGCGCGCGGCAGCGTCTCGACCAGGCCGATCGTCTCGTACCCGAAATAGCCGACCAGGCAGGCGAGCGCGGGAGGGAGCTCGGCGGGCACATCGATGCGGCAATCCGCCGCCAGCTGACGCAGCTCGGCCAGGCTGTCTCCGGGCATCGGCTCGAACGCGGCGCGGTCGTACTGCCAGTGGCGGTTGACCTCGCAGGCCGCTCCATGGGCGCGGAAAATCAGGTCGGGGTCGAGCCCGAGCAGGCTGTATCGCCCTCGGACAGTCCCGCCTTCGACCGATTCGAGGAGGAAGTCGCCGCGTTCCGGTTCGATCAGCTTGAGCGCCGCTCCAACCGGGGTTTCCGTATCCGCGACCAGCCGGCGCCAGACGAGCGCGGGCGCGCCGTCCTTTAGCCGGCGGGCCGCGTCAGCCGCGTTTTCGAGGGCAGGACCCGGCAGGCTGGTGGCCTCAATTGGGGGCCCGGCCGGACAGCTGGGCCTCAAGTGCCGCGATGGCGACCGCGTTGCGCTTGACCCCTACTTCGGCTTCCGCGGCCTTGATGAACTGCGCGACGTATTCTTCGCTCCCGACGCTTGCCAGCTGCTGGATGGTGGCCTGGAGCAGCGGATCGTTGGGCGCGATCTGGCCGGCCTCGACATTGTCGAGCCTGACCACGTACCATCCGCCCGCCCCGGTGGCTTCGAGCTTCTTGGTGGTGCCTTTGGCCATGCTGAAGAACAGCGCCAGCTCGGGCGGGACCCGGCCGATCCGGGCCAGTTGCTCACGGTTGAGATCGAGCTGCTTGGCCGCGGGCGCACCGGGTTTGACGGTGCGCGTCGCATCGGCGAGCGACGCACCCGCGGCCACTCGCGCCAGGACCGCGTCGGCCGCCGCGCGGGCCGCCTTGGCGCCTTCGCTCTTGCGCCACAGGGCCACCACATCGGTCCGGATATCGGCGAGCGGTGCGACCGCCGAAGCGGTGATCGCCGGGACGTCGAAGATAACAAACTGCTGGCCTGCTTCGTCCCCCGCGAGCTGCGGCTGGCCTTCTTCCATCTGGAACGCGGTGGCCAGCACGCGGCCCAGCAGCGGCGGGATGGTCTTGCCGACCTGGCCATAAATTCGCCCGTCGGCCGTGGCGGGCAGGCTTTGCTCGACGGTCAGCGATTGCTCCTTGGCGACATCCGCCAGGCTCTTGCCGTCGTCGAACTCCGCCTCGATCCGGGCGGTCAGATCGGCCAGCGCGGCGGCGCGTTGTTCCTTGGCCAGGCCCGCGACGATCTCGCCTCGTGCCTGTTCGGCGGTGCGGGCCTGTTGCCGTTCGACCTTGTCGATGTGGAGGATATACCAACCCAGTCCCCCCCGGGCCGGAGCGGTCAGGCTCCCGGGAGCGCCGCTAAAGCCGGCGGTGGCAACAGTGGCCGACGCTGCCGAGCCGAACGCTGCCTGGTTGATGGGGCCGACCTGAACCGTGCGCAGGCCCTTCGCCAGCGCGGCCGCTGCCAACGCCTTGCCACCCCTGACTTCGACCTCGAGCGCTTTAGCCGCCGCCTCGGTCGGCACCACCAGCTGGGTGAAGGTGCGATTTTCGGACGCGGCGTACTTGGCTTGGTCGCGCTGATACCGCTGGGCAATCTGCGCGTCGGTTGGGGCTGGCAGGGTGCCGAGCGCGGCCTCGGTGAACGTCGCGTAGCGAATCACCCGCCGCTCTGGCCGGATGAAAGCAGTGCGCTGCTGCTGGTAAAAGGCCTGCAACTGGGCTTCGGTCGGGTCCCCCGCCGGCGCGAACAATGCGCTCGGCAGGACGGCGATTGCGCCGGTGCGGTGCTCGCGCAGCAGCGCCGCGTAGCGCAAGCCGAAGCTGCGCGGAACGGCCGGGGCGATGGCTACCGCCGAGACCAGCTGGCGGGCGAGCAAGTTGGTGGCGAAATCCTCGCGCACGGTCGCTTCGCTCAGCTGCCGCTGCCCCAGCACACTCTCGAAAGCCTGGCGATTGAACTTGCCATCGGGCCCCTGAAAGGCGGGAATTTGCGCCAGTTCGCTATCGATCAGCCGTTTCCCCGCGCGCAGGCCATTTTCGCGCGCGAACTCGGCCAGGACGGTGCGACTGAGCAACTGGTCGAGCGCCTGCTTGAGCCCGCCTTGTGCGACGAAAGCAGCCATGGTCATGGTCGGGTTGCGCTGGCGCTGCTGCTCGAACGAATTGGTCGCCGCCTGCGAAAGTTCCGACGTACTCACGCGGCGCTCGCCGACGACAGCCGCCCGGTCGCCCCCGGCGACGCCTCCAAACGCGTTGTTGCTGGCAACATCCGAACTTGCGAAGGCCAGCGCGAGGAGCACCAGGAACCCGAGGGTCACCCCGACGCCAAGCTTGGACTTCATGAAGTTGCGAAAGAACTGGAGCATGACGGAACGATCTCGAAAAACGGGGCGCGCTTGGGGGGAGTGAACCCCCTTGGTCGGTCGGCGGCTTTATCCCGGCTGCGGCGCGCCCGCAACAGCGGTGGTGAGGTTTTGGGACACTTGGAAAAGCTCTTTTGACAAGCCCGTCGGGCCAGCCTAGCGGGCATGCACTTTTGCCTCGGGGCCGGGACCCGGCACCATTATTTTCAATCAGGTAGTTGCATGGCCCAGCGCCCTTACATTGTCGGCAACTGGAAGATGAACGGGACCCGCGCCATGCTTTCCGAAGCGCGGGCGATCGACCGCGCGGCCGAACGCCTGATGAAGGCCGAAGTCGCCCTGGCGCCGCCGGCAACGCTGATCCAGGCGATCCGCCAAGAGGCCGGCCTGATCGGCATCGGGGCGCAAGATTGCCATGCCGGCGAGGGCGGTGCGCACACTGGCGACCTGTCCGCGGCGATGCTCAAGGATGCCGGCGCGGATTTCGTCATTCTCGGACACAGCGAACGGCGCGCCGATCACGGCGAGAGCGACGCCGATGTTAAAGCCAAGGCCGACGCCGCGATCGCTGTCAGTCTCAACGTCATCGTGTGCGTCGGCGAAACAGAAGCGCAGCGCGACAGCGGCCAGGCGGAAGCCGTCGTGTCGGGTCAGCTCGACGCATCGCTGCCACGGTCCGACGGCGCGGCCGAAAAGGTCACCGTGGCCTACGAGCCGATCTGGGCGATCGGCACCGGGCGGACCCCGACGATTGCCGACGTGGGGGCAATGCACCGCTCGATCCGGCAACGGTTGGAAGCAATCTACGGCGAGGCCGCGTCCTCTGTGCGGATCCTTTATGGCGGCTCGGTCAAGCCCGACAACGCTGCTGAACTGCTGGCTGCGGACGAAGTGGGCGGGGCACTCGTCGGCGGCGCAAGCCTGACCGCCGAAAGCTTCCTCGGGATCATTGTCGCGGCCGCTGAGCGCGACGCCTGAGCCCCGCTTGCCGCGGGAGCCGCGCCCGCCTACATCAGTTTCTCATTCGATTTGCCTGAGGTTACCATGTCGCTGTTCATCTTTCTGAGCGTGCTCCAGGGCATCGTCGCCGCGGCGTTGGTCCTGATCGTGCTGATGCAGCGGTCCGAAGGCGGCGGGCTCGGTATGGGCGGTGGCGGCAGTCCCGGCGGGCTGATGAGCGCGCGGGGCGCCGCCGACTTCCTCACGCGTACGACCAAATGGCTCGGGGTGCTATTCGTGGTGTTGGCGATCGTGCTGGCGGCGCTGGCGGTCAGCACTTCGTCAGGAGGCGAAATCGACGATTCACTTAAGCGGACCGTCGCTCCGGCAACCCCCGATCCGCTCGCTCCGGCGGCCGGCCCGGTCGGCACGGGCGTGCCCGCAGCGGCACCGGCCCCCGCACCCGCCCCGCGCGATCCGAACGACCCGCTGGCAGGCGTTAAGTAAGGCCGCAGCCGGTTCGGCGTGCCGCTGTGTAATTAATCGGATCGGCGCTTGCGCCGAATCCGCTCCGATGCCTAAGGCTCAACTCCCATGGCGCGGTTCATTTTTATTACCGGCGGCGTGGTCTCTTCGCTTGGCAAAGGCCTGATGGCGGCGAGCCTGGGCGCGCTGCTTCAAGCGCGGGGCTACACCGTCCGCATCCGCAAGTTCGATCCCTACCTTAACGTCGACCCCGGCACGATGAGCCCGTACCAGCACGGCGAAGTCTACGTGACCGACGACGGCGCCGAGACCGACCTTGACCTGGGTCACTACGAACGCTTCACCGGCGTCTCCGCCCGCCAAAGCGACAACGTCACCTCCGGCCGTATTTACCAGCAGATCATCGCGCGCGAACGGCGCGGCGACTACCTCGGCGCGACCGTGCAGGTCATCCCGCACGTGACCGATGCGATCAAGGATTTCGCGCTGGCCGATACCGACGACCACGATTTCGTGCTGTGCGAGATCGGCGGCACTGTCGGCGACATCGAAAGCCTGCCGTTCATTGAGGCGATCCGTCAGTTACGCAACGAACTGGGGCGCGAGCGGACGTGCGCGATTCACGTGACGTTGGTTCCGTATGTCACCGCTGCGGGCGAGCTCAAGACCAAGCCGACCCAGCACTCGGTGCGCGAGCTGACCAGCCTGGGCGTGCAGCCCGACTTGCTGCTGTGCCGCTGCGAGCACCCGATACCGGCCAGCGAACGCGCCAAGATCGCGCTGTTCTGCAATGTACGCCCTGAAGCGGTGATCGAGGCGCGCGACGCCAAGAGCATCTATTCGGTACCGACTCAGTACCACGCCGAGGGGCTCGACGCGGAAGTCCTGCGCCACTTTGGCCTCGACAGCGCACCACCCGACCTTGCTCGATGGGAAGACATCCTCGACCGCTATTTCAACCCTGAGGGGCAGGTGACGATTGCCGTGGTTGGCAAGTATGTCGGCCTGCCCGACGCCTACAAGTCGCTCAATGAGGCGCTCGTCCACGGGGGCATGGCCAACCGGGTAAAGGTCAACATCCAGTGGATCGACGCGGAAGTGTTCGAGCAGGACGACGCCGACATCGCCGCCGAGCTCGAGCCGATGCACGGCATCCTGGTACCGGGCGGGTTCGGCACGCGCGGATCGGAAGGCAAGATCGCCGGCGTCCGCTTCGCGCGCGAGCGGAATATCCCGTTCTTCGGCATTTGCCTGGGCATGCAGATGGCGTGCATCGAAGGCGCGCGGAACACCGCCGGCATTGCGGAGGCGTCGTCATCCGAATTCGGCGAGACGTCCGAGCCGGTGGTCGGCATCATTACCGAGTGGATGAGCCAGGAAGGCCTGCAGCAGCGCTCGGCCCAGGGCGACCTTGGCGGCACCATGCGCCTGGGAGCCTACGATGCGGTCCTGTCGGGAAACAGCCACGTCTCGCGGATCTACGGCGGCGCGACGCATATCTCCGAGCGCCACCGCCATCGCTACGAGGTCAATTCGGCGTACCGCGACCCGCTGGAGAAGGGCGGACTGGTATTTTCCGGCTTGTCGCCCGATGGACTTCTGCCCGAAATCGTCGAGCGACCCGACCATCCGTGGTTCATCGGCGTGCAGTTCCATCCCGAACTCAAGAGCAAGCCGTTCGACCCTCACCCGCTGTTCGCCGGTTTCATCGCCGCGGCGCTCGCGCAGGCGCGACTGGTCTAGCGATCACGGTCCCGTTTCAGGGCGTGCGGCAGAATCCGCTTGCGTCCTCATGCACTTCACGTAGCTTGGCGATCTTGATAAGTGTCAGTTTGGTGCGTGCCGAATAACGGTGGCCAGGGGGGGCAAGAGACACATTGCTGACGAAGTCTTTGAGCCTCACCGAAATACCGCGATGCCAGGTTCAGCTGCAAGTGGGTCAGATCTTGCTCCTGCAGCCAGGCCGTCTCTTGCGACCCGGACGGCCATGCTGGAGGAACAGGTCGGCGTGAAAACGCCGAAGGGGCGGGGCATTCCGGTGCTCCGCCCCTGAATAATTCCACCCCGCAAATTGACCCTGCGGGGCAAATTCCCAACTACCAAGCCGCCCACCGCCTTGCCGCAGCCACTCGCGGCGTACCTCGGCAGGTGCTAGGCGTGTGCCCGCGAGGCGGCCCGCCGCACCGAATGGATTGATATGGGAAAGCGAGCGTGAGCGTGGCGACAGTTGAAATCTATACCAAGGCCTGGTGCGGCTACTGCGTACGGGCCAGGCAATTGCTTGAATCGAAGGGGATCGCGTTCATCGAGCACGACATCACCTTGGGCGGCGCCGAAAAGGCCGAGATGATGGCGCGCAAGCCGGACGCCTTCACCGTCCCGCAGATATTCATCGACGGGCGTTCCATCGGCGGGTCGGACGATCTCGCCCGGCTCGATCGGGACGGGAAACTCGACGAGCTGCTCGGGCTGTGACCCAGGTTGCCGTCCTGCAGATGACCTCTGGCATCGACCCGGAGGCCAACGGGCGCACGCTAGCCGGTGCGATCGCGGACGCTGCGGCCGAGGGCGCGGCGATGCTGTTCACGCCCGAAATGTCGGGCTTGCTCGACCGCGATCGCGATCGCGCGCGTGCGCACATTGTGAGCGAGGCGGACAATCCGGTGCTCGCCACGGTGCGCGACGCCGCCGCGCGACACGGCGAGTGGGTCGCACTCGGCTCGCTGGCAATCCAGC
>JBDSUJ010000123.1:0-4664 GCA_039927815.1 Croceibacterium sp. | reverse complement strand
TGTTCAACAAATACACCAACTGGAACTGGGCCGAGGCAGTTCGAGATTGGGCGCTGCACACTAAGCAGTATGACCGTGCGTCCGAGGCGATTGCCTCGCGCTATGGGTTTGACGTGCGTTCCCCACGCACGTCAAACCTGCCGCAAGCGACGGTTGCCCCGGCGCTGGGCCACATCCTGCTGGCCGCCGGTCACCGCGATCAAGGGACCGCGCTACTGGCGCAAACGGTCGAGTGGATCGACGTCCACCCGCGCTATGGTCTCGGTGGAGTCAGACGCGCGCGCGCGACGGCGATGATGCTGCTGGGCGAACGCGACCAGGCGCTGTCGGACCTCAAGGCATCGATCGAAACCGGGCATGACTTGCGCCTGTGGTGGTATGTCGTTGGCGGCGATCCGGTGTGGGTGCCGGTGCACGACGACCTGCGTTTTACCGCGCTTGCCGAATATTGCCGCGCCGCTGCACGGGCCGAACGCGCCAAGCTCGAGGCACTGCGCAAGGCCGGCAAAGTGCCTTTGCGTCCGGCGTCGACCCACGGCTGAGAATATCCTGAGTTCATGACATGATCGGCGCTGGTTCATCTCAATGGCGCATCAAGCTGCTAGGGGGCGCGCTCCCGGTCTTATGGGCATTGCCGGCTCCAGCCCGGGCGGAAAGTCCGCGCGCGCCGGAAATAGTCGTCACCGCGCGGCGGGTCACTGAGCCGCTTGCCGAAGTTCCGTTGGCGATCGATGTCGTCAAGGCGGGCAGCATCGGGGCAGGCGGTGTCGATGGCCTCCAGGCGCTGGCGCGGCAGGTGCCGGGGTTGAGTTTCGAGGCGATATGGGGTGGAGCAAATTCCTTTCCGGTCCTGCGCGGGCAGAACCAGCCTAGCATTGCCGGCGACAGCGTCGGCATGTTTGTCGACGGCGTCTATCAGGCCAATCGCGATGCGATAGATGTCGAGCCGCTCGATCTTGCACGGATCGAGGTGATCCATGGGCCGCAAAGCGCGCTGTTTGGCCGCAGCAGCTTTTCCGGATTGATCCACTATGTCGCCGCTGAACCGACCGAGATGCTGACCGTCAGCGCCGTAGCGGACATTGGTAGCGGCAATCTCTCTGGCGTCCGCGCGGCAGTTTCCGGACCATTGGGCGAAACCTTCAAGGCGCGCCTTGCGCTGGGCTATCGCACGGCGGACGGCGTTTACCGCAATCAGGCCGCGCCCGATCAGCGCCTCGGCAACGTGCAGCGCTATAGCGCCGCCCTGAGCGTGGCGACGCGCGACGATACAGGTCCGCTCAGCGCGCGGCTGGCGGCCCGCTACGGCGACAATCGGTCGAATCAGCCGCCGTTCTACGGCATCGACTATCGCCAGTACAATTGCGGCGGGCGCGATGCTGCCTCGGGGGTCTGGAGCTATTTCTGCGGCGCGGCGCCGATAGCCGACACGCTTTCGTTGTCGCGCGGCATTCCCGACAGCCGCACCCGCGGCGGACAGGCCGCATTCCATTCTGCGCTCGACCTGGGCAGCGTCGAACTGCGGTCGGACACCAGCTACTACCGCGCCGACGTGACCGCCTATCGCGATTTCGACGGCAGCGCGGAAGGAGACGTCTATGGTGTCTGCATCGTCGGTTTCAATTGCAACGGGCCAGCCAGCCTGATCATACCGGTGGTTCGCCTGCAACGGGTGAATATCGTCCAGCGTCATTCGCTGTCGGCGCAGGAGATCGCACAGGAACTTCGGATCCGGAGCACCGGTGACCGCCGCTTTGCCTGGCTATTAGGCGGCACGGTGTTTTGGTCGCGCCAAGGTCTGCGAACGAACTTTGCCTATGGCGCGGAGCGCGGCGCGCTCGCCGCCAACGAGCGGTTCAGCGCGCTGGTCCTCGCCAATCCGCTGCGCGTCGGGGCACCGGCGGCGATCAATTTCGCCCTCGCCGACGATCCCAATGCGAGCCAGGTCGTCCAGAACGCCGGGCTCGAACACCGCCGCACCATCGCACTGTTCGCCACTGCGGATTACCGCCTCGCCGGCAACGTGCGGCTGCGGGGCGAGGTGCGCGCCAACTGGGAGCGCCTGACCCTCGACAATCGCATTGCGAATTTCAGCCCAGGCTTCGGCGAAAGCCTTGGCGCGCGCACCTTTTTCGACCTGACCCCGCGCTTCGGCATCGACTACCGGCCGTCAGGGAGATTGCTGGCCTATGCCTCTTACGCGCGCGGTTCGCGTTCCGGCGGGATCAATGCGATTCCGGGCCTGCCGCCGTTGGAGCAGACCTTCGAGCCGGAAACCAACTGGACCGCTGAGGCCGGGATTAAATATGCCGGATCAGGTCTCGTCCGCTCGATCCACGCGGCGATCTATGACATCGACTGGCGCGATACGCAGATCCTCGGTTACGCGACAACCGGCGCCGTCAGCGCCCTGATCACGCGCAACACCAGAGGCATACATACCCAGGGGATCGAGATCGGCGCGGCCATAGCCCCGGCGCGATGGATGAGCTTCGATTTCGCCTACAGCTACACCCGGCCCCGCTTCAAACAGGGGAGCGAGGATCCGGGTAGTAACGCATTTTGCGGGCTGGCGCTGGGCGTCTCGACATCGAGTATTTGCACGATACGCCCGAGCCTGATCAATCCGGGCCAGCTGGTGGCTGACATTTCGGGCAACATCCCGGCGCGTGCGGTGACGACGAGTTGGTCATTTGAAGCTGCTGTGACGCCGCCACTGCCGGCGTTGCATGGCTTGCTGATTCAGGCCGATGTCAGCCACCGCGGCAATGAGTTCGACCGCCAGATCGACGGGCTGTTTTTTGGCGCGCGCACCCTGCTTAACGCGCGGTTAGCGCTGCCGCTCGGGCGCTGGAGCGCCGAACTGTGGGGCAGTAACCTTATCGACGACCGCTACATCGGGATCGCGGCCGGACGACAGCCCGCCTTCTACCTCGGCATTCCCCGACCGACCGATCTGATCCTCGGCGAAAGGAGGCGGATCGGGATAACGATGCAATATCGGGACTGAAACACGGCGAATATCGAAGTCTTTGGCGTAGCTTGGGCCAGGATCCGGTGAGAATTTGGCGGCGTTTCACGGTACGCGCTGCACCGGAATGATAAGACATAACCTCAATTATTGCTTTGGGGAGACGGAGTTTGAAACAGCTCACGCTCGCATCGCTGATCGTTTTCGGCATGGTGCTTGCGTCATGTGGCGGGAATGAAAACGGCGGAACAAGCATCGCCAGCGCTCCGCCTCCTGTGCCTGCAGTTCCGAGCCCCGCGCCAGCGCCAGTGCCGATAGCCTTAACCTCGGTTGCAATCGCTCCTATCCCATCCCCTGCGACCCGGCCGGGCACTACTGATGCGATCGCACTCATTGAGCAAAGTATCGGGTCGGCCTATACATATCGATTGGCGTCGCCGTCCGAAGTCAGGGTCACGACCTATCAGGCCGGCCCGGCTGCCAATGACATATCCTACACAATCGCGTTCACCGCACCGGAATTGCCCGGAAACAGATCATCTCTGACGGCGGTCATCAGTGCAATGTCGATTGATGTATCTCCAACCGGAACTTCAACGATATATCGAGACGGAACCGTCGGAAAATACCCTATAAAATTTGGCGACGCTCTAACGGCGACCAATACATATCCAGATGGCACGCAAAAAATTATCGCTTCAAATCAGTACCGGGCAGGAACTGGCGTATATTCTAATGGCGGATCGGCTGGGAATAATTATTTTACTGATCAGATATTCTACAACGTTGGACTTTCCTATGTTTCATTAGGTCAATGGATATGGGAATCTATCGTGGCCTCCGATGATGAAGGTGCCGCCTACTTCGTTCATGGGGACAGAACTCCCGCTGCGGAGATTCCGACATCCGGGTCGGCGACCTACTCTGCAGCGTCGCTTGCACAGATTAGCATCGAGCTGACAGCGGATTTTGGTAAAAGGTCGATAGCCGCTCAGCTAAATCGGGAATATTCAAGCGGCCGCGACATTTCGGGCGGTTTCAACGTCAACGCCGGGGTGGATTTACGCGGAACGGGGCCAATCACGTCTGACGGCAGCTTTTTTATTCCGTTGACCGGCACAATTAGCTTCGGTTCGCCCGGTCCGGCAACCGGCTCTCTCAACGGCGCTTTCTTTGGCCCCAATGCCGCGCAGGTAGGCGGCGTATTCGCGGCCGGACCAACATCCGATGTGGCAACTGTCAGCGACGCGTTTGTCGGGCTGCGCAATTGATATTGGCGGTGAGAAGGATCATGACGGCAGTCCGTAGCAGCGCCATAATTTCACTTTCTTTTGCGCTGGTAGCCTGCGGTGACGGCGGCGGTGGCATCGCCAGTGCGCCTACGCCGTTGTCGGCGGCCTCGTCACCCATTCCAACTGAAACCCGCACCCCGCTGCCGCCGACCCCAGCAATCACCACCGGCACGTACGATGCCATCGCCGCATTCGGGGTGCATGGCGAGCAGACCATAAGTAACAACGCGCCGGCGGGCTCGGTGCAGATTGCGGTCGATGCAGCGACGCGCAGCTACACGCTGACGGCCAACGTCGGCCAGCTCCAGTATCCCGCGACCACCTTGCGGCAGCTCGCCGACACGCCGCTGGGCTATTCGGAAAACAATTCGCCCGCACATGGTTTTAGCTGTGCCGGCGAC
>JBDSUJ010000122.1:0-10262 GCA_039927815.1 Croceibacterium sp. | reverse complement strand
CGGATCGGCCCGCGAGATCGGGGGCGCGCTGACTGGCTCGCTGGCGGTGCGCAAGTTGTCTTTCACCGGCTCTACCGAGATCGGCGTGCAACTTTACCAGGCTTGCGCGGGGACGATGAAGAGGCTCGGTCTCGAACTGGGTGGTAACGCGCCGCTGTTGATTTTCGATGACGCGGACCTCGATACCGCGGTCGAGACGGCGATGATCGCGAAGTTCCGCAACGGCGGGCAGAGTTGCGTCGCCGCCAATCGCATTTACGTCCAAGACTCGATCCGCGACCGTTTTGTGGCGGCATTCGGCAAGAAAGTCGGCGCCATGCGGGCCGGGGACGGGTTCGACCCGACCAGTGACGTCGGCCCGCTAATCGATGACGCCGCGGTCGCCAAAGTCGCCGAGCACCGGGACGATGCGCTGGCCCGTGGGGCGCGCCGCATCGCGGGCGGAGCCGACGCGGCCAACCGCCTGTTCAATCCCACGCTGATCGCCGACGTACCGCGCGACGCGATGCTGGCAGCCGAGGAGACATTCGGACCGCTGGCGGGTGTCATTGGCTTTGCCAACGTGGAGGAGGCGCTGACGCTCGCCAACGCGACGCCATTTGGCCTCGCCGCCTACTTGTGCGCCCAAGACCCGGCTACGATCGCGCGTGTCGCACGCGGGCTTGAGGCCGGGATGGTCGGGATCAATACCGGACTGATCTCGACCCCCCACGCGCCGTTCGGCGGGGTCAAGATGTCCGGCCTGGGGCGCGAGGGTTCGCATCACGGGCTCGAGGAGTACCTCAACATCAAATACGTCTGCCACGCCGGCCTGTAGGGAGCGTTACGATGCGCAAGTCGAGCAAGGTCATCATCACCTGCGCCCCGACGGGATCGATCCACACGCCGTCGATGTCGCCGCATTTGCCAGTCACCCCCGACCAGATCGCCGAAGCGGCGATCGGCGCTGCGGAGGCTGGCGCCGCGATCCTCCACCTTCATGCCCGCAACGCGGTGGACGGCAGTCCCAGTCCAAAGGCGGCCGATTTCATGGCCTTCCTGCCGCAGATCAAGCAAAGCTGCGATGCGGTCATAAACATCTCCACCGGCGGCAGCGCGACGATGTCGCTCGACGACCGGCTGGAAGGATCGCACGCCGCCCAGCCCGAGCTGTGCAGCCTGAACATGGGCCCGCTGATCTTCGACTTCTCCGGCGCGGGCAAGCGCGTCAGCGAATGGAAATACGATTGGGAGCGCGATTACGTCGCCAGCAGCCGCGGGCGGATCATGTACAACGACAACGTCTTCATCGAACGGATCATGACCGAAGTCGGACAAGCTTACGGAACCCGCTTCGAATTCGAATGCTACGACGTCGGGCATCTCTACACGCTCGCCCATTTCGTCGACCTGGGCTTGGTCAAGCCGCCGTTCCTGATCCAGTCGGTGATCGGGATTCTAGGCGGGATCGGCGCCGATCCGCGCAATCTTGCGCACATGGTGACCATCGCGAACAGCCTGTTTGGTGACGACTATGTCCTCTCCGCGTTTGCCGCCGGCCGCCACCAGATCGATTTCGGCATCCAGTCGGTGCTACTTGGCGGGCATGCCCGCGTCGGGCTGGAAGACAGCCTGTTCATCGGCCGCGGCGAACTGGCGACCAGCAATGCCCAGCAGGTCCAGCGCATCCGCGCCCTCGTCGAGGGGCTAGGACGCGAAATCGCCACCCCCGCCGAAGCCAGGGAGATGCTGGAGCTAAAGGGCGGCGACCGCACCGCCTTCTGACAGCGTGATCAGGGGCGCGGGTAGTCGTCCGCATTGAGGACCCAACCGGCCATGTCGGAGAAATCCACACGCGGCGGGGAGAAAATGTCGATCAGCACATTCCCATGCGGATCGGACGGAGCCGAGGTGTGGATCACCTTGGGCGGGATCACGCATAGCGACGGCGAGCCGCAGGTTTCATGCTCATCGCCGCGCCAATCGTGCTGATTGGCAGTCCACGGCCAGCGCAAGTGGTGCACATACCAGCCCTTGAGGGCGAGACTGCCCTGTTCGAAGTCGTCATGGTGGTGGGGTGACAACTTGGTCACGTCGCGCGCCCCTTGCGGGGGGAACACATTGACCATGAACGTGGTGCACCGGAACAGCTTGCCGAACCGGCCCGGCGCGTCGGGAATATCGAGGCTGTAGCTGCGGATCTTGAAGCCGCCGGTGGGCGTCGGCCAAGGCCGGAATTCCGGCACCTGGGGGTGGGCGCCGCGATAGCTGGCGGCGTTGCTCGCCTTGGCCACCACGTCGGCCGATCGGGTCGTGATCAGGCGCACGATCTGGCCGCCTGAATGGCACACAATCTTGCTGTCGCCCGGCGGGATCATCGTGATCGTGTAGCCCGGCACCTCGCGCACTTCGCCGTTGGCCTCGACAGTGGCGGATAGACTGGGCTCATGCAGCAACAGAACATATTCGTCGGGCTGGCCGATCCGCTCGAACGTCGCGCCCGGCTCGACTTTGGCATAACAGACGACGAAGTTCTGGCCGCGGGTGTACCAGGTTCGGTGCCCCTTCCCCGTCTCCCCCGGGTCCGTATCGTAGAATCGGCTATAGCTTGACGGCGCGAATGCCGACGCGCCAGCACTTTCGACGGGGCCGGCAAGGCCGGAGCGGGGATCGTCGGCTTCGTACATTACATGCTCCCCGCGCGGCCACACCGCATCTGGTAAGGAGAGACGCCCGGTCCCTCATGAAGCCCGGCGGCTCTCCCGTGGTTGTTTGCTAAATCGGACCGGATTCACCGGCAACGCAAATTGAATCCATCCGCCGCGTCGGGAAAGAAGCGGCTCCGGCGCGGGCAACTTCGCGCGCCATCGTCAGCCCGCCTGCTCTCGCGCGGCCTTGACCAGGTCAGCGGCCGCGCGCCCGAAAATTGTGGTGTCATTGCTCAACATGACCAACGAGAAACCCGTCGCAAGGTGCTCGCGCGCTTCGTGTGGGGTACCGACGGCGACACCGGACAGGACGTTGGCTTGCCGAGTAGCGTTGAGGACTTGAGCCGTCAGCTTCTTGACCTCCGGATCGCTCGCGGGCTTGCCGCTCGACAGGAACAAGTCGCCGTGGCCAATGAAAATGCCGGTGACGTGTTCGAGCGCGGCGAATGCCGCCGCCTGCTCCAGCGACGCCCAATCCTCCAGTTGCACCATGCGGATCGCGTCCTCGCCCCGCTCGAGGTATTCGGGCAGCGGCGCCAGACCCCAGCGTCCTGCTCGCGACGTAGCGCCCAAGCCGCGTTCGCCGCGCGGTGCGAAGACCATGCGCTTGGTGATGGCATCGGCAGCCGCCAGATCGGCGATGCGCGGCACCAACAGGCCGTCGGCGCCGCCGTCGAGCAGTGGCTGAATCGTCATGCCCATGTGATCGGGCAACCGCACCAACGCGGCCATGCCCATCGCCTGCGCGCAGAACACCAACTCCACCGCGCGTTCGAGCGAATGGGGCGCGTGCTCCATGTCGATGACCACGAAGTCGAAACCCGCGTGCCCAAGAAGTTGGACCGTTTCGAATGAGGGGATCTTGACCCACGTTCCGAGCATCCCGTGACCGCACTCGCGGATTTTGGCGTTCAGAGTGGACATAGGGGGCTTTCCTGGGACATTTGTATTACTCGGGCAATCCGGTCGGCAGGGCCGCCAACTGGTTGTCATCGACAGCAATGCCAGCAACGCCGATTAGCCGGGCGACCGCCATGTAGCAGCCGATTGTCAGAACGATGTTCACCAGGATCTGGTCGGAAACCTGACGGCGCATTGAGGCGATGAGGGCATCCGGCGGCGAGGGGTCGCGCACCGTCGCGGCCGCAAATTCCGCAATAACGCCCAGGAGTGAATCGAGCTGATCATAATTGCCGCCCCGGATCGCGCAGATATCGCGATCGGACAGGCCCGCCGCGCGGGCCAGCGGGACATGCTGGTGAAGTTCATAAGCGCTCTCGGTTACCGACGCGACGACCAGGATCACGGTCTCCCGCACCTTTGGATCGAGCACGTCCGGGCGGGCGATAGCGTACGACAGCGCGCCCTGCGCCTCGAACAGCGCCGGCGAGGCGTGGGCCGCCATTCGGACAATGTTCAACGGCGTACGGGCGATCATCTGCCTCACGTGGTCGGGCAGCGTCGCTTGGTCAGGATATGGAATCCGGCTCATCATGCGCGCGGTTGCCCCTTGCATGTGAAAACTTTCCGGAACATTGTTTCGTTTACCCTGGCACTTCAAGATAAATCGCCGGGCGGGAGGGAACGGTGCCCAGCAATGATCCAGCCCGCTGGCTGAAAGCGCTCGAGGCTGCCCTAGCCGACCCCGGAAATGCCGACTGGCGCGAATTGTTCGCCGAGGAGTGCTATTGGCGGGATTTCGTCGCGCTGACCTGGAACATCGTGACAGGGGAGGGCGTGGCCTCGATTGGCGCGATGTTGGCGCAGCAGGCGCCGTTGGTGCACCCGCGCACGTTTGCGCTGAGTAAGGAGGCGCTTGCCCTGCCCCCGAACCAGGCGTGGTTCACCTTCGAAACCGATACCGCGAGGTGCCGCGGCCTGGTCCAGCTCGACGATGGCCGGGCGCAAGTCGTCCTGACTTCCGCCCTGGACCTAAAAGGTTTCGAGGAACCGGCAGGCCCTCGCCGAGCGCCCGGGGTCGAGCATCGCGCATACCCGGGGCGCCTAACCTGGCGCGACGAACGCGACCTCACCGCCGCAGAGCTCGGCGACAGCGTGCAGCCGTATTGTCTGATCGTCGGCGGGGGGCATAATGGATTGTCGCTCGCCGCCCGACTTCGGCGGCTGGCGGTTCCGACGCTGGCCGTGGATGCATACGCGAAGCCCGGCGACAGCTGGCGCGCGCGGTATCGAAGCTTGTACCTGCACGATCCGATTTACCTCGACGATCTTCCTTACCTGCCGTTTCCGGAACACTGGCCGCTCTACACTCACAAGGACAAGATGGGGGCCTGGCTCGAGCTCTATGCCGAGGCGATGGAAATCAACTTCTGGGGCGACACGGTTGTGACAGCCGCCACATACGACGACGCCCGGGGACAGTGGGAGGTGACGGCGCGCCGCGCCGGCGAAGCGGTCACCTTGCGCCCGCGCGAACTCATCCTCGCTACCGGCCTATCGGGAGCCAAGCATGTGCCCGGCATCGAGGGCGCGGACCGGTTCGCCGGGCTGCAATATCACTCCGCCGATCACGGCCAGGTCGAAGCACCCGGCACACGCTATGCGGTCATCGGCTCGAACAACTCGGCGCACGATATCGCCGCCGCGTTGTGGGAAGCCGGCGCCACGGTAACGATGATCCAACGTACGCCGACCATCGTCGTCCGGGCAGAGACGATGAAGACCTTCAGCGACGCGCTATCCTATGCGGATCCGGCAGTGCCGCGCGATCTGGCTGACTTGGCGGGGGCCCTGCCCTTCCGGGTGCAGGAACCGGGCCATCGGGCAATGACCGCCGCGCTCAAGGAGATCGACGCGCCGTTCTATCAGCGGTTGCAGGATGCCGGCTTCCTGCTGTGGCATGGGGTGGACGAGACCGGGTTTCTGTCGGCGTATAGCCGCCGCGCCGCGGGGTATTACATCGATGTCGGTGCATCGGACCTTATCGCCGAAGGGGAAATTGCGCTGGCAACCGGTGCGATCGCGTGCATCCGCAACGACGGGGTCGAGATGAGTGGTGGCAGCTTCGTACCGGCCGACGTGATCGTTTACGCGACCGGTTACCTGCCGATGCAAAACGCCGTAGCGCGTCTTGTTTCGCCCGAGGTCGCCGCGACGGTCGGCCGGTGCTGGGGCCTCGGCTCCGCTACACAGGGCGACCCGGGCCCGTGGGAGGGCGAGCTGCGCAACATGTGGAAGCCGACACCTCAACCGGGGTTGTGGTTTCAGGGGGGAAACTTCATGCAGTCGCGGTTTCATTCGCTGCATTTGGCACTGCAGCTGAAAGCCCGAATGGAGGAACTGCCGACGCCCGTCTACTGCCCACCAAAGGACTAGGGCGCTGGCACCCGCAGCCGGTCGGGGGCGACAGTCACGGCAGCGCCGCTCTGCCACAGGACCCTGAAATCACGCTGGGCGTACAGCCACTTCCCGGCGGGCGATTTGACGCAATCGTCGATAAGGTCGGTAATCATGGCGGGCCCGGTACCGGCGAACGGCGGCGCGCCATCTGAGGCGTAAAGCAGCATAACGCACGTCGTCCGAGCGGTTCCGTCGCCTGTGAAGTCGGCGTGGAAGTTGGTGATCACATGGCGTGAAGTCCGCTCTCCGCGCTCACGGCGCCAGCCGTAGAAGCCTTCGATCGCGTCATGCCCGACCAGCGGCTCGCCGGGGCCGGCATGGAACTTGCCGTCCGGCGTAAACATCGCCGCGACACCTTCGCCTCCGCAATGATCGACGCAGTGCCAGTAATCGATCGCGTTCTGGCGCAGGACCGCAATCTCGGCGATACGTTCGGCAGCATTCATGCCAGCGCCCTTCCCGTCACACCGTCAGCTTTGCCATGATTTCCTGCGCAGCGTCGCGCAGTGCCTTGACCAGCTTGCGCGGCGCCTCGGCAGGGATGAACTGGATCGAATCCATTGCCGACACCATGCCCAGCAACGCCCCGCGGTGATCGGCAACCGGCACGCTTATCGCATTGATGCCGAGCACGACCTGTTCCGGCGCATCGGCCCACCCGCGCGCATCGATCGTCGCCAGTTCTTGCCGCAAGAGCCGTGGATCCACCAACGTATGTGCAGTGTAACGCGTGAGCTTGCCCACCGGCATTCGACCGCTGTGCCTAAGGCGGTCCGCCAGCAGCAGCTTGCCGGCCGCGGTTGAGTGCAAGGGGAGCTGCTGGTTGAGCTGCACGATGATCCCGACCAGTGCCTTGCCGGGCAAGCTTTCGACGATGGAAACGCTATCGCCATATGCCAGCGACAGGTTGAAAGTGTGATCGAACCGCTCGTGCAACCGCTGCAGCACCGGGCGGGCCAGTTCGATCACGCCTTCTTCTGCCGATTGCCCGATCATCCTGGCCAGAGCCAACAGCTTCGGGCCGCGCAGATAGCGCTCGCCGGTTTCGCGCTGCACCGCGTAGCCGAGGTCCACCAGGGTCCGCAAATGGCGGTAGACGCGTGGCTTGGTGGTCTGCGTGGTGCGCGCGATCTCGGTCACGCCCAAATCGTCGTGGCTGGCCAGCAGCTCGAGTATCCGCACCGCCACTCGCGCGGCCTGGACACCTTCGTCAGGCTTGGCGGGCAGATCAGACATGCTCGGCCATCGGACGGCGGGCGGTTTCCCGAGTCATCGCCAGCCACATGATCGCCGTCGTCCCCGCGATCAAGGCAAAGATTGCGAATACCGGGCGGACGCTGCCGGCCGCGCCGATCACCCCGCCGACGATCACCGGCGTCAGGCTGGACGCCGCGCGGGCCAGCGAACTGGCCACGCCCAGGCCCGCGGCCCGGACTGGCGTTGGAAATACCTCGGCGGAATAGGGCCACAGCACGATGGCATAAAGTCCGGTTCCGAACCCGCCGGCGATGGTAAGCACGACCAGTGCCATCGTATTATCCCAGCGCATCAGGGCCAAGGCGGTCAAACAGGCTGTCGCCAGGACCGCGCCGCCGATGGCAAACGGCCGCCGCCCGAACCGGTCGATGGTGGCCCCTAGCACGATCGGCGCGAGAAAGATCGGGATCGACCCGATCGCGCCATAGCGGAGCGCTTCGGCAATCGGCAGATGGAATTCGCTTACAAAGATCGACGGGGTCCAGGTGGCGAGTCCGTAGTTCACCAGTGATCCCAGGAACCACAGCAAGAACGTAACGATCGAGGTGCGCCGCAACGTTGGCGAGAACAGCGCGCTAACGGACACTGGGGCTCGCCTGTCGTCATCGTGGCCGGACGGGAGCGGTTCGGCAGGCGCCGCGGGTCCGCCCAATCTGGCAACGGCCGCGGCGGCCGCTGCAAACCCGCGGTGGCGGCACAGCCAGCGCGGCGATTCCGGCAGCGCCAGCCAGATGGCCGGCACCAGAACCACTGGTGCCGCGCCGAGCAGGAACAGCAGCCGCCACCCGTTACTTTGCGCTAGCAACGCAGCGGATGCCGACGCGGCGACGAACCCGCTGATCATGAGGAACTGGTAGACGGAGAAAAACCGCCCCCGCGTGGCCGTGGGCGCAACTTCATTGACGTAGCTCACCGCCACAGGCAGCGCCGCACCCAGAAACAGGCCTTGAACAAAGCGGAACAGTTCGAACTGGGCGGGGTTGGCGCTCATCGCGCAACAGATGCCCATGATACTCATCCCCGCCACCGCGAGGCAGAACACCGGTTTGCGCCCAAATCGCTCCGCGAACCACCCGCTCGCCAGCGCGCCGAAGAACTGGCCCGCATAGGCCGCCGAAAGCAGCCAGCCGATCTGCCGCGGTCCGAGGCCCCATTCCGCGGTCAGCAGCGGCAAGATGAAGGCGGCGACCAGGATGTCCCAGCTGTCGAAAAACATCATCGCGCCAAACAGCAGCGGCACCCACCGCCGCCGACCCCACGAGCCCTCTGCGTCAAGCATCGCGGCAATGGTCTGGGAAGCGTCACCCATCGGCTGTTCGGCCCGCGTAGAGCGCTGCTGCATTCCCCCACAGGAACGCAGCACGTTCGCTGACCGACAATGCGCCCGCCGCATGCTGCAGGCGGGCGACCTTTTCGGCGTAAGGCGCCGGGCTTTGCCCGACATCGGAACCCCATACCAAAACGGCCGGCCCCGAACCGGTCAGCCAACGCCCGGACGAATTCGGCCGAATCCTGGCCCGCACCGTTCAGGCGATCAAAGTTGATGTCCGTGACCTTGAACCGTACATGCGGAAGATCGGCGAAGGGCCCGAGCGCCGCGTCGATGCCGAACTCCGGCCCTCCCACGATGGTGTAGGCGATACCTTCCGAAGCAGCGAAAGCCATCTCGGGCGTCGAGGGGTGTGGCAGGGCGCAATGGTCAAGAATAATGGGCAGTTCCGTGAACCGGCGCGCCAGACCCGCCAGTGCCGCGCTGCCCGCCGCGTGATTGCGGCGATACAAGATGACGGCCACCCGCAGGCCAGCCCGCTGCGCTACGTCCCACAGGCATAGCGCCTGCGGCGAGTCCAGCCAGCTGGTGTCGTTTTCGGTAAGCCGGGGTGCGACCAGCCTCAAGCCACCCAGGCGTTGCTGTGCGCCCAGTCGCTCCAGCTCGGCGGGCGACGCGGGATCTTGCGCGTCGAGAACAGCAACCGCTGCAAAGCGGCCCGGATGGCGCGCTGCCGCATCTAGCAGGTAACTGTTGTCGTAGCCGTAGAGGGTCGCACGCTGGACCAGGCAGGCTTGTGAAATACCGTGTTCGTCCATGTCGGCAACCAGTTGCTCGACTGGGTAGACAACGGCCGCCACAGGGGGTCGGGCGCCCCCGCGCAATGTGGAAAAGGGATACGTGTCGCGGTCTGCCGACAGCACGTGGGCATGCGTATCGAAGATCAAGACGGCCTCGACGTACGCGAGCTAGGTGAATCGTAGCTCGTGCGAGTTCCGTAACACTGTTTCGAAAAGTCGAACAGCGGACAAATTGCAAGCAGTCGGCGCAGCCCGTTTCATTACATTGAGCCGCTTCCCAGCAGGCGCGCGGAACTAGGGTGCGGGGGTGAAACCGACTTTCGTGCCCGACGCCGTGGTGAACGCGACGATATAACCACCGTCCTTGCCGTCGCGCAGCGGGGCGAAAGTGATTGAGATTTTGTCACCGGGCTTGACGGCGCCGCGGGTAAAGCCGGCGCGGAAGAAATTGCTCGCGCTATGGCCCTCGAAATCCCACGTTCGAGTGCCCTTGGCATCGGTCAGGTTCATCAGCATATGCGTGTGCGGGTTGATTACCCTGATTTCCTTGACCGTACCATCCCGGGTGACCGGCTTGCGGAAGTCGTACATCGCGGCCGAATGGTGCGCGGCGGCGGCCGTGGAAACGAGCAGCGCGGATGTGGCGGCCAGCGCCAGGCGAGTTCGTGTCATGGAAAGAGCCCTTTGTCGGATCATTGATAGACGTCGATAACGTCGGCCATCTTGGCGGTGATCGGCTTTCCGGCCTTGAGTTGCTCGCGGCGCTTGTCGAGCAGCCGCAGCCACGGCTCCTCGCTGCAATTGTAGGCCATGATGTGGCCGTCCTTGAGGGGCATCCAGCGCTTCTTGAATGACACCGGCGCGGTGTAATAGACCGGGTCTGTCAGC
>JBDSUJ010000121.1:0-18578 GCA_039927815.1 Croceibacterium sp. | reverse complement strand
CGGAAAAGTCGATGTTCTCGACGGTGCAGCCGGGCGTGTCGTCCCGCGGATAGAAAAACACCACCAGCTTGCGGCCCTGGAAATCGGAGGGCCGGACCGGCAGCCCGTCGGGCCCCGCGAGCGCGACATCCGGCATCATGTCTCCAACAGCAGGAAGCTCGCTCATGGCTCGATCTCCAGCGATTCGCCGAATTCGGCGTCCCACACTTGAGCGACCTCCTGCCGCGACTCGGCCAGTCTTTGCAAGAGCGCCGCATAGTCGGGCTGCTGGCAAGCCGCCGCAAGCGCGTCGCAGGCGGCCTCCGCAGGCGCGTCGGCATCGGGTGCGAGCAGCCGCGCGGCGACCAGCAGCCGAGCGAGCAAGTCATGCGATCGAGAAAACTCGCGCGGCAGCAGGCCGGCGCGGGTCAACGCCGCGATGGCTTGCGCCAGATTGGGATCGAGTCCTGCCCGATCGCGCAACTGCAGGAAGTGAACGATGAATTCGACGTCGACCAGCCCGCCGCGCAGCAGCTTGGCATCCAGCGCCCCGGCGGCGGGTTTGTGCCGGGCCATCTCGGCGCGCATCGCCAGGATTTCGCCGCGCAGTGTTACCGGGTCGCGCACCGCCGACAGCACCTGGCGCACGGTCGCCGCCAACAGGTCGCGAGCGGCGGCGGAACCGTAGACCGGCCGGGCCCGGGCCAGCGCCATATGTTCCCAGGTCCATGCGTCCTCATGCTGATAGCGGGCGAAACTGGTGAGGTTCACGGCGAGCGGTCCCGACGTTCCCTGGGGGCGGAGGCGCGTGTCGACCTGGTACAACGCGCCGGCCGCGGTCGGGACACTCAGCGCGGCGCTGACCCGCTGCGCCAGACGATTGAAGTACAACGAGGCGGAGAGCGGCCTGGCTCCGTCCGATTCGATCCCGATGTCGCCGGTGAACACATAAATGAGATCGAGATCCGACAAGTGAGTGAGCGCGCCGCCGCCGAGCCGGCCGAGCCCGAGCACCAGTAGCTCGCCGCCGGGAACGCGCCCATGAGCCTGTTCGAATTCGCCGACCGCTGCGCGCGCCGCGGCCTCGATCGCTGCTTCGGCCACGCGCGACAAGCCCGCTGCAATCTCGAGCGGGTCGTGCCGTCCTTCGATCAGCTGCACGCCGAGGGCGAATCGTTCCTCGCCCACGACCCGGCGGATTGCGTCGAGCCGACGTTCGTAGTCGTCGTCGGTTTCAGCCCGTGACATCCGCGCGGTCAGGTCCGCGACCGACCCGGGCAGGTCGAACGCCGAGGTGTCGATCAGCCGGTCGAGCAACTCCGGCCGCAGCGCCAGATCGTCGGCAAGCGGCCGCGCCAGCGTCAGCACCCGCAGCACTTGGTCGAGCAGGCCGGAGCGTTGTTCGAACAGGCGGAACAGGTTCACCGCACTGGGCAACCGCGCGAGCAGCGTTTCCCACCGTACCAGCGCATGATCGGGATCGGGCGCGTGGGTCAGCGCGGCTTCGAGGTCTGGGAGGATCGCCTCGAACGCCGCGCGGGCTTCCGGGCCGCGCAACGCGCGGATGGTCTCGCGCCACGCAGCCATGCGTTCGGCGAAGCGGCCGCGCGGCGCGGGGCGCGCCGCCGCCGCAAGCGCCGGACCCTGCGCCGTCAGCAACCGGTCGTAGAGCTCGGCCACCGGCGCGCAAACATCGTGCAGCCCCGCCACCAACGCGGCACCGTCTGCCAGACCATCGAGCCGCGCCACGTTTTCGAGACCTTCGCCGGTTGGAAGCGAATGCGTCTGGCGGTCGTCGATCATTTGCAAGCGGTGCTCGACGGTGCGCAGGCGATCGTAAGCCGACCCCAGCAGGGCCGCGTCCTCGCCGTCGATGATCCCCGTGGCCGCTAACGCATCGAGCGCGGGCCGCGTGCCACGCACCCGCAGCGCTGCGTCACGGCCGCCATAGATCAGCTGGTGGGTCTGGGCGAAGAACTCGATCTCGCGGATTCCGCCGCGGCCGCGCTTGAGGTCGAAGCCGGGGCCCGGCTCAGGCGGGCCGGTATGGGCCTGGCGGATGCGCGCGGTCAGCCGGCGAATTTCCTCGAGCGCGGTGAAATCGAGGCTGCGGCGCCATACGAAGGGCCGGATGGCAGCGAGGAATTGCGCCCCTGCGGCGCGGTCGCCCGCAGCGGCGCGGGCCCTGATGAAGGCGGCGCGCTCCCACGCCAACGCCGAGCTCTCGTAATGGCCCAGCGCCGCCCCGAGCGAGATCGCCAGCGGGCTCACTTCGGATGCCGGGCGGAGGCGCAAGTCGACCCGGAACACATAGCCTTCGCCGTTTTGCCGCGTCAGCAGTTCGACCACAGTGCGGGCGTAAGTCTGGGCTGCTTCGCCCGGTTCGTCGCGCGCGCGGCGCGGGAGCGTCGCCGGATCGTAAAGCAAGATCGGGTCGATATCAGAGCTGTAGTTGAGTTCCTGCGCGCCGTGTTTGCCCAGCGCCAGGGCAATGAAACCAGCGGGCTGGGCGTCGGGCACGCGGCGGCGGATCGCCTCCGCCATGGCCGCGTCGAGCGCGCGGTCGGCCAGTGCGCTCAGTTCCTCCATGACCCGTGCGAGCGGAAACGCACCCGCGAGATCGCCGATAGCCAGCGTGGTTGCGAGGGCCAGTCGCTCGCGCCGGAGCGCCGAGGCCAGATCGGGCGCACCTTGTCCGGCCGCACGCGCGGCTAAAATGGCCTCCTCGCTATGACCGTTGGCTAGAAGCTCTGCTAGCGCGGGCTGGCGCGCGAGCGCCCGCGCAAGGAACGGAGCCTCGTTTCGCGCCCGGTCCAGCGCACCGTGCCAATCGCCTGCCATGGCGGCCCACCTGCATGGCCCACGCGCCCGGAGCAAGCGGTTGCAGCGCCGCCGGCGCGCTGCCACAGCGCGGGTGACTGGACAAAGGAGCCCGCATGAGCGTGCACATGCCCGCCGAGTGGGCCGAGCAGGAATGGATCTGGATCGCATTTCCGCACCGCACCGATTTGTGGGAAAACGCCACGCTGGCGGCACAGGAGCAGATCGCGGCCTTCGCCAATGTCGTGGCCGAGACCGGACAACAGGTCCGGCTGGTGGTGCACGATGTCGCAAACGAGATGCGCGCGCGCGCACTGGTGAGCGCCGGCGTCCAGCTCGAGCGGCATCCGTACGGCGACATCTGGTTACGCGATACCGGGCCGCTGGTGGTGTTCGAGAACGGCCGGCGGGTGGCGCGCCGGTTCCGCTTCAATGGATGGGGCGGCAAGTATGACGACATGGCCGGCGACCAGGACATCGGCCAGTCGCTGGCCCGGTCGGCCGCGCTGACCGAGCTCAAGTCCGACTGGGTGCTCGAAGGCGGGGCGGTCGATGGGGATGGAACTGGCCTCGCGGTGACAACCGAGCAGTGCCTGCTCAACCCCAATCGCAACCCGCACCTGTCAAGGTCGGACATCGAAACCCGGCTGGCAACGGACCTCGGGTTCTCGCGGGTGCTGTGGCTTGGTCACGGGTTGGCGGGCGACCATACCGACGGCCACGTCGACAACCTCGCGCGGTTCGTGGCGCCGGGTACGCTGGCGATACCGCGCGCCACCGCGCCCGATGATCCCAACCGCGCGGTCTATGATGACGCGCGGGCGCGCGCCGCCTCGTTCGGGCTCACCGTGCGCGATGTTCCCTCGCCAGGGTGGATGGGGGAGGGCAATGTGGTCGAACCGGCCAGCTACATGAACTTCGCCATCTGCAACCACGTGGTGGTGGTGCCGACCTTCGGCTCGGTTCACGATGACGACGCGGTCGCCGCAATCGGCGCGATGTTTACGGGCCGTGCCGCGGTCGGCGTGCCGTCGGATGCGGTGCTGACCGGAGGCGGCAGCTTTCATTGTTCGAGCCAGCACGCCCCTGAAGCGCCAAATTAACGTCTTGTTAGGGAGTTGTGGCCAGGCTGATCGCATGGTCAAAGCTGTCGCTCTCGCCCGTAACGCCATCGCCCAGTCGGCAGAGCCGGCCCGGCTCACCATTGTGCTGGCTTGCGTTGCGGCGCTGATCGTGGCCGAACGCGCCCTTCCGCTCCTCTAACGCAAGTCGGGCGGGGTAGCTTCTGTCTTCAACATGGCGATCGCGTCCGCCAGCGGCATCACCCGCTGCCGCTCGTCGCCCAAGGTACGGATCGCCACAGTGCCTTCGTCTGCCTCACGCTTGCCGACCACCAACAGGTGCGGGACTTTTTTCAGCGAATGCTCGCGGACCTTATAGTTGATCTTCTCGTTGCGGAGGTCGCTTTCGACCCGGATCCCCGCGCCGCGCAACTGGGCCGCAACATCGCCGGCATAAACGTCGGCGTCCGACACGATCGTGGCAACGACCGCCTGGACCGGCGCCAGCCAAAGCGGCAGCTTGCCCGCGTAATGTTCGATCAGGATGCCGATAAACCGCTCGTAAGAGCCGAAGATCGCGCGATGGAGCATGACCGGGCGATGCTTGCCGCCGTCTTCGCCGATGTACGCGGCGTCCAGCCGGTCGGGCAGGACACGATCCGACTGGATCGTACCGACCTGCCAGGTGCGCCCGATCGCGTCGGTCAGGTGCCATTCGAGCTTGGGCGCATAGAAGGCGCCTTCGCCCGGTAGTTCTTCCCAGCCGAATGCCTCGCTCGCCATGCCGGCACGGAAGACAGCGTCGCGCAGCTCGTTCTCGGCTTTGTCCCAGTCATCGTCGGACCCGAACCGCTCGTCAGGACGCAACGCCAGCTTGATCGCGTAGCTTTCGAAGCCAAGCTCTTTGTAAACCCGGTCGGCAAGCTCGCAGAACGCCCGCACCTCGGCCACGATTTGATCCTCGGTGCAGAAGATATGGGCGTCGTCCTGCGTGAACTGGCGCACCCGCATCAAGCCATGGAGAGCGCCGTGCGGTTCATTGCGGTGGCAGCAGCCCATCTCGGCCATGCGGATCGGCAAGTCGCGATAGCTGGTAATGCCCTGCTTGAAGATCAGCACATGCGCCGGGCAATTCATCGGCTTGAGCGCCATCAAGGCGCCTTCGCCGGTCAAGACCGGGCCATCCTCAGATACGTTCGGGACTTCGTCGGGCACCACGAACATGTTCTCGCGGTATTTGCCCCAATGGCCCGAGCGCTCCCACTGGCGGGCATCCATCAGTTGGGGCGTCTTGACCTCGGCATATCCCGCGCCATCGATCGCGCGACGCATGTACGCTTCCAGCTCGCGCCAGATGAGATAGCCCTTGGGGTGCCAGAATACGCTGCCGTGGGCTTCTTCCTGCAAGTGGAACAGGTCCATCTCACGCCCGAGCTTGCGGTGATCGCGCTTGGCCGCTTCCTCCAGCCGTACGAGATGGGCGTCGAGCTGCTTCCTGTTCAGCCAGCCGGTGCCGTAGATGCGGCTGAGCATGGCGTTGGCCTGGTCCCCTCGCCAGTACGCGCCCGATACGCGGGTCAGCTTGAAGGCAGCCGGGTCGAGCTTGCCGGTACTGGGCAGGTGAGGACCGCGGCACATGTCGAGCCAGTCGCCCGAACGATAGATCGTCAATTCCTCTCCGTCGGGCAACTCGCGGGCCCACTGCGCCTTGAAACGCTCGCCGTGGCCCTCGAACCACGCGACGAGCTGGTCGCGATGCCATACTTCGCGGGTCAGCGGTTTGTCGGCCGCGATCAGCTCGCGCATCCTCGCTTCGATGGCGGGCAGGTCGTCGTCAGTAAACGGCCCCCGCGCGCCGGGCGCGAAGTCGTAGTAGAACCCGTCGTCGGTGGCCGGGCCAAATGTTATCTGGGTGTCGGGCCACAACGACTGTACCGCCTCCGCGAGCACGTGGGCATAGTCGTGGCGCGCCAACTCCAGTGCGTCGGCCTCGTTTCGCGCCGTGACCAATGCCAGTTCGGCATCGCCCTCGAACGGCCGGTTGAGGTCGCGCATTTCGCCATTCACGCGCGCAGCCAGGGCTGCTTTCGCCAAACCTGGCCCGATCGCGGCGGCAACGTCGGCCGGGGTCGAGCCCGCCGGTATTTCGCGGACGGAACCATCGGGCAGGCTAATCTTTATAAGTTCGGTCATGATCTCAAATCTGGCTGGCAGGGCCGCCATGGCATAATGGGTCTGCCATCGAAACCCTATCCCGCCTGCGCTGTTGGAAGCAGCGGAATTAAATCATTGTTGCACTGCAAAAAGATTTGCCCCATGACGCCGTTAAGGGTAATTGCCTAGTAACCGTTGAATGCGAAAAGCGCTTTGATTCGGATTTCGGAGGACGTGACGAAGTTCATCAAGACCACAGTGGCCTCTTTGGCTGTTGCCAGTTTCCTGGTTGCCCAGCCCGCTGCTGCGGCGACTCGGTCCTATCAGTCGCTCCCGCATACGGGCATTCAAAAATCGCTCGGTAACGATCGTGCGGGCGCCGCGATCGGCGACGCGGAAAACCTCCGTGGCCGGGGTGGCGCGGTCATCGGTGTGCTACTTATATTTGCCGCCCTGCTGGCGCTTTTTGCCGCTGCGGGCCTGTTCGGCAATGGCAAGGACAGCACCGGCTGAGCCTGCGCGAGATTTCAATTCATGATTGACGAACGGGCGCGGGCGAAAGTTCGCGCCTTTTTCGTGGGTGGCCGCTGCCTTACGCTGGGGTGCGCGCGGAGATGATCGGCGTGCTCCATCGCATTCCTGCACATACTGTCATCGGTGCGCTGATGGTCGCGACCGCCATGCTTGCCGGAGGCGGCGGCTCGCCGTCGCCGATTTCCGAATTGATGGTGCAGCTTATCTATGCCGCGCTCACCTGCGGGTGGCTGTGGCTGGCGGCGGTACCCGGCCAACCGCTCCTACCCAATGCGCGCGGCGTCTGGATCCTGTCGGCGCTCGCACTTATCATTCCGGTGGTCCAACTGATACCGCTGCCCCCGACGTTGTGGCATGCCCTGCCCGGACAGGCCGATCGGTCCGCGGCTTTGGCGCTGGTGGGAGCGGACCAACTTTGGCATCCGCTGTCTCTGGCCCCGGCGCACACTGTGGCAAGCTTGTTGGCGATCAATCCGGCGCTCCTGATGATGATCGCAACTGCCGCGCTTGATCGTCGGGGGCGCGCGATCCTGCTCAGCGTGGTCGCAACGCTCGCGTTGGCGAGCGCGTTGCTGGGAGCGGTTCAACTCCCTCTCGGGGTGGCAGCGCCACGACTGTATGCTGTCAGCAACTTGGGGGTAACCGGCTTTCAGGCCAATAAAAACGCCGCTGCGGACGTGCTGCTGATCGGGCTCCTGGCAGTAGCTGCCGCAGTGGCCCCGTCGCTGGTGATCGAGGAAAAAACCCGGCGTGAACGGATCATCGCCGATCCGCGTGCTGCCTGGGTCGTCCTGGGCGGCGCGGCGTTGTTGCTCGTATTCGCGACCGTCTTCACTAATTCGCGGGCCGGCATCGCGCTGATCCCGGTCGCGCTGGCCGGGACCTGGTTGATGCTTGCCCCGGCCTTGCCGCGGGCCCTGCGCCGCCGTTGGCTGCCCATCATTCCGCTGGCGTTGGGTGCTCTCGTACTGGCGGGGGGCACATTATACAGCGGCAACTCGGCACTCGGCACGGTGTTTCGGCGCTTTGCCGTAGCCGATCAGGTTCGCCGCGAATTGTGGCACGATGCGTGGTATGCGCTGCGGCAGAGCTGGCCGGCAGGAATTGGCGTGGGTGGCGCCGAACATGCGCTCGTGGCCGCCGAGCGGCTCGAGGTCGTGGACCCAAGCGCTCCTAACCGCGTGCACAACGACTACCTCGAATTCGCACTCGAAGGAGGCTTGGCGGCGGTCGCGGTGATGTTGGGAACAGCGGCGGTAGCGTTCGGTGCGGCGTGGCGGGGTTTGGGCCGGGTCGAAGAACGCGACCAGGTGATCGTCGGTATATCGATAATCGCGATCGTCGGGCTTCACTCATGCGTTGATTATCCCATACGTTCCATGGCATTGGCGTGCCTGACAGGAATGGGAGCGGGTCTACTCTTTCCAAGTCCGAATTCACCCGGCCGGAGGCCGGATGCGCTGGACCGGCGCGTGATGGGGAGTCAAACGTGAAGCTGAGTTGCCGCCGCATGGTTGCGGCTGTCGCCGTGGGGACGGGCCTGTCCGCGTGCCAGCCTCCGCTCAAGTCGCAGTTGCCGGTCGGCCAGGCCGCTTATCAATCGATCAACGCGACCGTCCAGCCGGTCGCGCTGTCAGGGCCGTACCTGCTGCGGGCTGGCGACCGGATTTCGGTCAATGTGTACCAGGAACCCGAACTGACCATGACCGACTTGCCGATCGACGAGACGGGCACGATTTCGCTTCCGCTGGTCGGCGTAATCCATGCTGCGGGCCGCTCCGTCGATGATATCTCGGGCGAGGTACAGCGCTCTTACGCCAAGCGCTTTCTGCGCAATCCGCAAGTTAGCATCATGCTGCGTCAGGCGAGCGTGCGTACGCTTTCGGTCGAAGGCCAGGTCGCGAAGCCCGGGCAGTTCGCGATTGAGCCCGGCAACAACACGTTGCTGAGCGCGGTCGCAATGGCAGGCAGCCCGTCCAATGATGCCAAGCTCAACGAAGTGCTGTTGTTCCGCACTATCAACGGCGAGCGCGTGGGGGGGCGGTTCGATTTGACCGCGATCCGCGCGGGCCGCATGGCTGACCCCCAGGTATTGCCGGGCGACGTCATCGTGGTCGGCTTCTCATCGCTGCGCGGGGCCTATCGCGATATTCTACAAGCGGCGCCCATCGTGGGCCTGTTCACCCGATTCTGAGGCAACGCAATTTGGACGCCACCACGACCCCATATGCCCCGCGGCAGCCGGAAGATTCCGGCGAGTACGACATCGGCCTCGGCTCCATGCTTCGCTATGCGCTGGCCCTGGTCCGCCGCAACGCGTTGCTCATAACAAGTCCTGCTTGGCCTGGTCGAACACCGGGCCGACGAATTGCACCGACCGCGGTCCTGCGGCGACCGCGGTTTCGAGCGCGGCGATGTCTGCCGGGTCACCCCAGCCCGCGATCGTCAGGCGTGCCTCGACGGGCACGCGCGCGCGGCTCCACGCCTCCACCAGGGCGAGGACGTTTTTCTTCGGATGAATGCGGCCGATGTAAAGCAGGTGCGGCAATCGGCGGCTGGTGATGTTGGGTGCGAGAAGAGGTGCAGGATTGGGGATGACTACGCTGTCACGGCGCCCGCTTTCGCGAAAAATGTCCGCGCTCTCTTTGGCGCTCAGGGCATGCAGAGCGGTTGCGGCGCGCCATGACGCGCGTTCATAACCGATCCGCGCGAGCGCCTTCTTCCACCGCCCGCGCGCGGTGATCCAGGGATCGAGCATTCCATGAGGGCTGACGAAATAAGGCCGTCCAGTGCGCCGCGCCCATCGCTGGGCAGCGTGCGAGGGATACATCCAGATGCCCTGCAAGTGCAGGCAGTCGAGATCGGCAGCGAGCAGTTCGCCGACCAAGTCCGGGGCATGGCCGATCTGGACCGGCCCGCGCACCCGCGAGAACGTCACCGGGCTGGGCCCGAAGCGGTGGCGGTCGTCGGCGCTGTGACGGTCGGCGAGCGCAAATATCCGTGCGTTTCCGCCCAAGTCGCGGATCATCGCAGCCTGCTGCACGACGGCTTCGAACACTCCGCCGCCCAGTCGCGACGCAGAGGCGGTCAGCAGACCGATCCGCAGTCCCTCGAGCGTCACGCCACTCAGCGGCCTTGGGGTACCGAAAAGGACCCGCTCACCCGCCCGTTGGTGGTGCCGGGGGCGACGGGCGCACCCGAGCGACCATCGACGCTCGACAAGCCCGAATTGAGGTCGATCGTGAGGCGCCCGCCGTTCAGCGTATCGCCACTACGGCGGAGCTGGACTCCGCCGGCGAGCACAATGACGCGGCGGTTGAAGTCGTAGACACCGGCCGCCCCTTCCGCCCGTTCGCCGCCCCGGGTGACGACAACGCCCCCGGTGGCATCGATCCGCTGGATTTTGAGCGATCCGGTATCCGAATAGGCGACGGTGGTGCGACCGGCGGTAAGCCGCAGATCGCCCTGGGTGATAACGACGCCGCCCGACAGGACCACGCGGTTCTGCTTGTCCTGCAGCTCGATGCGGTCGGCGGCATAATTGACCGGTTGGTTCGAGTTGAACCCGGCGATTGCCTGCGCCTCGGCCAGCGATCCAAAGCCGAGCGAGACGATCGCGGCGGCCACGAACGATCCGGCCAGCGAGCGCAGCGCTAGGTTGGCAAGCGAAGGGCGGTGCGTGGTCATTGTCTCGCTCCTTAAGCGCGCTGCCGGACGGTGGAAAGACTTGCTCACGGCATGCGCATCCGGCCCGGTACCATGCGCAGCCGGGCATGGCCCGCAAGCGTCAGGACCCGCGCGTCGAGATCAGCCGAAATGGTGTCGGCAGAGAATGTGCCCGCCGGGATGGCCCCGCTGACACCGCGCGATCCATGCACCCGGCGGCCGGGAAGGTCCACCGACACCCCGTTTGCGGTCATGCGATAGCCATCGGCGGCGGCAAAATTGACCGCACCGGGAATCGCGATCTGCTCGGATTGAATGTTGTATGATCCGTTGGCGGCACTCAGGACGGCTGGCCCGTCACTCATCTGCAGCCGCGCAGTCACGTCGTCCATCCGCACGATCGGTTCGCTTGCCCTCATTTGCACCGCATTGCCGGCCGAGAGAGCGAACGGGCGGCCCTTCTTGTCTACGCCGCGGTAGACCGCTTCGGCCACCCGCAGCCGATCGTTGGCAATTGCAACCTTGTTGCGGTCGAGCACGAAGCTGATCTCGCCGCGCGGCTTCAAGGGCGCGATGAGCATCGTCGCTGCGACCCCCCCGACCAGCGCGGGCAGGCCGATCGCGAGCAGGCGGACCAGGCGGTCGAAGCTCCCGCCCGGCGCGGCGAAGCGCTGGCGCCGGGTGCGGATCTGGTCGGCCTGGCGGCTCACGCGCGCAACTCAGTCGTGCGTGAAAATGTCGCGGTCGGCCCACCCGGCCAGGTCCAGCCGGGCGCGGGTCGGCAGGAATTCAAAACACGCGCGCGCGATGCCGGTGCGGCCCTCGCGCTCGAGCCGCTCGGCGAACACGGCCATCAGCCGGTGCAGGAAGCGCACGTCGGATGCGGCATATTCACGCTGCGCGTCATTCAGGGTCGGAGCGCCCCAGTCGCTCGACTGCTGCTGTTTGGAGATATCCTCGCCCAGCAGTTCGTGGACCAGCTGTTTGAGTCCGTGACGGTCGGTATAAGTGCGGGTCATCTTGCTGGCGATCTTAGTGCAGAAAACCGGCCCGGCCACCACGCCAAGGTAATGGTCGATCGCCGCCAGGTCGAAGCGTGCGAAGTGATAGATCTTGGTGCGCGCGGGATCAGCCAGCACTGCCTTCAGGTTGGGCGCGTGATATGCGCTGCCGTTGCCGAAGCGGACCAGATGCTCGTCGCCCTGGCCGTCGCTGATCTGGACCAGGCACAACCGGTCGCGCGGGGTGACAAGCCCCATGGTCTCGGTATCGACGGCGACCGGACCGGGGGCGAGCACGCCGGCGGGCAGATCTTCTTCATGAAAGTGTACGGCCATTGACGCCGGCCTTAGGGCGATTGGGGATAGAGGGAAAGGCCCGGTGGCACGGTGGCCAGCCCGCCGGTAGGTTGCGTGCGATGAGCGAAGATGTGCCGTCATCGTGGCGAGCTGCACTGGCGCCGGTGCTGGTGAGTCCTGAAGCACGGCGGCTCGGCGGCTGGCTGCAAAAGCAAGAGGATGCCGGCAAGATCGTCTACCCGCCGCGCGGGCAGCGGCTGCGGGCGCTCGCGCTGACGCCACTCGACGAGGTCAAAGTCGTGATCCTCGGTCAGGATCCGTACCACGGCACGGGCCAGGCGCACGGGCTGGCGTTCTCGGTGCCCGACGGGGTGCGCCCGCCGCCGTCGCTGGCCAACATCTACAAGGAGCTCAGGACCGATCTCGGCCATGAGCCTGCCGCTGCGGGCAACCTCGAGCCCTGGGCACGGCAGGGCGTGCTGCTGCTCAACACCTGCTTGACGGTCGAAGCGGGCCGCGCCGGCAGCCACGCGGGTCAAGGCTGGGAAGCAATCACCGATGCGATCGTCGCGGCGGTCGCCGAACGGGCCGAACCCAGCGTGTTCCTGCTATGGGGCAACCACGCCAGGGCGAAAGGGGCGAAAGTGCCGGACCTCGGCCCGGGGACCCGTCATCTGGTCCTGACTTCGCCGCATCCCAGTCCGCTGTCGGCCTATTCGGGATTTTTCGGCTCACGGCCGTTCAGCCGCGCTAACGCCTTTCTGGCCGAGCAAGGGCGCGGATCGATTGCGTGGTGACTACGTTGCCATCCCCGCCGCCTCGAAAGCGCTGGTTTCCGGGCCTGATTCGTTGATCGTAGTGCGGCGCATGTCGCGGCGGTAAGCGTTACTCAGCAGCGGAGTAGCCGCGTGCATCGTGCAGCGGTTATCCCAGATGACGAGGTCATGCGGACGCCATTGGTGCCGGAATACGTACTTGTCCTGTGTCGCGTGGGCATAGAGGTCTTCAATTAACGCCGTGCCGGCGGCCGCACCCATGCCGACGACGCCGATGCAGTGCCCCCCGACATAAAGCGCCTTGCGACGGCGCGGCGCGGATGCGCTTAGCGTCTTGACCAGGGAGTGCTCGACTGCGGCGAACGGGATGATCTTGCGCATTTCGGGAGTGACTTCGCCCTTGAGCCCGGCCCGGCGGCGCCCTTCCCAAAAGTCGTGAATGCCGGTCAGGTCCGCGATTCGCGTCTTGGTTGCGCTGTCGAGATCGTCGTATGCGGCGCGGGCATCGGCGAACAGGGTATCTCCGCCGGCCTCGACCGGGGGCGTCTCATGACCCGCCAGCAGCGACCATTTGGTTGGCATGGTGTGGAAGCTGCTGTCGGTGTGAAACCGCTCCGCTCCCAGCGCGAGCTGGTAGCCATGCGATGCATAGGGGATGATCTCGCCGTCCGCGTCGAGATTGCCGGCATAGAACAAGTCCGGGTCGATCACCCGCCGACCCTGCGCCTTGGCCGCACTTGGAACGCGGCTCGGCAGCTCAAGCGGGCCGAAAGCGCGGCTGAAGCGCTTGTGCTGGTCGTTGGAGATGGCGGCGCCGCGCACCACCAGCACCCCATAACGCGCCATGGCCTGCTCGACCGTTTGGACCAGTTCGGCGCTCGGCGCCACCGTCAGGTCGGCCCCGTTGAGCTCGGCCGCGAACAGCGGGTGGAGCGGTGTCACATCCATATCGGCGACCTTCCGATTGTCTGGGCCGATTAGTTCACTCGGCGAACGAGTTGCAAAAGCACAGCATGAGTGCAACGCCCGTGCATGGCCCGCAACCGCGATGAACTGAACTGGGGCATCCTGGCGGGCTCGATCGGCCCGCGCGTGCGCTTGTTGCGCAATGCCCTGACCGCGCGCTCGATCACCGTGTCCGCGCCCCAGGGCCTGCCAACGGGCTCGCTGACCGTGCTGGCGCTTATTGCCGGAAACTCAGCCAGTTCGCAAAGTGCGCTTGCGATTAAGGCAGGCCTCAACAAGTCGGCGCTGGTGGGGATTGTCGACCAGCTCGAGCAACGTGGGTTGGCCGTGCGCGATCGTTCGGACGCCGATCGGCGCCGCAACGTCATGCGGCTCACCGCCGAGGGCGAAATGGCGATGACAGGGTTGTTCGCTGCCGTGACGCGCGAGGAAAGCGCCATTCGCGAAGCGCTCGGCGCGCGAGACCTGGCGCAGTTTTTGAATTTGCTCGACCAGGCCATCGCTGCGCTCGAGTAGGTCGCCATTAACCCGTTTCCTGAGCGGTGAGACAAGCTTTGCCTGCCAAGAGTGGCGAATGTTTCATGCTCCGCTCGAATTGCGCGCCGAAGACGCGCTGACTCGCGCCGGCCTGGTAGGCGCGTTCACGTATGCCCTCGATCTGACCGAGGGGCAGCCCGCGGGGCACAGCTTGCGGTCGTGCTATATCGCGAGCCGGATCGCGCGGCAGCTTGGCCTCGAGGGCGACGCGTTCGCTTCGGTGTACTATGCCACGCTGCTTAAGGATCTTGGCTGTTCGAGCAATGCGGCGCGCATTCACGAACTCTACGCGACCGACGATGTCGAACTGAAGCGCGGCTACAAAACCATTCCCGTGGGCCTGCCCGGGACCTTGCGGTTCGTGGTATCCAAGACCGGTGCCGGCGCACCATTGCATCGGCGGGTCGCGGCGATCGCGCACATCCTGCGCAACGGCGATGCCATCGCGCAGGAGATGATTGTCACCCGCTGTACTCGCGGTGCCGACATCGCGCGCGAGCTGCGCTTCTCCGACGCGGTGGCGGGCGGAATCTACCGGCTCGATGAACATTGGGACGGGTCGGGCAGGCCTGAGGGGCTGGTAGGTCTCGACATTCCCTTGCCCGCACGGCTCGCACTGCTGGCGCAAGTGGCGGACGTTTTCCTCCAGCACGGCGGACCCGATGCGGCCGCCCATGAGGTGGCGGGGCGCGCGGGAAACTGGCTCGACCCCGCACTGGCGGCGGAATTCGCGGTGCTCGCGGCAGACCCGATGTTCTGGGCCGACCTCGCCTCCCCCGCGATCGAGGCGATCACGCTGGCGCTGGCCCCCCCGGAACAATGCGAGGTCGACGAATCGTTTCTCGATGCGGTTACCGCCGCGTTCGGGCAGGTTATCGATGCCAAGAGTCCGTTTACCGGCGGTCATTCCCTACGCGTCGCCGATCTGGCCGAGGAACTCGGGGCCCGGTTCGACATGCTGCCCGCGCGGCGCCGGCAGTTGCGGCGGGCGGCGGCGCTGCACGATGTCGGCAAGCTTGGGGTGTCGAGTGCGATTCTCGAAAAGCCGGGCAAGCTCGACGACCGCGAATGGACGATCATGCGCCAGCACGCCGCGCATACACGAGCGATCCTCGGCCGCATCGGCCCGTTGGCAGAGCTCGCCGGCGTGGCGGCGGCGCATCACGAACGGCTCGACGGCAAAGGCTATCCGCTCGGGCTCGACGACCGGGCGATCGGCCGCGAAACGCGGATCATCACGCTGTGCGATTTTTACGACGCACTGACTGCTGACCGGCCGTACCGCGCGGCGATGCCACAGGATCAGGCACTGGCGATCATCGGCGGGGAAGTGGGGACGGCGATCGATCCCGACTGCTTTGCCGCGTTGCGCGAAATGCTCGCTTAACGCGGCAGCTGGGTCGCGCCCATCAACGCCTGGTCGACCGCGGCGGCGCATTGCCGGCCTTCGCGAATGGCCCAGACGATCAGGCTTTGCCCGCGGCGCATGTCGCCGCACGCGAAGGTCATGGGTGCGCTGGCGGCGTAATCGTGCGTGTTGGCCGCGACGTTGCCGCGCGAGTCGAGCGTGACCGCCGACTGTTCGATCATGCCTGCCTTCCTGGGGCCGACAAACCCCATCGCCAGCAGGATCAGTTGGGTGGGGATGATAAATTCGCTGCCCGGCACTTCGGTCATTTCGCGCCCCTGCCATTCAAGGCGAGTGCACTTCAGCCCGGTGACCCGGCCATCTTCGCCGACCACTTCCTTGGTCAGGATCGACCAGTCGCGATTGGCGCCTTCCTGGTGACTGGAGGAGGTGCGCAGTTTCATCGGCCAGTGGGGCCAGGTGAGCGCCTTGTCCTCCTTCTCGGGCGGCTTGGGCATAATCTCGATCTGCGTGACGCTGCGCGCGCCCTGGCGGTTGGACGTGCCGACGCAGTCGCTGCCGGTGTCGCCCCCGCCAATCACGATCACGTCCTTGCCCGCCGCACTGAGCGTGCCGCGCGGCGCGGCGCGCTCCTCGACATCGCCGGCGTTGCGCTTGTTCTGCTGGGTCAGGAACTCCATCGCCTGGCGTACGCCGGACAACTCCGCACCGGGAATGTCGAGCGGACGGGCATCTTCGGCCCCGCCGGCCAGTACGACGGCGTCGAAATTCTCGCTGAGCGACTTCATCGACACGTCGACCCCGACTTCGGCCGAGGTTTTGAATACCACGCCTTCGGCTTCCATCTGCACCGCGCGACGATTGATGAGGTGCTTCTCCATCTTGAAGTCGGGGATGCCGTAACGCAGCAGGCCGCCTACCCGGTCGGACTTCTCGAATACCGTCACCGAGTGGCCGGCGCGGGCGAGCTGCTGGGCGCAAGCCAGTCCCGCCGGTCCGGACCCGACCACCGCCACCCGCTTGCCGGTCTTGTGCGTGGGCGGCTGGGGAACGATCCAGCCCTCCTTCCACCCGCGATCGGCAATCGCGCATTCGATGCTTTTGATCGTCACCGGCGCATCGATGATATTGAGCGTGCAGCTCGCCTCGCACGGGGCGGGGCACACGCGGCCGGTGAATTCGGGGAAGTTGTTGGTCGAATGGAGCGCTTCGAGCGCGTTCTTCCAATCGTTTTCGTAAACCAGGTGGTTCCAGTCCGGGATCAGGTTGTTCACCGGGCAGCCGTTGTGACAGTACGGAATGCCGCAATCCATGCACCGGGCGGCCTGGTTCTTCAGACCGTCCCCGCTGTGCGGGATCATGAATTCCTTGTAGTGTCCGATGCGCTCCGCCGGGTCGGCGTAGCCGAGGTCCTCGCGCTCGATCTCGAGGAAGCCGGTGTCCTTGCCCATCGTTGCTATTCCTACTCGGCCGCGACCGTGGCGGCTTCCTCGCGCTCGGCTTCGAGCTGGCGGAGCGCCTTGGCGTAATCGCGCGGCATGACCTTGACGAATTTGCCGAGTGCGGTGCCCCAGTCGTCGAGCAGCGCGGCAGCGCGCTTCGACCCGGTGTGGAGCTTGTGCCGCTCGACCAGGATGCGCAGCCGTTCGGCATCGTGGCGAAGCATGTCGCCCATGCCGTAGTCGTGGACGCTCTGCGGGCGCTGCTGCGGACGGCCGGCACCGTCTTCCTCGCTCGGGGCGGGGTCGATCGTTTCGAGATCGACCTGGGCCAGGTTGCAGCGGTCGCGGAAGCCGCCGTCCTCGTCGTAGACGTAGGCGACGCCGCCCGACATGCCGGCGGCGAAATTACGCCCGGTCTTGCCCAGCACGCAGACCACGCCGCCGGTCATATATTCGCAGCCGTGGTCGCCGGTGCCTTCGACCACCGCGATGGCCCCCGAATTCCTCACCGCGAAGCGTTCCCCGGCGACGCCGTTGAGGAATGCCTCGCCGGCGATCGCGCCGTACAATACGGTGTTGCCGACGATGATGTTCTTGGTCGGGTCGCGATCGACGCCTGGTGGCTGGCGCACGATGACGCGGCCCCCCGACAGGCCTTTACCGACATAGTCGTTGGCATCGCCGGTCAGCTCCAGGGTTACCCCGTGCGCGGTCCATGCACCGAAGCTTTGTCCCGCGACGCCCGTGAACTTGATCCGCAACTGCTCGGGCTTGAGGCCCGCGTGGCCATGGCGGCGGGCGATCGCGCCTGACAGCATGGCCCCGGCGGTGCGGTTGACGTTGCGGATCTCGCGCTCGAGCACGATCGTCTCGCCGCCCTCGATTGCGCCTTTGGCCGCGGCGATCAAATCGTTGTCGAGCGCGGCGGCGAGGCCGTGATCCTGGGTTATGGTCTGGTGCAGCGTCGCACCCGCAGGCAGCGCTACTTGATGCAACAGGCGCGACAAGTCGATCCCGTCGGCCTTCCAGTGGTCGAGCGCCTTGTTCATGTCGATCCGGTCGACCCGGCCGATCATGTCCTGGACGGTGCGGAAACCCATCTCGGCCATGATCTTGCGCAATTCTTCGGCGACGAAGAAGAAGTAATTGATCACATGCTCGGGCTGGCCGGTGAAGCGCTTGCGCAGTTCCGGGTTTTGCGTCGCCACCCCCACCGGGCAGGTGTTGAGGTGGCACTTGCGCATCATGATGCAGCCGACCGCGATCAGCGGCGCGGTGGCGAAACCGAATTCGTCCGCGCCGAGCAGTGCGCCGATCGCGACGTCGCGTCCGGTCCGCAGGCCGCCGTCGACCTGCACCGCGATGCGGCTGCGCAGATCGTTGAGCAGCAGCGTCTGCTGGGTTTCGGCGAGGCCGATTTCCCACGGGCTACCGGCATGAGTAAGCGACGTGAGCGGTGACGCGCCGGTGCCGCCTTCGTAACCGGAGATGGTGACATGGTCGGCGCGCGCCTTGGAAACGCCCGCGGCCACGGTGCCGACGCCGACTTCGCTGACCAGCTTGACCGAAATGCGCGCCTGGCCGTTGACGTTCTTGAGATCGTGGATCAGCTGCGCCAGGTCTTCGATCGAATAGATGTCGTGGTGCGGCGGCGGGCTGATCAGGCCGACCCCGGGGGTCGAATGGCGGACCGCGCCGATCGTCTTGTCGACCTTGTGGCCGGGCAGCTGGCCACCTTCGCCGGGCTTGGCGCCCTGGGCCATCTTGATCTGGATGTCGTCGGCATTGACCAGGTATTCGGTGGTGACGCCAAAGCGGCCGCTGGCGACCTGCTTGATCTTCGAACGCATCGTGTCGCCGTTGGCGAGCGGCGTGAAGCGGTCCGATTCCTCGCCCCCTTCGCCCGTGTTCGACCGAGCTCCGATGCGGTTCATCGCGATCGCCAGCGTGGTATGCGCCTCGCGGCTGATCGAGCC
>JBDSUJ010000120.1:0-14690 GCA_039927815.1 Croceibacterium sp. | reverse complement strand
GGCCGACGAAGATATTCGCCGCGGCGGCCAGCGATTCGACCCGGCTGATTCCGGTGACCCAGCCGATCGCCCCGCCGACCCAGCGCACCACGCGCTGCATGATGCCCAGATGATAGAGGATCGACACCAGCGCGGCGAAGAAGATGATCACCGGCAGCGCGCCGAGTGCGAAGGTATTGCCGAGCGGGTTGGATGCCTTCGCGCCGAACAGGAACGCGGTGCCCTCGTCGGCGTAGGACAGCAGCGCAGCGACGCCATTGGCCATCGCCTGGATGGTCGCCTGCCCCCACGGCGTGCGTACGATCAGGAGCGCCAGCAGCGCCTGCAGCGCAAATGCCGAGCCGACCACGCGCAGGCGGATCCGCCGCTTGCCGACCGAGAGCAGGAACGCGAGCAGGAGGATCGCGGCGATCCCGGCGAGCGAAATCATCTGATGCGGCATTCGTCCCCCCTCACGGCACAAGCAGGCTTCTTCGCCGCTTTTCTTTTCCGGCGCCAGCCCATAGCAAGCTGCGATGCCCGACGCAGACCCCGCCCGGCCGGTTCCGGCCCTCCCCGCTCCGTTGTTCCTCTATTCGGTGCTTTATGGCGGGATGACGTGCATTGCCGGCGTGCTCGGCTCAAAGCAGGTCGCGCTCGGCCCGCTGGCGGTCGAAGCGGGCATTTTCGCGTTCCTGCTGCTGGTTGCATTGTCGAGCGCGGTTGCCGAACTGTATGGGCGGGCGACCGCCAATCGGCTGGTGCGGTTCGGATTCGTGCCACTGGTGACCGCGATCCTGCTGACCTGGCTGGTAATCGAATTGCCGACCGATCCGGGCATGTACGAACCGGCGAAGGCAGCGTTTCCGATCATCCTGGGCCAAAGTTGGCGGCTGATGGTCGCGGGGATCATGGCCTACGGCGTGTCGATGACGCTTAACGTGTTTCTGTTTTCCAAGCTTTCCGCGGGCACGAAGCTGGTCGCGCTGCGTGGCGCCGTCGCCTCGATGCTCAGCCAGATCGTCGATACGCTGATCTTCATTACCGTTGCGTTCTACGGCGTGCGCCCCATCGGCGATTTGATCCTGGGCCAGGCGCTGGCCAAAGTCGTGCTATCGATCGTGCTGGTGCCGCCGTTGATCTGGCTGCTGGTGCGCCTCGGCCGCCGCTGGAGCTGAAAACTAGAATCCGGGAGAGGGGCCGATGGCCGAAAACAACACGATCACCTTTTACGACCTCACCATGGCTCATGGCGCAACGACCAGCCCGTTCGTGTGGGCGACCAAGTACGCGCTCAAACACAAGGGCTTCGACATCGAGGTTGTCCCCGGCGGCTTCACCGGGATTCTCGAGCGCACCGGCGGCCAGACCGAGCGGCTGCCAGCGATCGTCGATGACGGCAAGTGGGTGCTCGATAGCTGGGGCATCGTCGAGTACCTCGACCGCACCTATCCCGAGCGCCCCATGCTGATCCCCCACGAGTCCGTGGCGGCGTTGACCAAGGCGCTCGACGCGTGGTGGTGGCCGACCGCGGTGGGCCCGTGGATGCGTTGCTTCTGCGCCGACTATCGCGACCTATGTTTCGATCGCGACAAGGAATATGTGACCACCAGCCGCGAAATCATGGTCGGAAAAAAGCTCGAGGACATGCAGGCTGGCCGGGAGGACCGGTTACCGCAAATCTCCGCCGCCATCGAACCGCTCCGCATGGCGCTCAAGCAACATCAATGGCTGGGCGGGTCTTCCCCCAACTACGCCGATTATCGCATCCTGGGGCCGATCCTGTTCCTCGCCTCTGTCGGCACGGTCCCTGCCCTCGCCGAGGACGACCCAATACGCGACTGGATCGAACGCTGCCGCGACCTGTTCGGCGGCCTGGGGCGGCATCCGGGGCTGCACCAACTTTACGGGCTGACGGTGCCCGAAGGAGGGCCCGAGCCCTACATGCGCGAATCGTGGCGCGGCGGCATCTTCAAGCGCAACACCGGGCCCGCTTCGACCCGTGCCGAAACTGAGCACATCAAGAAGGGCGCGCAGTAACGCGATGGCGGCGCATCGGGTACTGGTAACGCGGCGTTGGCCCAAACAGGTCGAGCAGGCGCTGCGCGACAAGTTTGATGTCGTGCTCAACGAAACGGACCGTGCGCTGAGCCCGGCGCAACTGGCGCAAGCGATGGGCGAATTCGACGTGCTGTGCCCGACGGTATCCGACAGGATCGATAGCGCGGTGATCACCGGAGGTGACCGGGTCAAGCTGATCGCCAACTACGGGGTCGGGTTCGACCACATCGACCTCGCCGCCGCGAAGTCGCGCGGCATCGCGGTCACCAACACCCCCGGCGTTCTGTCCGACGCGACCGCCGACATCGCGCTGACGCTGATGCTAATGGCTGCACGCCGAGCGGGTGAAGGTGAACGGGAATTGCGCGCGGGCCGCTGGAGCGGATGGCGCCCGACGCACCTCGTCGGCAGCGCGCTCAAAGGCAAGACCCTCGGGCTCGTTGGCATGGGCCGCATCGCCATCGCCACCGCCCGGCGTGCGCATCACGGATTCGGCATGAAGATCGCCTATTTCGCGCGGCGGCCCTGCGATCCGGCCGTGGTGGAGGAGCTGGCGGCGCGTTTCTTCCCGCAGCTCACCGACCTGCTCGGCGCGGCGGATTTCGTCTCGCTGCATGTCCCCGGGGGCGCCGAGACTGCCAATCTGATCGACGCCGCGGCAATTGCAACGATGAAACCGGGCAGCTACCTGATCAATACCGCGCGCGGCGGCATCGTCGATCATGAGGCGCTCGCGGCGGCACTGCGCTCAGGGCAACTCGCGGGTGCGGGGCTCGATGTCTATCCGTCCGAACCGCAGGTGCCCAAAGCCCTATTGGAATGCGAAACCGCTATCCTGCTGCCCCACCTCGGCAGCGCGAATTCCGAAACGCGCATCGCGATGGGCATGAAGGCGCTCGCCAACATCGAGGCCTTCGCCAACGGTGGAACGCTGCCGGACCACGTGGCGTGAATATCGCCCAGCTGATCGCCGACCAAGGCTTGCCGGCGGACTACGCCGAGGTGGTCGAGGCACACTGGGTGCCGCTGGCGGGACGCATCGCCGCGTCAGGCGCGCGTCTTGTCGGGATCAACGGCGCGCAAGGCTCGGGCAAGAGCACGCTGTGCAAATTCCTCGAGCCGCTGCTGGCGGAACGGGGCTTGCACGCGGTCACGCTGTCGCTCGACGACTTGTATCTGACAAAGTCCGAGCGCCACGCCATGGCCTGCGACGAGCATCGTTTGTTCGCGACGCGCGGTGTCCCCGGCACACACGATGTGTTGCTCGGAGAAGCGATCCTCGACGCGGTTGCGGGAAGGCGCGCGGTCACCCTGCCTCGCTTCGACAAGGCGGCCGACGATCGCGCATCCGATAGCCGAGCTGTCGTCCCGCCAGTCGATGTGGTGCTGTTCGAAGGCTGGTGCATCGGTGCGGTGCCGCAGCCGGCGACCGCCTTCCGCCGGCCGATTAATACTCTGGAGGCGGATGAAGACCCCGATGGTACCTGGCGGCGAGAGGTCAATCGCCGGCTCGCAACCGATTATGCCACCCTGTTCGATCGAATCGATATGTTGATCATGCTCGAGGTTGGCAGCTTCGATGCAGTTCTCGCCAACCGGCGCTTGCAGGAGCACAAGCTCGCTGCCGCAAATCCCGCCGGCGTGGCTTTGCTGGATGACGATGCGCTCGATCGGTTCTTGATGCATTACGAGCGCCTGACGCGCTGGATGCTCGACGAAATGCCGAGCCGCGCTGATATCGTTATCACCATCGGCGAAGATCAGCGCCCCTGCTGAGGTCATCACCTATCAAGGGAGGCCCGGTCGCCCGAGCCTCCCTCAACCTTTGACCAACTGATTAGCGCAGCAGCGCGCCAATAACCTGCTGGATCACGTACGTCTTCGGATCGACCCGATACACGTAGCCGTTGGAATAACGGTAGGTGCCGTCGTTATAGCGATCGCGATAGGCCTGCGGGATGTAGTCGTCACGATAGCTAGTGGGCAGTCGCTGGCCGACGGCGAAGCGCGATTTGGCCAAGCCGGGAGGTGTGCAGCCGTTGTTCCTCTTGGCCAATCCTGGCGGGCAATTGCTGCCGAAAACCCGGCCGTCGCGGTAATAGTGATTGCCGTCCCAGTAGCCGCGGCCATCGCCCGAATAAGCGGCGCGATGGGCGTCCCAGCGACTGCCGTGGTCGTCGCCATCGTCGCGCGACTCGTGGCCGCCACGGTCCTGGCGATGCTCCATCTGGCCGTGATCGGAATGCTTGCCGCCGCCGCCTTTAGCCAACGCAGGGCTGGTGGCTGCGAGGGCCCCCAGCGTTGCGATGATCAATAGCTTCTTCATGAGTATTCTCCCATTTCTCTGCCGCCTAGACGAACGGACGACGGGGAGGTTGCATGAACCTGAAATAACAACCCATTCATCCATTCGGCTCGATGCGTTACCGGACCATATTCGTTCACTCTGTAAACCAATTGCGGGTCATCCAGCTTGCCGCTATGCCGCTCGGAGCGCCGGGGAATACCAGCGGATTGGAAGGAGTCTCGATGCGCGTTTGGTCAGCCGCCACCTTGGGTGCGGCTCTGCTTTCGTCAGCCGCTTTTGCACAACAGGCGAGCATGCAACCGGCTCCGGGCGACTGGCCGCGCTACGCCCGCGACCTCGGCGGCACGCGCTTCTCACCACTCGACCAGATCAACACCGCCAACGTGGCGCGGCTGCAGCAAGCGTGGAGCTTTCGATTGCGGCCGGAGGGCGGCGCGGGCCTGCTGGGCGGAACGGTGCCGATTGTCATCGACGGCACGATGTTCTTGCCGATCGGCAACGCAGTGGTCGCGCTCGACCCGTCCACCGGCCGCGAACTGTGGCGCCACCCGGTGCAAGGGCTCGTACGGCGCGCGGTCAGCTATTGGCCGGGCGACGGCAAGCTGAAACCGCGGCTGTTTTATTCGACCGGGCCGGAGATTATCGCGCTGGACCCGGCGACCGGCCGGATCGATCCGACTTTCGCCACCGCCGGGGTGATGAAGATCGACGGCACGCCGTACGCCTATGCGCCGAGTGTCTACAAGAATCTCCTGATCGTCGGCGCCAGCACGGCCGAGATGTCCAAAGGGCCGAGCGGCGACAGCCGCGGCTACGACGCGCGCACCGGCAAGAAGCTGTGGCAGTTCCACACCGTTCCACAGCCGGGCGAAGTGGGGCACGAAACCTGGCTGGATGACGGCTGGAAGGAGCGGTCGGGCACCAACATGTGGGTGTGGTACACCACCGCCGACCCCGCGACCGACACGATCTACATGACGATCGGCGGGCCCTCCCCGAACTATTACGGCGGCGATCGGCCGGGCGCCAACCTGTTCGGTAATTCTATCGTCGCGATCAACGCCGTCACCGGCAAGTACAAGTGGCACTTCCAGACGATCCACCACGACTTATGGGACTGGGATCTGCCGGCCCCGCCGGTGCTGTTCGACGCGCATGTCGGGGGCAAGACGATCCCGGCCCTGGCGGAGACCGGCAAGCCCGGCCTGATGTATATCCTCGACCGGCGCACGGGAAAGCCGGTGTTCGGGGTCGAGGAACGCCCCGTCGCCAAGGGTGACGTACCGGGCGAATGGTACAGCCCGACCCAGCCGTTTCCGGTGAAGCCGGCGCAGCTCAACCGCGGCGCCTGGACCGCCGCCGACGTAGTCAGCGCGGCGGACACCACGCCCGAACACGCCGCGGCCTGCCACAAGCTGCTCGACAGCTATGGCGGGACCTTTTTCAATCAGGGCAGCTTCACGCCGTTCTTCATCCACGCTCCGGGCGATCCGCCCAAGGCGAGCATCAACATGCCGCACAACGGCGGCAGCGTGTGGGGCGGCAGCGCCGCCGATCCGCGCAAGGGGATCGTCTACGTCAACGTCAGCGAGGGCGGCTCGATCGGCTGGATCGAAGGGCGTGATCCCAAGGGCGATTACGGCCGCGGGACCGAAGGGTCCGGACAGCAATACGACCGCGGCAGCCTGATCGGCCCGGGCGCCTATTCGGGCTTCACCGCCAGCTTCAAGGGCGCCGACGGTCAGGCCCTGACCCTGCCGTGTTTCAAACCGCCGTGGGGCCGGCTGGTGGCGGTCGACGGCAATACGGGCGAGTTCAATTGGGCCGTACCGCTCGGGCTCACCGAGGGGTTGCCTGAGGGCAAGCAGGTGACCGGCTCCAACAACACCGGCGGCCCGACCGTGACCGCGGGTGGCCTGGTGTTCATCGGCGCCACGGGCGACCGCTTTTTCCGCGCGTTCGACGCGAATACCGGGAAGATCTTGTGGCAGACGCGGATGGATTACGCCCCGATGTCGATTCCCGTCAGCTATCGCGGCAAGGATGGGCGGCAGTACATTGCCGTGGTGGCGGTCGGCGCCGGACTCGGCGGGCCGGGCCCGCGTGGGCCGGACGGCAAGCCGCTTAACGGCGAATCGGTGGTCGCCTTCGCGCTGCCGAAATGAGAAAGAGGGTTTCGATGAAAACCATACCGATGGCGCTCGTTCTCGGCCTCGTCGCCGCCACCGCGCTGGCGCAGCAGACCATTACCACGCCCGAAGGCGCGCGGATGAGCGCGGCGAACGATCTCGCCTACAAGCCGGGGCAGCTGACGCCTCAGCAGCTGATGAGCAGCACGCGCCCGTTGTTCGTCCAGAATGCGGCCAACGTGTTCCGCCGCTATCCGCGTGATCAGACCGCCGCGATGATCAAATTCTACACTGGCGCGCTGGGTCTGCGCTCGCTCAGCCCGATCCAGTTGACCAGCACCCAGCAGATGCTGCTGACCGGGGTCGGCAGCGGACAGATCAAACTGTCCGCCGGGCAAGCGGGCAACCGCAAGTATAACCTTGCCGGTGGCTACAAGACGGGCACCGGAATCCGCTTCTTCCGCGTTACTTATCCCGACGCCAAGACGGTGCAGGACCGCTTCGTCGCCGCCGGGCTGGCCGTGCCGCAATTTGCCGCCCAGGGAGACGGCACCCAGGCCGCGCTGGTCGCGGATCCCGGCGGATTCCAGGTCGAGATCGTGATCAGGCTCGGCGCCAAAGACGGCTCAAACGACGGCGTCGGGGTCGGCATCAACACTTCCAACCTGGCCAAAAGCCGCGCCTTCTATCGCGAGTTCGTCGGCCTCGACGAATTGCCGCCGGTTAGGGACAAACGCCTTGGGCTGATGCTCTATCCGTATCGCCACAAGGAAACCACGCTCTATCTCTACCACAGCGGCGGGAAATCGGTCGACAACGGCAGCGCCGGGATTCAGTATGTGATCAGCGACGCGCCGATGGTCGACGCCAAGGGCAAGGCGCGCGGTATCGCGGTCGAAACGCCACTCAACAAATTGACCGGGTTCGATCTGGTGACGGTGTGGCTCAACGACCCCGACGGGGTGACCAATTACTTCGCGCAAGTGAACCGCAGCGTCCAGCCGCCCGGTAACCGGGCGAACTGATCTTCCACAAACCGGACGGGATAAAGGCTATTTCTTCGCCTGGATCACATAGCTCGCCAGCAGCGCGATATCGGTATCGGGGATCTGTCCGCCGAAGCTGGGCATCGGGCCGGACCCGTTGGTGATCCGATCCACGACCAGCGCGTGGTCGAGGCGGGGGTTGCCGTCGAGCGACGGTCCGATCGAGCCCGTGCCGTCACCGTCCTTGAGCGTATGGCACCCGCCGCACGACCAATCGGCGAACAGTTGCCGGCCCTTGGTAACCTGCTCGGCTGTGAGTTCGGGCATCTTGGCAGGCGCGTCCTGCGCGCTGGCTAGTGCCGCAGGAAGCGTCAGCACCGCGATCGCGGCGCCACAAAGCATCAGCTTGGAACGTGCGGGAAAAGCCGCCAGTCGGTTCACATCAATCTCCGTGTAATCTGCGTCCGGCTTGCCTGACGACCGCAGGCCTGTTGGCCCGTTCCTGTGGCAAGGGCCGGCTTTACGGGAGATGTATCGCCCTGTCACCTACCGGACTTTGTCAATCTAAAAGCCTGTAACGCGGACAATTACGGTTATTAACTGGCACCCGCGGCGCCGACCCGGCTATGGCCCGCCAAGACCGGACGAGGGGAAGTGTGGGATGATCAAGATTGCAGCAGCCGCCCTCTGTCTGGGATTCACCGCTATGGCGGGGTGCAAAGGCGCCGCAAAGCCCGAGCTGACCATCCAGCAGTTCATGGCCCAAAAGGTCGATCCGGCGTCCAAGATTTATTTCGACGCAGTTCAGTACATCAGCGACGAGACCGGCAACCACGACATCGTGCCTCAGACCGATGCCACGTGGCAGAAGGTGGCTCAGTCTGCGGCCGACCTCCAGGCCCACGGCAAGCTTTTGCAAACGCCGGGCTATGCCGAGGGTCGGAACGCGGACTGGACCAAGTTCAGCCAGGATCTGGTAACTGTGAGCCAGCAGGCCGAGGCAGCCGCCAAGGCCAAGAACCCCGACAAGGTGTTCGAGGTTGCCGGTACCGTGTACGCGGTGTGCAGCGCGTGCCACATGGCCTATCCCAAGGACACTAAGGCCCAGGGAGCAAGCTGAGGCCTGACCATGTGGTACCTGCTGCTCAAGGCTGCCGTCTCCGGCGTGGTTGTCGCGCTCGCCTCGGAAGTCGCGCGCCGGTGGCCCGGATGGGGCGCGCTGATTGTCTCGCTGCCGTTGGTTTCGGTGCTCGCGATGGTGTGGCTGTGGCATGACACGCACGATCGTGCGCGGCTCGCCTCGCATGCGGGATCGACGTTCTGGTTCGTGCTGCCGAGTTTGCCGATGTTCCTGTTGATCCCGGCCCTGTTGCGCCACGGGCTACCGTTCTGGCTATCGCTTGCGCTCGGCTGCGTGCTGACGATGGTGCTCTATTCGGCGATGGTGTGGGCCGGCCCCAGGTTCGGTTTGAAGTTGTAAAGGGAGACTTCCAATCAATAATTTAACCCGCAGAGATGCCATACTCGCGGCTGGAGCAGGCGCCGCGGCGGTTTCGCTTTCCACCACCGGCCCTGCCACTGCCCAGCCCGCAATCGCCTCGGTACCCGCGTTCGCGGGCCAACATGCTCCCCGGCCACTGCGGTTCGACCCGGCCAAGCTTCCCGGTTTGTCGGAGAAGCTCATCCGATCACACTGGGAGAATAATTACCAGGGATCGGTCAAGGCGCTGAACATGGTCGAGATACGTCTGGCGAGTGCTTTGGCGGAGAAAGACTTTCCTCCGATAATCTACGGCGACTTGAAGCGCGAGGAATTGCACCGCACGGGTTCGGTGGTGCTGCACGAACTCTATTTCGACGGGCTCGGCGGGAATGGCCGACGGGCGGGATCCGTCGCACAGGCCCTGGGCGCCGCGTTTGGCAGCGAAGGTGCTTGGGAAACCGAGTTTCGCCGCACAGCGATGTCGCTCGCTGGCGGCTCCGGCTGGGCAATCCTGAGTTACAACACCCACACCCGTTCGCTTCACAACTATTGGGCGTGGGACCATATGCATGGGCCGATCGCCGGAGTGCCGCTGATCGCGCTAGATATGTACGAGCATAGCTATCACATGGATTACGGAACGCAGGCGGCAAAATATGTCGATGCGGTCATGGCGAACCTCGACTGGGAGGTCGTCGATGCGCGATATCGCGCTGCGCTGGCCTGACGACCGCTCGCTGGTCAGACTCTTCGGTTGGCTGGCGCTAACGGCGTTGCTCTTCGCCGCCAGCGGCGCTCTGGCGCACGATCTGTCCGAAGCCAACAAGACTTACGTCCAGTCAATCCAGGGCCCGGCTCCGATGCCGTTCTTCTATCTCGGCGCCAAGCATATGGTGACCGGGATCGACCATGTGATGTTTCTGATCGGGGTGGTGTTCTTCCTCTACCGCCTGCGCGACGTGGTCGTCTACGTATCGCTGTTCACCCTCGGGCATTCGACCACGCTGCTGGCTGGGGTCCTGCTCGGCACCGGGCTCAACAGCCACATCGTCGACGCGATCATCGGCTTTTCGGTGATGTACAAAGCGTTCGATAACCTCGGCGGGTTCAAGCGCTTCGGCATTTCCATCAACACCAAGCTGGCCGTGCTGGTGTTCGGCTTGTTTCACGGCCTGGGGCTGGCGACCAAACTGCAGGACATGGCGGTCAACGCGAACGGACTGCTGGCAAACCTGGTCGCCTTCAACATCGGGGTCGAGGCAGGTCAGGTCATCGTGCTGGCGGTCGTCGTGGTGCTGCTCAATTTCTGGCGCGCTCATGCCAGCTTCGCCAGGGGCGCCATCTACGCCAACATGGCGCTGCTGCTGGGCGGCATCGCGCTGACGATCAACCAGATCGCGGGGTATGTTCAGTCATGAATGCGACTAGCCCTCAAGTCGCGTCGCCCTCGCGCCGACAGGTCGCGATCGGCTCGACGGTGGCGCTAGTGGCCGCTGCCGTAGCGGCGGTGTTATTCGTGCTCCCGGCCGAGCTCGGCATAGACCTTACCGGGTTCGGCGAGAAAACCGGCCTCACCGGCCTCGCCAAGAGCGGCACTGGCGCCAACATCTATCTTGAGCGCGGGCGGAAGCGGACCGATGTCCTGTACCCCTTGAAGGCCGGTGCGCAGCCCGACGAGGCCGCCTTGCGCGCCAATCTCGCCGCCAAGGGTCTAGCGAGCCCGACCGCGGTGCGAACCGACCACTGGCAGTACCAGTTGCTGCCCTACGAGAGCATCGAGATGAAGTATCGCATGGCTCAAGGCCAGCCGATGCAGTTCGCCTGGAAAACCTCCGCACCGGTGCACTTCGACGAACATTCGGTGCCCGACCAGGGCGGCAACCCGATGACCGAAAGCTTCGTCATTGCCGACGCCGCATCGCAAAGCGCCGTCTATATGGCGCCGTTCACCGGCATCCACGGGTGGTTCTGGCAGAATCAGTCGCTCGAAGCGGTTTCCCTGACGGTCGATGCGGCGGGTGGCTTCACGGGGGCGGTGATCTTCAACGAAGCGGGCGAACATCCGCGCGACCTGCAGCCGCGCTGACGCACCCGTTGCGATCTGCGGCGATCCAATTTCGGGCCGTTCAGATTTCGGATTGAGTCAATTTGCGACAGATCGCACCCTTGTTGAGACGGCCACAATTCGTCTAGGACTAACGCAACCGTCGCGCCTGGGATCGGCGGACTATAATGACATGGGAGCACGCAGTGGATCGTTCGCCACGCTTTTTTTCTGATCGCCTGATCGCCGCCCGCCCGCTTATCGGCGGCGTGCTGGCCGCTGCGGCGGCCGTGATGCTCTCCGGTTCCGGCGCGGCCCAGGTCAATCCCGCCGCTGCCAAGGGCAATTTCGACTTTACCGGATGGGACGCCTACCTGGGCGGATCGGACAGTTCGCAGTATTCGTCGCTCACCCAAATCACCCCGGCCAACGTCAAGAACCTGCAAGTTGCGTGGACGTTCGAGGCCGGTCCGGGCCAGCCGCCGCACTTCAACCCGACCGTCGCGGGCGGGCGGATGTACTTGGTCTCCGGCGACGGCAAGATCGTTGCGCTCGACCCGGCCACCGGCACACAGATCTGGAAAAGCACCGAAGCCGGCCGGGTCAGTGGCCGGGGAGTCAATTACTGGCGCGGTGCCAACGGCGAAGAGCGCCTGATGATGCTCAAGGACGGCTACATCCGCGCGCTGGACGCCAAGACCGGCCAGTTCATCGCCGGGTTTGGCAAAGACGGCAAAGTCGATTTGCGCGATTCGCTGCCCCCCGGCTCGGTCATGCCCGCGCGCCCGCTGATGACCGACAATCCGGGCCGCATATTCCAGGACACCTATATCGTCTCGCTGCCCGCTGGCGCTTATGAATACGCGTCCGCGCCGGCCGACATCCAAGCCTATGACGTCCACACCGGCGCGCTCAAGTGGGTGTTCCACGTTGTGCCGCGGGTGGGCGAATTCGGCTCCGACACCTGGCCGGAGAAGGATCGCGAGAAATTCGGCGGTGTCCACAACTGGTCGGAATTCACGATCGATCCGGAAACCGGCATCGCCTATATTCCAACCGGGACCGCGCGCTACGATTTCTACGGCGGCAACCGCCCGGGCAACAACCTGTTCGCAAACTCGCTGATCGCGCTCGATGCGCGCACCGGCAAGCGCCTGTGGCACTTCCAGATGATCCACCATGACTTGTGGGACTTCGACGTGCCCAACGCACCCAAGCTGATGACCATCACCAAGGGCGGCCGGAAAATCCCGGTGGTGATCCAGGCGACCAAGCACGGCTTCGTGTTCGTGTTCAACCGCCTGACGGGGGACCCAATCTGGCCGATCGAAGAACGACCTGTCCCGGCGTCCGACCTGCCGGGCGAGCAGGCCAGCCCGACCCAGCCGTTCCCGACCGTGATCCAGCCGTTCGCGCGCCAGGGCCGGATGACCGTCGATGACATCAACCCCTACATCTCGGCTGAGGACAAGGCCAAGCTGCGCGACAAGATCTTGGGCAGCCGCAACGAAGGGCTGTTCACGCCCCCCAGCGTGCGCGGCACGATCTCGTGGCCGGGGCATAACGGGGGCGCCAACTTCGGCACCAGCGCGGTCGATCCGGGCCGCCAGCGATTCTTCGTGGTCAGCCGCGAGATCCCGGTGGTGATCAAGATGAACCCTGAAAATGATCAGGCCAAGACTCTCGCCGCCATGCCCAACAGCAATCCCGGGCTGGTGACGTACAAGTCGCCGGTGGACTTCATGATCCAGAGCAACGGCATGGTCGGGGTCAAACCGCCGTGGTCGTTCCTGACGGCGTACGACATGAACAGCGGCAAGATCATCTACCGCATTCCCGACGGCGACAGCATTCCCGCGCAGCAGCAGGGGGTCGACAACACCGGCAGCCAAGCGCCGCGCGGGGGCCCCGTAGCGACCGCGAGCGGCCTGCTGTTCGTCGGCACGGCGGGCGACCGCACGTTCCGGGCCCGCGATTCCGCGACCGGCAAGGTGCTGTGGTCCTACAAGCTCGACGCTGCCACCGAAGGGGTGCCGGCGGTCTATTCGGTCGGCGGGCGCCAGTACATCACCCTGCCGGTCGGGGGCGAAGGCCTGTTCAACCAGAAGGGCGCCCCGCCTCCCGGGTCCGGCAAATACATCACCTTCGCGCTGCCCCGGCACTGACAGGAGAAAGTCGAATGCGTATCGCGTCTGCCTTGCTGCTCGCGGCTTGCGCGCTGGCCGTTCCGGCGGTGGCGCAGCAAACGACGCCAACGGACCTGACCAAGCTGGTCGCGGTGCCGACGACCTACAAGGCGAAGAAAACCGCGTGGGGTGAACCCGATTTCCGCGGCGGGTGGCCGATCGACCACCTCAACGGCCGCACGCCGCTGCAACGCGATCCCAAATACGGCGAGCGCGCTTATCTGACCGACGAGGAGTTCGCCGCCCGCGACAAGGAAGTTAAAGTCCTCGCGCAGCGCTACCAGACCGAGGACAAGCAAGGCACGATGGGTATCGGGCATTGGGCCGAAGTGGCCAATGCCAATCGCCGCACCAGCTGGATAACCGCGCCTGCCAACGGCCGGCTTCCCGCCTTTACGGCCGAAGGCAGAAAGCTTTCAGCGGCTATGCGTTCGAGCTGGCGGCGGGGCCAGTCGTTCGACAGCTGGACCGACTTCGACACCTGGGACCGATGCATCACGCGCGGGCTGCCCGCGTCGATGTTCCCGTTCATGTACAACAACGGGATGCGTATTTTCCAGTCACCGGGCGTCGTCGCGCTGCAGCTGGAAATGGTCCACGAAACCCGCATTATCCCGACCGACGGCCGCGCCGCGATCCCCACCTCGATCCACAACTGGCTGGGCGAAAGCCGCGGCCGATGGGAGAACGGCAACACGCTCGTGGTCGAGACGACCAACTTCAAGCCGGGCCCCAGCGCGACCAATATCGGCACCACCGGCTCGCCGGGCGAGAATGACACGCCAGTTAGCGAGCAGGCGCGGCTGGTAGAGCGCTTCACGATGGTCGGGCCCGAGCAGATCGTCTACGAATTCACCTGGACCGACCCGGTCGTGTTCACCGCCCCGTGGTCCGCGCGGCTCGAATGGCAGCGCGACGACAAGTTCGGGATCTACGAATACGCCTGCCATGAAGGCGACGTGCAGGTACGGAACTTTATCACCGCCAGTCGTGCGGAGCGTGCCGAGGGCAAGACCGGCGCGGTTGCCGAGGCGCGCGCCCCGGCCGCCCAGGGGGCCGTCCGGTGATCCGCAAATCCACCTTGCTGGGCGCCCTGTTGCTCGCCGGCAGTACGGTCGTGAACGCGCAACCACCGCCTGCCGACTTGACGGTGATGCCGGCGGTATCGACTGCTTATCAGCCCAAGAAGACGGCGTGGGGCGATCCCGACCTGCGCGGGACATGGCCGATCAACGACGTTGCCGAAATGCCCGTTACCCGGCCCGATCAGTACGGCGAGCGCTTCTTCAAGACCCCGGCCGAGCTGGCCGCCGAGCAGGCCCGCGTGACCCAGCTTGAGACCGGGTACAAGAAGGAAGAGCAGGAAAACCGCATCAGCAACGGCCACTGGATCGAGTATCTCGGCGGCCAGAGCCGGACTTCGATGATCGTCGAGCCGCGCAACGGCAAGTTGCCGCCGATGACACCCCAGGCCCAGGCGCTGTACAAGGCGGGCCGCTCGAGCTGGACGCCAA
>JBDSUJ010000119.1:0-6727 GCA_039927815.1 Croceibacterium sp. | reverse complement strand
CGCGGGCCGATCCGGTCAGTATGTTGAACACGCCCGCGGGCACGCCCGCTTCCTCGCCCAACTTGGCGAAGGCCAAGGCGGTCAGCGGCGTCATAGAGGCCGGCTTGACCACCATCGTACACCCCGCCGCAAGTGCCGGACCGACTTTGCGCGTGAGCATGGCGAGCGGAAAATTCCACGGCGTGATCGCCGCGCACACCCCGACCGGCTCGCGTTCGGCCAGCAGACGGCGGCCCGGCACCGAGGCCGGTATGATCTCGCCGAGCGCCCGGGTCGCCTCGTCGGCGTAGAATTCGATAAAGCCCGCGCCATAATCGATCTCGCCTTGGGCCTCCCGATAGGTCTTGCCGTTCTCGCGCGTGATCAACCGGGCGATGTCGTCGCGATGTTGTATCATCAGCTCGAACCAGCGGCGCAGGATCGCCCCCCGCTCGCGGGCCGGACGGGCCGCCCACGGGGGCAGCGCGTCACTCGCCGCCGCAATCGCCCGCTCAGTTTCGGCCCGGCCGAGGTTGGGGACTTCGCCGAACAGTTCGAGCGTGAAGGGGTCTTCGACGCCGATCGGCGCTCCGCTGCCAGCCACCCATTGCCCGCCGATCAGCGCGCGCGAGACGAGCAGATCCGGCTCACTCAAGGCGCCCCGTGCCGGGTGCACCGCCGCTTGGCTCACTTTTCATCGTCCAGATTAGGATTGGTTATCGGCGCGCCACCTTCGAACAGATGTTCGAACTGGCGCCAGGTACATAACCAGCCCCATCGCGGCGCACATACTTATCGGTCGCGAGCGAAATCGTGATGGGCGGGTGCGTCGGCAGAGTACGCTCACCATTGGCCGCGTATAGCATCAGGAAATTGGTAGCTTCCGCGCTGTCCGGGCCGGTGAACCGGGCGCGGTGATTAGTGAAGCTGTGCACGGACAGACGCGGCCCCTGTTCGCGCCGCCAATCGTAGAACTGCTGAATCTTGGCTGCCCCGATGTAGCTTGCCTGCTGCCCATGAAACTCGGCCTCCGGCACGTAGTAGCCGGAAGCCTCGCGGCCCCCGTTGAAGTCTATTTCGTGCCAGTATTCCGCCAGCTGCAAAGACAGTTCGGCATTCAATCGCAGCACGTCCTGATCGGCCATGGGCTCAGTCCTTCAACAGTGGTTTGCAGCGCGGCTAGAGCGCGGCCTGATAAATCGCTTGCGCATCGGCTTCGGTAACTTCGCGCGGGTTGCGGATCAGCAGCCGCTGCGCGGTCATCGCCGCGGCGGCCATGTGCGGCAGCATGTTCGGGCTGATGCCGAAAGCGGACAAGCGACGCTCGATCCCGATCGCGGCTGACAGAGACTCGATCCGCTCGATGCCCCGCAAAGCGTCGGCAGCCGGGTCAGCGGTGCGCTCAATGCCCAGGGCGCCGGCGATCTCGGCATAGCGGTCCGGCGCCGCGACAAGGTTGAAGCGTAGCACATGCGGCAGCAGTAGCGAGTTGGCGACGCCATGCGGAATGTGGAACTCACCGCCGAGCGGATAGGCCAGGGCATGGACCGCGGCGGTGTTGACGGGGCCGAGGCATTGCCCGCCCAGATGGCTTGCCCGCAACATGCCGGCGCGCGCTTCCATGTCGCCGCCATCGGCGCAGGCCCGCTCGAGATATTGCCCGATCAAGCGGATACCTTCGAGGGCCCAGCCATCGACCACCGGGTGCGCGAAGCGGTTGGCGTACGATTCAATGCAATGAGTCAGCGCGTCGATCCCGGTCGCGGCGGTCACGCCGCGCGGCATGGTGCGGGTCAACTCGGGATCGAGGTAAGCGAAGTCGGGCACGAGATACGGGCTCACAACACCTTTCTTGAGTTGGGCGGCCACGTCTTCGACGATCGCGATGGGGGTGACTTCGCTCCCCGTTCCCGCCGTGGTCGGTATGCAGGCCAGCGGGATCGAGCGACCGTTGAGTGATTCCCCCCCGGCCACTTGCGCGAATGTCTGCTCGCCCGTGACCAGCGCGGCGATCAGCTTAGCCACGTCCATCGCGCTCCCACCGCCGAGTCCGACTACCCCGTCACACCCGAATTCACGGGCGTTCTCCAGGGCAGTGGCAAGATCCTCCGTCGTCGGCTCGCCCTCGCTGGCCTCCAACACCAGGCTGGCACACCCGGCGGCCGAGAGCCCCTTCTCAAGACCGGCGCAAAGTCCGCGAATAGGGGTGCCGGTTACGACCACCACGCGGCGGGAACCGGCCGCGAACAGGTCGCCGGCACACGCATCGGCCGCGCCCGGGCCGATACGGACGGTGCGGACATTGTGGAGGATCAAGTTGTTCGATTGCACCGCTGTCGCTCCCGCCTGCCCCAGCCATTCCCGCAGGACCCCGCGCCGTCTTGATCGAAGCGGCCCAAAGCGTTGCGTACGCTATTAAAGTGCGGCGATATATCCGCCATCGAGCGGGAGCACGTGGCCATTGACGTAGGCGCCGGCGCGCGACGCCAGGAATACCACCGCACCTTCCGCATCGTCCGCCTCGCCAGCCCGGTTGAGGGGAATGGAATGGGCGATCGCCCGCTGCGTCGCATCCGACGAAGTGTCGTGCATGTTTGATGGAAAAGGGCCCGGCGCGATCGCATTGACGGTTATGTGATCCGGCCCAAGGGCCTTGGCGAGCGAACGGGTCACGTGATGGAGCGCCGCTTTGGAAGCGCCATAGGGGTGCGCTTCCCACCCAGGCAAATGGAGCCCGCCGATCGAGCCGACGTTGATGACCCGGGCCGGGTCCTGCGCGGTGGCGGCCGCGCGCAGCAGCGGTAGCAATGCTTGCACCAAGAGCACCGGCCCGCGCAAGTTCACCCCCAGGACTTCATCCCAGGCCTCGGCCGTCAGCGTCGCCAACGCACCGGCAGTATTTGTGCCGGCATTGTTCACCACGATGCCGAGCTTGTCCTCGCGCTGTGCCAGGGCTGCGGCCAGTTGCCCCGTGCCATCGGCCGGAGACAAATCCGCGATGAGCGGTACGCAGCCGCCTGGGTACATCTCGGCCAGTTCGGCCGCGAACGCTTCGAGCCGGGGGATGTTGCGACCCGTCACGTAAGTGCGCACGCCGCGGCGTACCAGGCCACGCGCGATCATGGCGCCGATGCCGCTCGAACCGCCGGTCACCAGTGCCGTCTTGCCGGCCAGCGAAAACAGTCGATCAGGGCCGCTCATGTCTGTCTCCATCGCAAATGTAGGCGCCCTGCGGGCCGCGGATGGCGGATGCAAGCTGCGGCGCTGGATTTGGGGCCGGTGCGGCAACTCGCCGGGCCGTGCGGGTAAAGTCTGCCTTTCTAGCTGGTTTAGCTTTCACGTCCCCTGCGTTAAGGCGAAGGCAGAGGATTCCTGTCGGTAACAAGGCAGCCCGCGCACATGGCAATGTTTTCCTGGTATCGTGAAGCGGACCGCAAGACCCGCCGCATCTTCTGGACCTGCAGCGCAGGCTCCAGGACGGGCAGTCAGTGAAGCGCGGCCAGTTGCTGGTGCGGCTGGACGATGCCCAGGCGTCGTCGGCGCTTGGCCAGTTGCAGACCGAGAACGATCGCCTGGCGGTCCGCGCCGACCGGCTGAACCAGGAGGCAGGCGGGCGTGCGCTTGGCTGCGGCGCCGGTGTCGATTGTGCCGACGAACAGCGCCTGCAGCAGGTCCGGGTTGCAACCGCGCGATCGCGCGAAAGCGGGCTGGCCTCGGCGGTCGAGCAGCGCCGGCGCGACTTGCAGGAATCGCAAGCGACAGCTGCCTCGCTCGAGGACAGCGCGCGGCTCGACAAGCAGCAGGTCGACATGCTGGCGCCGCTGGCGCGCCAGGGGATCGTGCCGCAGACCGACCTGTTGACCGCACAGCGCGATTACGTCGACGTCCAGGGGCGGCTGTCTGCCGCACGGCAGGCCGGCGCGCGCGCCGCGGCCTCGATCAGCCAGGCCCAAGCGGAACTCAATGCCGCGCGCCTCGATTTTCGCCAGCAGGCGCTCAACGAACGCAGCGAGATCACCACCAAGATCGCGGTCAACGCCGAGACGATCCGCGGCGCCGAGGCTCGCCAGCAGCGCAATGAATTGCGCGCGCCGGCCGACGGCATCGTCAACGATGTTCAGATCACAACCGTCGGCGGCTTCGTCAATGCCGGGCAGAAGATCATGCAGATCGTGCCGGTGGGCGAGAAGCTGCTGATCGAAGCACGCGTGGCGCCCAAGGACATCGCTTTCATCAAGATTGGCGATCGCGCCAACGTGAAAGTCACCGCGTACGATTTCTCGATCTTCGGCGGCTTGCGCGGCCGCGTGCGGCAGCTTTCGGCCGACAGCATCTTCGACGAGGCCGAGCGCCAGGCCTTCTACACGGTCCTGGTCGAGACCGACCGCTCGTACATCGTGCGAGGCGGTCAGCGGCTGCCCATCGTCCCCGGGATGATTTGCGATGTCGAAATCCTGACCGGGCGCCGCAACATCCTGAGCTATCTGCTGAAGCCGGTGGAAAAGGCGTTTGGAACCGCGCTTACTGAACGGTAAGCGCGGCGGGCTGGTAACCGTGGAGCCATGCCTGGTGCTGGCCGAAGCTGAGAACCGGCCGATAATCGTTGGCGGCGGAAGCGTCGAGGACCGTGTCGGTCGCGTTGTCGAGCATGACGTAGCGCCCGTCCTGCTTGACCATCAGGATCGCGTGATCGGCGCCGCGCACCAGATCGCGGGCGATCGTCAGGACCATGTCGTCGCGCGGGATGCCCGCTGCTGCCAGCAACTGCATCTTGGTGAGCGCGATATCCTCGCAATCGCCCTGCCGCAGCTTGAGCGTGCGGACAGCTCCAGCCCAATAATCCGCTTTGCCGAACAGGGCGCGGTCTTCGACGTAGGCAATGTTATGGTTGACCCACGCGTTGACGCGCCCAAGCGCCGTTGCGGGCGCCTGCGGTGCGCTGCCTAGCGCCCGGGCATAGCGGGCCGGGCTGATCCGTTCGCTCCGAACGCGCTGCCAATCGGCATCGAACATGGTGTGCCGGATCGCCAGCCGCTTGCTCGCGAGGATATCGCCAGACGCGGGCGCCATGGGCGTGGGTGACATGGTCGGCAGGGCCAATTGCGGCTGGAGCCAGCGCAGGCAGGCGGCCGATTCGTTAGGCGGGGCGGCGGCGGGCGCGAGTGCGGGCTGCCGCTGCAACTCCACCATGGGCAGCTGGATCGTGCTGGCCGCTAGCGTTGCGCCCGTGTCCTGTTCCAGGCGAATGCGATCGAGCGCGCTAGGAGCCCCCCGAGCAGCGAACTGGCCTTGCTGGGCGACGGCGTGGCAGCGGAGTAACCGGCGGACGACGGGGCGGCGCCGCAGACCGTGCCGAACGCGGCAACCAGCGCCATAGGGGCGGACAAGAGCTCCGACGCATGCGCCGGCGATGGCGCAACGCCGATCAGGCCAAAGCCGAAGAGGGTTCGCCAAAGCGTCCTGCCGAGGGTGAGCGAGTTGCGCACCCAATCGAGATATCCGCGGGGTCGTCAACGCGGGGTCGCGAGACAAGGTTAACGGCCGTGAAACCTTTAATTTTGCCGATTTCTGGGAACCCCCGCTGGAGAGATCGGTTGCGGAATTAGGAGGGTTGTCGGGACCCTGCTGACGGGATTGGAGTAGGGGTCGATGGACGCAGTCACCGCGCAAGCGCACGGCTATGATAATCGCCGTGACCTTATCCTGGCGCTCAGAAAACTCCGCCGCGGCGATTTCAACGTCCGTTTGGCTGAACACGGTTCGGACGCCGACATCGAAATCGCGATGCTGTTCAACGAAGTCGTCGGCCTGAACCAGCAGATCACTGAGGAGTTCGAACGGCTGGCCAAGACCGTCGGCAAGGAAGGCAAGATCGGGCAACGGGCCAAGGTGCGCGGCGCCACCGGAAGCTGGGAAACCAAGCTGCGCGCCGTCAACGAATTGATCGACGACATGGTCCAGCCGACCACTGAGGTAGCACGCGTCATCGGCTCGGTGGCGAAGGGTGATCTGTCACAGTCGATGGCAGTCGAAATCGATGGCCGACCGCTCAAGGGCGAATTCCTGCGCATCGGCAAAGTGGTCAACACCATGGTCGAGCAGCTCGGCAGCTTCGCGTCCGAAGTGACCCGCGTGGCGCGTGAGGTCGGCACCGAAGGCAAGCTGGGTGGTCAGGCGCGCGTCAAGGGCGTCGCCGGAACTTGGGCGGACCTGACCAACAACGTGAACTCGATGGCGGCCAACCTCACCGGGCAGGTCCGCAACATCGCCGAAGTGACCACGGCCGTGGCGCTGGGCGATTTGTCAAAGAAAATCACCGTCGACGTGAAGGGTGAAATCCTCGAGCTCAAAAACACCATCAACACGATGGTCGACCAGCTCAACGGGTTCGCCAGCGAAGTGACGCGTGTGGCGCGCGAGGTTGGCACCGAAGGCAAGTTGGGCGGGCAGGCGCAAGTGCCCGGCGTGGCCGGCACCTGGGCGGACTTGACCGAGAATGTCAACTCGATGGCGGCGAACCTGACCGGCCAGGTGCGCAATATCGCCGAGGTGACCACCGCTGTGGCGAAGGGCGACCTTTCCCGGAAGATCACCGTGGACGTAAAAGGCGAAATCCTGGAGTTGAAAAAGACCATCAATACCATGGTGGACCAGTTGAACTCCTTCGCTTCGGAGGTGACGCGGGTGGCCCGCGAGGTGGGTTCCGAAGGCAAACTCGGCGGCCAGGCGACCGTGGTCGGCGTCGGCG
>JBDSUJ010000118.1:0-17061 GCA_039927815.1 Croceibacterium sp. | reverse complement strand
AATCGGCTTCCTGGTTCTCCGCCTCCATCTTCTCGACCGGAGGTTCCTTCGACAGCATGGCGTCGAGATCGAGGATTTCGCGCAGCTGCATCTCGCCGCCGTTGAGCGCTTCGGACCACATGATGATGGCGTGGAACGTGATCGGGCTTTCGCACAGGCCCATGATCATCGTGTCGCGGCCGGCTTCGATCCGCTTGGCGATGGCGATTTCGCCTTCGCGGCTGAGCAGCTCGACCGCGCCCATCTCGCGCAAGTACATCCGCACCGGATCGTCGGTGCGCTCGGTGGTTTCCTTGCGTTTCTTTTCGGGGACGTGGCCGCTGTCGGCGTCGGCTTCTTCCTCGTCGGCGGCGGCGTTTTCCTCTTCCTCCGCGTCGCTCTCTTCGTCAGCCGCATCTTCGTCGGTTTCGACGACATTGACGCCCATTTCCGAGATCGCGGACATCACGTCCTCGATCTGGTCGGTCGACATCTGGTCTTGCGGCAGGGCTTCGTTGAGCTCGTCCACGGTGATGTAGCCGCGCCGCTTCGCCTTCGCGATCAGCTTCTTGATCGACGCCTCGTTGAGGTCGATCAGCGGTGCATCGTCGGTTCCGGTCGTGTCTTCGGCCGCCATAACTGTCGTTCAACCTGTCTTATGTTCGCCCGGCACGGAAGCGTCCGCGCCTGGGCGTTGTTCATGCAACTCCGCAGCAGCGGCGCGTTTCCGGGCCATCTGCCCGAGTCGCCCCTGCAATTCCAGCTTTCGTTTGCCGAGTCGTTGCTGCTCGGCAATCGAGCCTTCGGGGTCGGCCTCGAACCGGGCGGTGGCCGCGGCAATCGCCGCATCCAGCGCCGGCCACTCGACCAGCAGCGCCACCGCTTCGGCCAGATCATCGCGCGCGGCCTGCGGATCGGTGTCCGCCGCCAGAAAGGCGAAGCGCAGCTTGTCCAAATTCGGGTGGGGACCCGGCGCAAAGATAGGACTTGTGCTCGCGCCTTCAAGGCTGCCCGCATGATCGAGCAGCCGGTCGATAGCCGGAGCCAGGCGCGGTTCGGCCGAGGCGAGATCGAGCAGAGCTTCGGCGTGGCGGCCAATCTGGTCGGGATGAAGTGCCAGGCCCGCGAACACCGCGCGGGCCAGGGCATCGCGCGATCCGCCCGCGGCGGAGCGGCCCAGCGTTTCGGCGCTGCCGGGCGCGAGCGAGCCGACCATCAGCTGGCCCCAGCGCTTGCCCGGCTGCGGACGCGCATCGCGAACCGGGCGCGGCGGGAACGCGAAGGCGGAAAAACGCTCGAGCAGCTCGCGGCGGTAGAGCGAGCGGATGTCGGGCTGCTGAATCGTCTCGACATGGCCCAGCAGCCGCGCCTTGAGCCCGGCTTTGTCCTCGGGCGAGGCGAGCGAGATTGCATCGCGCTCGCGTTCCCACAACGTGTCCACGAGGCTCCGCGGCCTGGCGAGCAGGCGCTCGAGCGCGGCCGGCCCATCGCGGCGGATCAGATCGTCCGGGTCCATCCCGGCGGGGAGGGTTACGAACTGCAGCGAATGGCCGGGACGCAGCATCGGCAATACCCGGCCGATCGCGCGCATCGCCGCGCGCTGGCCGGCGGCATCGCCGTCGAAGCACAGGATCGGCTTGTCGGCCTGGCGCCACAGCAGCTCAATCTGCGCTTCGGTCAGCGCGGTGCCCATCGGCGCGACCGCTTCCTCGATCCCGGCCGCGGCGAGCGCGATGACGTCCATCTGGCCTTCGACCACTACGATCCGCCCGGCCTGGCGTGCCGCCGGCGCCGCTCGGTGCAGATTGAACAGGGTGCGGCCCTTGTCGAATAGCGGTGTATCGGGCGAATTCAGATACTTCGGAGCGTCTTTTTTTGCGGCGTCGAGGATGCGCGCGGCAAACCCGATGACTCGCCCGCGCGGGTCGTGGAGCGGGATCGTCAGGCGGTCGCGGAAGCGGTCGTAGGGATCGCGGTCGTCGACCTGGATCAGCAGGCCCGCCTCGATCAGCATGGCTTCGTCGTACTGCGCCAGCGCCTTCTTCACGCCGTGGCGGCTATTTGGCGCATATCCGAAGCCGAACCTCTCCATCGTATGCGCATCGAACCCGCGCGACTTGAGGTAGGCAGCGGCCCGCGCGGCTTCGCCTGTGTCGAGGCTCGCGCGGTACCACGCCTGGGCTGCCGCCATGACGTCATGCAAGGTGGCGCGCTGTTCGGCCCGCTGCGCCTCGCGCGGGTCGGGGGCGGGGACTTCGAGCCCGGCCTCGGCGGCCAGTTCCTTGACCGCGTCCATGAACGCGAGCCCGCGCTGATCAGTCATCCAGCGGATCGCATCGCCGTGCGCGCCGCATCCGAAACAGTGATAGAATCCCTTCTCGTCATTGACCGTGAAGCTGGGGGTGTGCTCGTTATGGAACGGGCAGCACGCTTTCCATTCGCGTCCCGCGCGCTGGAGCTTGGTGGTGCGCATGATCACGCTCGACAGCGTCACGCGCGCGCGCAGTTCGTCCAGCCACTGGGGGGACAAACTCATCGCTCAGGGGTTATCGGCGGGCGGGGTCACTCGGCGGGCATACCGTATCGCCCGAGTCGCCCCAACCGCACCGGGCATAAAGATGGGCGTATCCTGGCGGGTCTGTCGCTAGTGTCCCGGCCACTGGCGAGTCGCCGGGCGGGTCGCACCTTGGCGAGGGTCACTTCGCCACTCGGGAGAAAGTGCCATGATCAAAACAAAAACGCTGGTGACAATGTCCGTATTCGCGCTCGCGGCGTCTGCCTGCCAGCCGGCCGTGGCGCCCGCGACGCCGGCGGCGGCCCCGATCAGCGAAGCGGACGCCGCCAAGATCGTCGACGCGACGGTTTCGACCTGGGGCTCGATGGACGCGGCCAAGATCAAGGCGCTTTACGCGCCCACCGTCGTGGGCTTCGACTACTCGGTGCCGGGCCTGACGACCGACCGTGCCACCTGGGACAAGAACCAGGACGCTTTCGCGGCGGCAAAGTTCGACAAGATCGAGCAGAAGCAGGTCAAGATACAGGTGCTGGACGCGGACACTTTTGTTGCGAGCGGCGTATTTGACGGGACCAGCACCGCCGTGCCGGCCAACAAGGTCACTTTCCAGTGCACCGACGCGTACGAGAAAGACGCCGACGGGAAATGGTGGATTGTTACGGAGCAGTGCGCGGCGCCCCCGAAGGCCGCCTAAGTCCCGTTCCGCTTATCGCCGGCAAATGCCGCGGCCCGGCTCTGCAATGAGCCGGGCCGGGCCGGCGCTTACTTGTGGACGGTCGTGGTGGTGGTGGTCTTGGTGTTGCCCGAAGGCGTGCTCACCGTGTGCGTGGTCGAGGTGCGCGTGCTCGCCGGGTGATGCATCATGCGATGATGGTGGCGCTTCATGTGCCGGTGATGATGCACGGGGTGAGCCGGCATCGTGCGGGTGGAGACGCTCGTCACGCTCGTGCGCTTGGTGCCGACCGTGGTGGTATGGCTGACCGTTCCCGCGGGTGTCGCGACAGTTGTGGTGTGCGCCGCCATCTGCGCGCTCGCGGGCGCGGTGAGCGCGATGAGCGCGGTGGCGGTAAACAAGCCGATGGCTTTCAACATGGAAAAATCCTCTCTCTGCCGGCCCGGGAAAAACGGGTCCGGATAGCCCCAGAACCGCCGTCCTCGCGCTCGGTTCCGAGTGCTGGCGTCGATCAGCCAAAGTTGCCGGAAAGTAATGTAATCAACCGCTTCGCCTCCAGACTGCCGAACGGCATCGGCCCGCCTGCGAGTCAGGCGAGCGCGGCTTTGACCAGTCCGCTCGCCTTGCTCATGTCGAGCTCGCTGCCGTGGCGCGCCTTCAGTTCGGCCATGACCCGGCCCATGTCCTTGGGACCGCTCGCGCCCAGCTCGGCCTTGATCGCCTCGATCGCGGCGCGGGTTTCGCCCTCGCCCATCTGCGCGGGCATGAATTCCTCGATCACCGCGAGTTCGCCGCGCTCCTGCGCTTCCAGCTCGGCGCGGCCGCCGGCGCGGAACATCTCGATCGATTCGCGGCGCTGCTTGGCCATTTTCTGCAGCACGTCGATCACCAGGGCGTCGTCCTCGACCGGCTTATCCGACGTGCGCAATTCGATATCGCGGTCCTTGATCTTGGCCGCGATCAGGCGGAGCGCGGCGGTGCGTTGCTTTTGGCCGCCTTTCATCGCGGCGATGGTCTCGGACTTGATGCGCTCGCGGAGCATTTCGGGGGACTTTCGCTAAGGGACCAGGCGGCCACGGGGATTAGCGGCACATTTCACCGTTGGCGAGGTTGACGCCGGGGTAGGGGGGTTATAGCGCCCACCACTTAGCACCATCGCTGGAAACCCCCACGGAGAGCCCATGGCCTTGTCCGCCTTATCGCCTGCGCAACCCAAGGGCGCGACCGGCGTCCTGGTGCTGGCGGACGGCACGGTGATCTGGGGCACGGGCTTTGGCGCCGCCGGCAGCGCGGTGGGCGAGGTGTGCTTCAACACCGCGATGACCGGTTACCAGGAGGTGATGACCGATCCCTCCTACGCCGCGCAGATCGTCACCTTCACGTTTCCGCACATCGGCAACGTCGGCGCCAATGGCGAGGACGCCGAATCGCATGTCGAAGGCGCGGTCGGGTGCGTGGTGCGCGAGGCGGCAACCCGCGCGTCCAGCTTCCGCTCGGAGCGCGAATTCGACGACTGGATGCAAGGCCACCTCAAGATCGGCCTGTCGGGCGTGGACACCCGCGCGCTGACCCGCCGCATCCGCACGGGCGGCGCGCCCAACGCGGTGATCGCGCACGATCCGAAGGGCCAGTTCGATATCCCCGCGCTGCTCGCCCGGGCGCGCGAATGGCCGGGGCTTGAAGGCATGGACATCGCCCAGCGCGTTACCCGTGAGGGCCGCGAAGAGTGGACCGGCGGACCGTGGGAGCTGGGGCAGGGCTATGCTTCCGACGAAGGGGGGGAGCAGCGGCCGCACGTCGTCGCGATCGACTACGGCGCCAAGGACAACATCTTCCGCAATCTGGTCAAAGCCGGGGCGCGGGTGACGGTGGTGCCGGCGCAGACTTCGCTCGAGGCGATCATGGCGCTCGATCCCGCCGGGGTGTTCCTCTCGAACGGCCCGGGCGACCCGGCGGCGACAGGCGAATACGCGGTCCCGACGATCAAGGCGCTGCTCGAACGCGACATGCCGATCTTCGGCATCTGCCTCGGCCACCAGATGCTCGGCCTCGCCGCCGGCGCGCAGACCACCAAGATGAACCAGGGCCACCGCGGCGCCAACCACCCGGTCAAGCGCCTGGCCGACGGGGTGGTCGAGATCACCAGCATGAACCACGGCTTCGCGGTCGACGGCACCACGCTGCCCGACACGGTCGAGCAAACCCACGTCAGCCTGTTCGACGGCTCCAACTGCGGGCTGGCGGTCAAGGGCAAGCGCGCATTCGGCGTCCAGTACCACCCAGAGGCGAGCCCAGGGCCGCACGACAGCTACTACCTGTTCGAGAAGTTCGTGGGGATGCTCGGATGAGCCCGGCGGCGCGCTATTCGCTGATCGGCTCGGGCGTTCTCGCGGCGCTGCTGTCCGGGTGCGCCGCGGGGCCGCGGCTCTACTTGGCGAACGAGCTGCAGTCGGTCGCCGGGAAATGCCGGCTTGCCGAGTCCGACGTTGACCAGCTCGGCGACCCGCGCTTCTTGTTCCTGCTCAAGCCCGCCCCCAGCAAGGCGGAACTCGCCTGCGTCAGCCACTGGGCCGCGCGCCACCACCTGCATCTCGTCTTCATCCAATCCATTACGCCCCCGCCGGGACCGAGCGACATCTGATGCCCAAACGCACTGACATCTCCTCGATCCTCGTCATTGGCGCTGGTCCGATCATTATCGGGCAGGCGTGCGAGTTCGATTATTCGGGCACGCAGGCGATCAAGGCGCTGAAGGAGGAGGGCTACCGGGTGGTCCTGATCAACTCCAACCCGGCGACGATCATGACCGATCCGGAATTCGCCGACGCCACGTATATCGAGCCGATCACGCCCGAGATCGTCGCCAAGATCATCGCCAAGGAGACGGCGCAGTTTCCGGGGGGTTGGGCGCTGCTGCCGACGATGGGTGGGCAAACCGCGCTCAACTGCGCGCTCGACTTGTTCAACGACGGCACGCTCGAAAAGTACGGCGTCACGATGATCGGCGCCGATGCCGATGCGATCGACAAGGCCGAGGACCGCCAGCGGTTCCGCGAGGCGATGGACAGGATCGGCCTCGAATCTGCGCGCAGCGGCGTCGCGCATTCGGTGGACGAGGCGTTCGCGGTGCTTGAGCGAACCGGGCTTCCCGCGATCATCCGCCCCAGCTTCACGCTCGGCGGAACAGGCGGCGGGATCGCCTACAACAAGGCGGAATTCGAGCACATCGTGCGCACCGGGCTCGCCGCCAGTCCGACCACCGAAGTGCTGGTCGAGGAAAGCCTGCTCGGTTGGAAGGAATACGAGATGGAAGTCGTGCGCGACCGCGCCGACAACGCCATCATCGTCTGCTCGATCGAGAACGTCGATCCGATGGGCGTCCATACCGGGGATTCGATCACCGTCGCCCCTGCGCTGACGCTGACCGACAAGGAATACCAGATCATGCGCAGCGCGAGCATCGCCTGCTTGCGCGAGATCGGAGTCGAGACCGGCGGCAGCAATGTCCAGTTCGCGGTCAACCCGAAGGACGGGCGGCTGATCGTGATCGAGATGAACCCACGCGTGTCGCGGTCCTCGGCGCTTGCGTCGAAAGCAACCGGCTTCCCGATCGCGCGCATCGCCGCCAAGCTGGCGGTCGGCTACACGCTCGACGAGCTGACCAACGAGATCACCGGCGCCACGCCCGCGAGCTTCGAGCCGACGATCGATTACGTCGTGACCAAGATCCCGCGCTTCGCATTCGAGAAGTTCAAGGGTGCTGAACCGCTGCTGGGCACCGCGATGAAGTCGGTCGGCGAAGTCATGGCGATCGGCCGCAACTTCAAGGAAAGCCTGCAAAAGGCGCTCCGCGGGCTCGAGACCGGGCTCGACGGGTTCAACCGCGTGCTCGAGCTCGAAGGCGCCAGCCGCGACCAGATCACCGCTGCGCTCGGCCGGCCCACGCCCGACCGCCTGCTCAACTGCGCACAGGCGTTCCGCGAGGGCTTCACAGTCGAGGAAGTGCAGGCGATCACGCATTACGACCCGTGGTTCCTGCGCCACATCGAGGAGATCGTGTTCGAAGAGGCGATGATCGGCCAGAACGGGCTGCCCGGCGATGCCGCGGGCTTGCGACGGCTCAAGGCAATGGGCTTCTCAGACAAGCGTCTCGCCACGCTGGCGGTGCGCAGCGTCGGGGTTGCCGGCGGGCTGGGCGAAACCCAGGCGCGCCGCGCGGGCCTGCTCCACGATACCTTGCGCGCGATGGCCGGCGCGACCAGCGAGGACGAAGTGCGCCAGCTGCGCCAGCGGCTCGGCGTACTGCCCGTCTACAAGCGGATCGACAGCTGCGCCGCCGAATTCGAAGCGGCGACGCCCTACATGTACTCGACGTACGAGGCGCCGACATTCGGCGAGCCCGAGAACGAGGCGTGGCCGAGCGAGCGCGAGAAGATCGTCATCCTCGGCGGCGGGCCCAACCGGATCGGGCAGGGGATCGAGTTCGATTATTGCTGCGTCCACGCCTGCTTCGCGCTGAGCGAGGCGGGTTACGAGACGATCATGATCAATTGCAATCCGGAGACCGTCAGTACCGATTACGACACCTCGGACCGGCTCTATTTCGAACCGCTGACCGCCGAGGACGTGCTCGAAGTGCTGCGGGTCGAGCATTCGCGCGGCACGCTCAAGGGCGTGATTGTGCAGTTCGGCGGGCAGACTCCGCTCAAGCTGGCGCAGGCGCTCGAGAACGCCGGTATACCGATCCTCGGCACATCGCCCGACGCGATCGACCTGGCAGAGGACCGCGAACGGTTCGCCCGACTGGTTCGCCAGCTGAACCTGAAGCAGCCGCAGAACGGCTTGGCCAAGAGCCGGGAAGAGGCGCTCGCCGCCGCGCACCGCATTGGCTATCCGGTGCTGCTGCGCCCCAGCTACGTGCTCGGCGGGCGGGCGATGGAGATCGTCGATTCCGACGCCCAGCTGGAAAGCTATATCGCCACCGCGGTGCACGTTTCAGGCGACAGCCCGGTGCTGATCGACCAGTATTTGCGCGATGCCATCGAATGCGATGTCGATGCGCTGTGCGACGGGACCGACGTGGTGGTCGCCGCGGTCATGCAGCACATCGAGGAAGCCGGCGTGCATTCGGGCGACAGCGCCTGCAGCCTGCCGCCGTACAGCCTCGGGCCAGAGATCGTGGCCGAAATGGAACGCCAGGCCGATGCGCTGGCGCGCGCGCTCGGCGTTGTCGGGCTGATGAACATCCAGTTCGCAATTCAGGATGGGCCCACAGAGCAGGAAGTGTTCCTGATCGAGGTCAATCCGCGTGCTAGCCGGACGGTGCCGTTCGTTGCCAAGGCGATCGGCCAGCCGATCGCCAAATACGCCGCGCGGATCATGGCTGGCGAAAAGCTCGCCGACCTCCCGCCGATCCGCCGCGAGCTCGCCTATGTGGCGGTCAAGGAAGCGGTGTTCCCGTTCGCACGCTTCCCGGGGTCTGATCCGATCCTGTCACCGGAAATGAAGAGCACAGGCGAAGTGATGGGAATCGATCGCGATTTCGCCCGGGCTTACCTGAAGTCGCAGATCGGGGCAGGGGAGATGCTGCCCGCCAGCGGGACAGTATTCGTGTCGGTCAAGGATGGCGACAAACCCCACATCGTGGCGCCGGTCCGGCAACTGCTGGAGCTTGGTTTCAGGGTCGTCGCGACCGGTGGAACGCAAGCCTATCTTGCCGAGGCGGGGCTCAACGTCGAGCGGGTCAACAAGGTCGCCGAGGGACGCCCGCACATCGTCGACCTGATCGTCGACGGCGAGGTCGCGCTGATTTTCAATACGACCGAGGGTTGGCAAAGCCTCAAGGACAGCCAGTCAATCCGCGCTTCCGCGCTGGTGGCGAAGGTGCCCTACTACACCACCGCCGCCGCATCCGCCGCGGCGGCGCTGGCGATCTCGACGGTGACGGCAAGCGATCTTGATGTGCGCTCGCTGCAAGACTATTATAGCTCCAACACGTAACTCTCCGACATTCGCGTACCCGAATGCCGTCTGCACCGGACGGGCAACGGTACGCGTGACGGAATTGCCAGAACGACAGGGAATACCATGGAAAGAGTGCCGATGCTGGCGGAAGGCTATGAAAAGCTGACCGCCGATCTCCAGGTCTTGCGGCAGGAACGACCTAAGATCGTCGATGCGATCGAGGAAGCGCGCGCACACGGCGATTTGTCGGAGAATGCGGAGTATCACGCGGCCAAGGAACGCCAGGGCCAGGTCGAAGCGCTTATCGGCGATATCGAGGACCGCGTCAGCCGGGCGCAGATCATTGACCCCGCGAGCCTTTCTGGTGACCGGATCGTGTTTGGCGCCACCGTCACCATTCTCGACGATGCCGAAAAGTCCAACCGCTATCAGATCGTCGGCATGACCGAAGCTGACGCTAAGCAGGGCCGCATCTCTTACGATTCGCCGCTGGGGCGCGCGTTGATCGGCAAACAGGTCGGCGACGAAGTTGAAGTCACGGTGCCCAATGGCGACCGCTTCTACTTGGTCAAGAAGATCGAATTCATCTGACGAGACGCACCGCGGGCCCTGTGGGATGCATATCAGGCGCCCGGCAGGTGTGGCTCAAGCAGCCGGTGCAGGTGGACGATGACGTATTTCATCTCCGCGTCGTCGACCGTGCTCTGGGCCTTTCCGCGCCACGCTTCTTCCGCCTCGGCGTAGCTCGGAAATATCCCCACTACATCGAGCTTGCCGAGATCCTGGAATTCGACGCCTTGCGGGTCGACGACCCGGCCGCCCATCACCAGGTGCAGCAACTGCTTCGCCATGCGTAAAGTCCCCTTAGAGCGCGTTGGTGCGCGCTCCTTAGGGTTTCGGTGGGTGCTGGCAAGCCGGTGTTAGTTGAAACGGCCGTGGATCGCTCGCGCGATGCGCTTGCCGGCGGTGCGCGCAACCTCCTGAGCGGTATCGCCGCCCGACTTGCCGTACTTGAGCGCGGCATCGCCCAGTTCGCCCAGTTTCTCGGCTGCATCCTTGCGCGCCGGTTCGGTCGCCGCGAGCGCCTGAGCGGCATAGGCCATCGCCAGTTCGGCGCCGACATTGGCAAGCTTGCTCGCATGCTTGCCCATCTTACGCGTCGGCGAGCCCCGGAACGCGCTGCTGATGAGGACACCGATGGCCAGGCCGCCGGCAACGGCAGCTAGAGGATGATCTTTGGCGAAAGCGAAGAACCGATCCTTAGCCTCCAACGTGCGCTCACCGGCGCGATCGACAATGGTCGTACGGCCGTTGTCGCTGCTATGATCGGCGTTGCGCTTTTCGCCCGCTTCGACTTTCCGCTTGATTTGCGTGCGCTTGGTCTCGGCCATGTGGATCACTCCCGCTTGAATGGATTCAAGTCGCGTAAACGGTCAGCGAGGGTTTCAGGTTCCTCCGGATCGTCGTCGGCGAAGACTCCGGTGATCCCGTCGATGATCGGCCGCCGGGCGAACCAGGCCACGATCGCCGCAGCCACCGCCACCAGGGCGCCTTTGTGACTGTCGGCGAAATCGACCGCATCATCGGCGAGGTCCATCGCGCTGTCACCAAGCCGGTCGCCGATACGCGCGGCGACGCCGCGTTCGCGGATGTCGGCCTTGACGAGCCCAAGGTCGGATTTGACCAGCCGGAGCGCGGCCTCACGCGTCGCGCGGTCTTCGGCGAATTGCTTTTCGAGAGGGCTCACGGCGTAGAATCTCCGGATACAGCGCTCATCATATTGCGCCACCGTTTGCCGGCAACGCGCACGGCAAAGAAGGCCGCCAGCAACAACCCGCCGACGACCACCGCCGTCGCGCCCCACGCCGTGATGAGCGGTGTCAGGGCGAGGAGAAGGCCAATGGCGAGGGCCACCAGCGCCAGCACCGCACATACCGCAGCCAACGCTCCGAGCACGGCAGCGCTCTTCGCCCCATCGGCGACGAGCGCTGCGCGGCTTTTCTGAAACGCGAGTTCGGCCTCGAGATAAGTCTTTCCGTCGTCGATCAACGCCTCGACGTCATCGACAAGCGAACGGTCTACCTCATCGTCGTGGTAAGCCAGCGGGCCGTCCCTTTCGTTCGGATCGGCCGCGTCTTCCCCCAGTGGCACCGGGAGTTACTTGCCGCGCAGAAGTCGCGCGACCAGGAACCCGGCAAGGGCCGCGAGACCCACGGCCGTGCCCGGGCTTTTGCGCACGTATTCGCGCGCATCCTGACCCAGTTCCTCGACACTCTTGTCGTCCAGCTTGGTCGCGGTATCCTGCAGGCTCTTTGATGCGGTTCGGGCATAATCCGCGTATTTGGCGCCGAGCTTGTCCTCGATCGTGGCAGCGTTCTCGCCTACCAGCTTGGCAATTCCCGAGATCGCGTCGCTCGCGCGGGCTTTGCCTTCCACTGCCAGGTCCCCGGCCTTGGTCTTGAGCTGATCGGCATAATCGCCGCCCTTGGTCTTCGCGGTCGAGCCGTAATCGCTGGCGAGATCGCGCGCTTCGGCGCCCAACGCGGCGACGCCGGCACGCGCTTCATCGAGCGCGGAATTAAATCTCGACCGGGCTTCCGACCTCGGTGCCCTGGTAGAGGGGGATGCCGTGCCTGCCGCAGCCGAATGCGACGCGTTCGAACCGCTCGCGCCCGTGGTCTTGTGCTTGGCGCCCGTGGTGGTGGACTTGGCAGGAGTGTCAGCCATGGAATTCCCTTTCGATCAGCACGGATGATGCCAGCGGCATCCCCGGTAACATACGCTCTGCGAACGCGGGTTGCACGGCTTGGTTCCGTTGCATAGGAGCCACTTCGCCCGTCCGCTGTGACGGGTATCTTGGTTGGTAACAACACCAGGCGCGGGCGATGCGTCTTTAGGGGGCATTGTGACAGCGATAATCGATATCCACGGCCGGCAGATCCTTGACAGCCGGGGAAATCCGACAGTCGAAGTGGACGTGCTGCTGGAAGACGGCAGCCAAGGCCGGGCGGCAGTGCCGTCGGGCGCGTCGACCGGCGCGCACGAGGCGGTCGAACTGCGCGACGGAGACAACAGGCGCTATCTCGGCAAAGGCGTGACCAAGGCGGTGGACGCGGTCAACGGCGAGATCGCCGACACGCTGGTCGGCTTCGATGCCGAGGACCAGCGCGAAATCGACCACGCGATGATCGCTCTCGATGCCAGCGCCAACAAGGGGCGCCTGGGCGCCAATGCGCTGCTTGGGGTTAGCCTGGCAGTGGCCAAGGCAGCGGCGTCAGCGCGCGGAATGCCGCTGTGGGCCTATGTCGGCGGCGTGTCGGCCCATGTTCTGCCGGTGCCGATGATGAATATCATCAACGGCGGCGAACACGCCGACAATCCGATCGATTTCCAGGAATTCATGATCATGCCGGTCGGCGCTCCGACACTGGCCGAGGCGGTCCGGTGGGGTTCTGAAATATTCCACACCTTGAAGAAGCGTCTACACGACGCCGGCCATTCGACCGCGGTCGGTGACGAAGGCGGGTTCGCCCCTAATCTCGCCAACACTACCGACGCGCTCGATTTCATCATGGCGTCGATCGAGGCCGCGGGATATCGGCCCGGCGACGAAGTCGCGCTGGCGCTCGATCCCGCCGCGAGTGAATTTTTCCGCGATGGCCGCTATCACATCTCGGCCGAGGACAAGGTGCTGACTCCGCCGGAAATGGCGGCCTATTACGCCGACCTCGTTGCCCGCTATCCGATCCGGTCGATCGAGGACGGCATGGCCGAGGACGATTTCGATGGCTGGAAGGCGCTGACTGACCAAATCGGCGGCAAGGTGCAGCTGGTCGGTGACGACTTGTTCGTGACCAACCCGGAGCGTCTGCGGATGGGTATCGGCAAGGGGCTGGCGAACTCGCTGCTGGTGAAGGTCAACCAGATCGGGACGCTGACCGAGACGCTCGAAGCGGTCTCGATCGCCCACCGCGCAGGATATACCGCGGTTATGAGCCATCGCTCGGGCGAGACCGAGGACGCGACTATTGCCGATCTCGCCGTCGCGACCAACTGCGGGCAGATCAAAACCGGTTCGCTTGCCCGCTCCGACCGGCTCGCGAAATACAACCAACTCATCCGTATCGAGGAAGAACTGGGCGACAGCGCGGTTTATGCGGGGAAGGGATGCTTTGGCCGGCTTTCGAGCTAAGGTTTTTCGGTCGCGACCTCACGCTCGATCTTGGCCGCCAACGGCTCAAGCCGGTCGATGACTTTCTTCTTTTTGGGGTTGAGCAGGAATTGCCATACGCCCCAGGCATTGATCGCCAGCAGAATCGCATTCTGAACCGTTATTGGCGGTGTGTGGTTCGCTAGACCTGACGCGATCCAGGCCACTGACACCGCGCAGAACAGAACGAACGCCCACCCGGTCACGCGACGACCAAGGTCAGCGGCGATCAAGCCCGCCGCGATGATCGCGCCGATCGCCCCGAACCATTCCACCGGACCGTTCATTGCGACTGGGCGATAACCAGACGATAGCCGGCATCGCAAGCTGGAAGTTCAAGCAGATAGGAATAGCGGCGTTTCCACTCGCCACTCGCAAGGTCGCGCGCCAACCGTTCCAGGCCCGGTTCCACGCCAGAGAGGACCCGAAAAGATGAACTTCCGGCACGGACCTGCGGATCGAGATAGGCTTCGGGCCTTTGCCAATACGCGTACAAAAAGCCATCGATGCAGTCGGCCGGGACCAAGACAGGTGCCACCGTCAGGGGTCCCAGGACTTTACGATAAACGTCGAATGAAACTGTTTGGCCCGCATCGAGCTTTCGCAGTGCGGGAAGATAATCGCCGAGCCATGTACCCGGATGTCCATGTTCGAAGGTCAGGACTACAACCCGGTCTCGCGCGACGCGGCGCAACTCCTCTAGGCCGCGAATTTGGTCAGTCCAATGATGCACCGTAAGCACGGCCATTGCTGCGTCAAAGCTGTTGTCCGCAAATGGCAATTCTTCTGCATGGGCCTGGATCGCCTGCGCCGCGCCCGGTCCGCGCTGGTTGATCATCTCACGCGATGGCTCGACGGCGGTGACCTCGCGTTCGGCCGGTTCATAGGATCCGGATCCCGCGCCCACGTTGACAACGGTCCGCGCGTCTCCGAGCCCAGCTTCGATTTGCGCCGCGATACGAGGATCAGTGCGGCGGACAATCGAATAGCCGGTGCCAATCCGATCGTAGATTGGGTTCACCGAACCGCGGCCGTCAGCCGAGCAAGCTGCGCCTCGCTAAGATGCAGTCGTGTAAATTCGAGCAGCGTCTCGAGTTGCTCCACCGTGCGCGCACTGGCGATAGGGGCGGGGATGCCAGGTTGGCGAACAAGCCAGGCGAGTGCGATGGCGGGGAGGGAGGTACCGGTTTCGGCCGCGATGCGATCCATTTCGGCGAGAACGGGGCGGCCGGCTTCGTCGTAATCCTTGACCCGGTATGCGCGGCTGCCGTGCTCGAAGTCCTGCGGCTTGCGGTACTTGCCTGTGAGGTAGCCGGACGCCAAGCCGAAGAACGGCAGCATGGCGATCCCACGCGCGACGCACAAATTCTGGAGTTCAGGACCATAGTCTCCGCGCGAAACAAGATTGTGCTGGTTCTGCAACACGGTGAACGAGGTTGCCCCGCTTGTCTCGGCTGCGTCGAGAGCGGCTGTTAGTCTCTCGAGGGTAAAATTGGACGCGCCAATTTCGCGCACTTTGCCCTGCTTCACCGTACCGCTGAAGGCGTCGACGATTTGTTCAATCGGCAATTCCGGGTAGTCGCGATGGGCGTAGTACAAGTCGACATAGTCAGTCTGGAGCCGCTCGAGTGACGCACTGAGCGATGCCATGACCTCGGCCGGTTGATAGAGGTCGGGGTCACCCGGTCCGCCGATTTGGGCCGCTTGTTTGCGGCTGAGCATGCCGGTCTTGGTGTGGATACGCATCTCGCCACGCACTCCGCGCGATGCGAGCCACCCGCCAAGGAACGTCTCGGACTCGCCTCCCTTGTGACCAGGCAACCACGCCGAATAAACATCGGCCGTGTCGATCATCCGGCCGCCGCCTTCGTAAAACGCGTCGAGCACGGCCAGGCCCTCGTCTCCGGTGGCGGTCCAGCCGAACACGTTGCCGCCGAGGACCAGCGGGATTCCCGCGATCGAGGGGTGGTTGGTCATGCGAATTTCTCCCGAATTGCGAGCAACGCCATCGCCGCTTCGGCTGCGCCGGCTCCCTTGTTCAATTGCTGGGGATCTGCGCGTACGATCGCCTGCGCCTCATCCTCGGTTGTCAGGATGCCGTTACCGACCGCGAATCCGTCAAGCGTCAGCGCCATGATTCCGCGCGCGCTTTCGCCCGCGACAATCTCGAAGTGGTAAGTTTCACCACGGATGACCACGCCGATTGCGACAAAACCATCGTAGCGCCCGCTTTCGGCTGCGAGCGAAATGGCCGCCGGGATCTCCAGCGCGCCGGGTACCGTGAGCTTGTCAACGATGTGTCCCGCCGCCGCGAGCGCATCCGAAGCGCCCTCGATCAGCAGGTCATTGAGGTGCTCATAAAAGCGAGCCTCGACGATAAGGAAACGCGCCATCGATCCTCCGGTATTGCGGGTATTCCCGAGCGCCTTAGCAGGCTGGCGCAGCGGGGCGACAGTCGGATGCGGAGTCGATCGGCCGTTCGCCGACAATCGACAACCCGTAGCCCTCGAGCGCGACCAGCGCATGCCGGGTGTTCGTCAGCAGAACCATGTCGTGCACCCCCAGCTCGGCGAGGATCTGGGCGCCGACGCCGTAGTCGCGTTGCTCGGAAGGGTTCTCGGTCGCGTCGAGCGGCATGTCGGCACTCAGGTCGACGACCGCTCCGGTCAGGAAGCCCGGGGCAGGGCGGTTGATTAGCACCACCACTCCGGCTCCTTCCTCGCCGATCATCCGCATTGCGCCCTCGAGCAATCGGGCGCGGCCTGAATCACCAGCGAAGATGTCATCGAAAAACGACAGGGAATGCATCCGCACCAGTGTCGGCCGCGCGGGGTCTATCCTGCCTTTGACGAGGGCAATGGTTTCGCTCTTGGTCGCCTTGTTGTAAAAGCTGTGCGCGGTCCATTCGCCCCCCCACCGGCTGTGGAAACGGCCCTCGGCGCGCTTTTCGATCAAGTGGTCGTGCTTGCGTCGATAGGCGATCAAGTCGCGGATAGTTCCGATCTTGAGTGCGTGGCGGCGGCCAAAGCGGATCAGGTCATCGAGCCGGGCCATGGTCCCGTCTTCGGCCATGATCTCGCAGATCACGCCCGAAGGATTGAGGCCGGCAAGGCGCGCGATGTCGACGGCTGCTTCGGTATGGCCAGCTCGCACTAAAACCCCCCCCTCACGCGCCACGAGCGGAAACACGTGCCCAGGCGAAACGATGTCGTCGGCGCCCTTGGTCGCATCGACCGCCACCGAAATGGTGCGTGCACGGTCGCCCGCACTGATCCCGGTGGTGACGCCTTCGCGGGCTTCGATCGAAGTGGTGAAGGCGGTCTCCATCCGGCTTCGATTGTTCCGGCTCATCGGTTGCAGGCTGAGTGCGCCGACCCGCTCATCGGTCAGCGCGAGGCAGATCAGCCCGCGTCCATGCGTCGCCATGAAGTTGATCGCGTCGGGAGTGGCCATCTGTGCCGGAATTATCAGATCACCTTCGTTCTCGCGGTCTTCGTCGTCGACCAGGATGAACATGCGGCCGTTGCGCGCCTCGTCGATTATTTCCTCGATCGGCACCAGCACCGGCACGGCCTCGTTCTCGGCCAGGAACCGCTCAAGCTTGGCCAGCGTGTCGGACGTCGGGTTCCAGTCGGGTTCGGTAGATTCGCGCAAGGTGTTGGCGTGGAGGCCGGCGGCGCGGGCCAAGCCGGCTCGGGTCATGGTGCCTCGCATCACGAT
>JBDSUJ010000117.1:0-13913 GCA_039927815.1 Croceibacterium sp. | reverse complement strand
CTCGGGATGGCGGAGGCCGGCTTCGGCCCGGGAATGACCTGGCTCATCTCGCGCTGGACCCCGCCCACCATGCGCGCGCGCGCCCTGGCCGGGGCACTGCTCGCGGTTCCATTGTCAATGGTTCTGGGTGGTCCGCTGTGCGGCTGGCTGCTCGGCCTATCGAATCCGGTGGGCATGCCGCCGTGGCGGTTCATGTTCGTGGTGATCGCGGTGCCCAACCTCGTGCTTGCCGTGGCGGCGGCGCTGTATTTATGCGATCGCCCGGCGCAGGCCCGCTGGCTGGCGGATGATGAGCGGGCGTGGCTCGACGCGCAATTCGCGGCGCAGTCGGACCCGTCCACGGACGGCCGCTCCACAACACGCGTGGTGGCGAGCGACCCGTGGCTGTGGCGGTGCGCGGTTACGTGGTTGCTGATCATGACCGGGTCTTACGCGCTGGTATTCTGGCTGCCCCAGCTGGTGCGGCAAATGCACCTCGGCGGCAGCGAACTCGCGATCGCCACGCTGAGCACGCTTCCCCTGCTCGGTCTCGCGGTCGGCCTCGTCGCCAACGGGCGGCGATCCGATCGCACCGGCGAGCGGCTGTGGCACGTCGGTATTCCCAGCGCGCTGGCGGGCGTGGCCATGATGCTTGCGGCGCTGCTCGAACCGGGCTGGCCCGTGCTCGCGCTGCTGGTCGTGGCCGGGTTGGGGATCGGCGCCGCGCAGGGCGTGTTCTGGGCCGTGCCCGGAGCGGTGCGGCTGGGCGGTCCGCAAGTGCCCGGTGGGGCGATCGCGGTTATCAGCATGTTTGGCACCGCGGGCGGGGTTATCGGGCCGTGGGTCACCGGGACCCTGCTGGCGCGCAGCGGCAGCTTCTCGCTCGCGATCGGAATCCTCGCTTCGTTGCTGATTGCCGCGCTCGTTGTCATAGTGCCTGACCGCGCGGGCCGCAGCCGGCCCTGAGCACCGAGGCGCCGGCAGCAGGAGTTGATCATGCAAGTTCCCTCGCTCGCGCTCGCCTTCCACGTCCGTCTTGATTTCGGTCTGGGCCCGCGCACTCGTTTCGAGCCGGCGCTGCAGCCGTTCACGCGCGGCTTCGTGGCGGTGCTCGGCGGGGAGGTCAGCGGTCCACGACTCGAAGGCCGCGTGGTCCCGCAATCGGGCGGTGACTGGCCGCGCATGTGGCCCACCGGCCTGATCGAGTTCGAGGCTCACTACATGCTCGAAGCCAGCGATGGCTCACCGATCTACATCCACAACCGCGGCCTCGCTTATTCGGACCCCTCGGTGTTGGGGCGGATCGAGGCGGGCGAAAGCGTCGATCCCGATGAAACCTATTGCCGGATCACTCCGCGCTTCGAAGCGCCCGAGGGCCCGCACGCGTGGCTCAATCGCACAGTCTTCGTGGGCGTGGCGGAGCGGCGCGGACCGTCGACATTCTTCGATTATTATTCCGTAGGATGACATGACCGAACCGCTCTCAGCGCACGATCAGATAGCCATTCGCGAGACTTTGGCGCGGTGTGCGTGGGCGCTCGACACCGGCGACGTCGAGGGGTTCGTGGCGTGCTTCTGCAGCGACGGAGCGATGCTGTGGGACGTGTTCGAGCAGCCCGCCCGCTGGCACGGCGCGGCCGCGCTGCGCCGCTTCGCTGAATTTTTCCGCGCCCAGCCCAGCTCCGCCGGACGCCAGCACCATGTGACCAACACCGTCATCACGTCCGACCAGGAGCGGACCACGGCGATGTCATACGTCACCGTTGCGCTGCGCCAGGGTGACGGACCCCACTGGCTAAATGTGATGGGCTATTACGAAGACAGCTTCCGCTTCGAGAGGGGCGAGTGGCGGCTCGCCGAACGGATCATACGCGACTGGTCCGGCCCCGTGCTCGCGCGCGTTGCCGGACAAAGCGGCGCACGCGCCGCCCGCCCGTTACCGCCGCAACTGGCCGAGGCCGGATTCAACGGCGACAACGAATGACGCGTCAGAAAGTCGAACGGTTGGTGCCGCCATCGATCACCAGGCTCTGCCCGGTCGTGTAGTTGGCAAACTCGCTGCAGAACATCGCCACGAACGCGCCCACGTCATCCGCATTGCCAAACCGTCCGCTCGGGATGTTCCATTCGCGCGCGAACTGGCTGACCTCCTCGTCATATGTCGTTCCCTTGTCCCGCGCGCGGGCGGAGAATTGCGCCTCGACAGTGGCGGTATGATGCATTCCCGGCAGCAGGTTGTTGATGACCACGTTGTGAGCGGCGACCACTCCCGACACCGCCACCGCATAGTTCGCCAGCGCCGCGCGGGTACTGCCCGACAGCGCCCTGATCTCGATCGGGTACTTCGCCGCCACGGTCGCGATGTTGACGATCCGGCCCCACCGGCGCGCGACCATCCCATCGAGCACGCGGCGCATGAATTCGACAGGCGAGAGCAGGGAAATGGCGATTGCTTCGTGCCATTGCTCATCGCTGATCGTGCGGTAGTCCGGCGTCATGGGCGGCGGCGCGCACGTGGCGACCAGGATGTCGGGCTCGGGGCATGCGGCCAGAATTCTCTCGCGCCCCTCGGCACTGCTGTGATCGGCGCACACCGGGGTCACTTTTGCGCCGGTCTCGCGCGAGATTGCGTCGCAAGCTTCGACGAGGCGATCCTCTCCCCGCGCGGATATATAGACCTCGGCGCCTTCGCGGGCGAGCCATAGCGCGGAGCTGCGCCCCATGCCGGCACTGCCGCCGTTGACGATCGCCTTGCGGCCTTTGATTCCCAGATCCACGTCGCTGATCCTCCTTGCCTTTGGGTGCGGAATTTGCTCGATCCGTACGGACCGTGGCAAGCATGAGTTGATAGCTCAACGCGCTGGCGATGTACGCCTGAATCTCGTCGACTCTCCTTCCGCTTCACCCACCGGCACGTCGCGCAACTGGTTGTAAATTCGGCACCACGAGCTACGCTTCACCGCGGGAGGATCGACATGGCATCAGACGACGATAGCGGCACGGTACCGATCGATGCGCGGCGGCGCGCGTTCCTGGGCGCGGCGGCGCTCGGGACGGGTGCGGCGCTGACGGGTATCGCGGTCCCGGGGACGGCGAACGCCGCTGTGGGCAAGGCGCCACAAGTCGATTTCCCCAGTGCGCCCACCGCCTTTGGTGGAGGCCCGGCAGGGACCAACAATCGGGCCGAGATCGACCTCTACGACTGCGAGGTCGAAGGGCAGTTGCCCGCCGGGCTTGATGGTGTGTTTTATCGCGTCGGGCCCGATCCGCAGTATCCCAAGGATCCCAAGTACGCCGGCGACATCATGTTCGATGGCGAGGGCCACGTGTCGATGTTTCGGATCAAGGACGGCCATGTCGATTACCGCACCCGCTATGCCAGGACTCAGCGGTGGAAAGCGCAGCATGCCGCCCGGCGCAGCCTGTTCGGGATGTACCGCAATCCGCTGACCGACGACCCCAGCGTCAAGGGTCTCAGCCGCGGGACCGCCAATACCCAGCTATTCCTCCATCACGGCAAGCTGCTGGTGTTCAAGGAAGACAGCCCGCCGGTCTACCTCGACCCGCTGACACTCGAGACCAAGGACGACTATTACACGTTCGGCGGCAAGCTCCACAGCCAGACACACACCGCGCATCCCAAGATCGACCCGCTGACCGGCGAATACATCGGGTTCGGGTACGAGGCGACCGGGCTCGCCAGCAAGGACATCCACGTGTTCAGCGCTGACAAGCACGGCGCAGTCAACTGGGGGGTGACAGTGCAGGCGCCGTATGCCGGGATGATGCACGATTTCTCGGTAACCCAGCGCCACGTGATTCTGTACCTGACCAACATGGCCGCCGATATGGACCGGATGCGCGCTGGCGGGGTCCACTTCACTTACGATCCCGGCTTGCCGTGCTACATGGGGGTGATGCGCCGCGGAGGGGACGGCAAGGACCTGCGCTGGTTCAAGGGCGCCAACCTGTTCTGCACCCATGTGATGGGCGGGTGGTCGGACGGGGACAAGATCACCGTCGACTGGGACGGGGGCGAGGCCAACCAGTTCCCGTTCTTCCCCAGCAAGGCGCCGTTCGAGCCAGCCAAGTCGACCGGCCTGCTGCGCCGGTTCACAATCGATTTGTCGAGCAAGACCAACGACCGTTTCCAGGTGGAGACGATCTACCCGCAGGTGTCGGGCGTGCTCAGCCGCCAGGACGACCGGTTCCACACGCTGCCGTACCGCTTCGGCTACATCAACGGGGTCGGGCCCAAGGGCGGCTGGTGGATCGTGGACCACCAGGAAAAGAAGACCCAACTGGCCTCGGTGCCCGATTACCAGCTTTCGGAAATGACGTTCGTCCCGCGCAAGAAGGGCGCCGAAGAAGGCGACGGGTATTTGATCGGGATCGGCAGCAGCAGGAACGAGGCGGGCCGATCGGACCTGATCCTGATCGACACCAAGGATGTCGCCGCGGGTCCGGTGGCGCGGGTCAAGATGCCCTTCAAGGTGGTCGGTCAGGTCCACGGCTTCTGGGCGGACGCCAGCCAGATCCCGGGCGCCAGCGCGGCATGAAGCGATGGGCCGGGGCGGTGCTGGCGGCGGCTGCGCTATGCGGCGCGAGCGGACCCGCGCAAGTCGATCAGGCGCGCCTGTTGGCGGCCGACCGCGAACCGGGCCAGTGGATGAGCCCCGGGCGGACTTATGACGAACAGCGCTTCAGTCCGCTGGCCCAGATCAATGATCGCACGGTCGGCCGGCTGGGCCTGGCGTGGTTCGCTGACATCGCCACCGAGCGCGGGATGGAAGCCAGCCCGCTGGCGATCGACGGGGTGCTCTACAACGTGCAACCGTGGAATCTAGTCACCGCCTATGACGGCAAGACCGGCAAGATATTGTGGAGCTTTGACCCGAAAGTGCCGCTCAAATATGGGCGCATGGCGTGCTGCGACATCGTCAGCCGCGGGCTGGCGGCGTGGAAGGGCCGCATCTATGTCGCGACGCTCGACGGTCGGCTGATCGCGCTCGATGCGAAAACGGGCAAGCCCGCGTGGTCGGTGCTGACGGTCGACAATGCCAAGAACTACACCATTACCGGCGCACCGCGGGTGTTCGACGGCATGGTGGTGATCGGCAACGGCGGCGCCGAGATGAACGTGCGCGGTTACGTATCAGCTTATGATGCGGATAGCGGCAAGATGCTGTGGCGCTGGCACACGGTGCCCGGCGATCCGGACAAGGGATTCGAGAATTCCGCGATGGCGCGCGCCGCCACGACCTGGACCGGAGAGTGGTGGAAGGCCGGCGGCGGCGGCACGGTGTGGGACGGGCTGGCCTACGATCCGCAGCTCAAGTTGGTCTATGTCGGCACCGGCAACGGCTCGCCATGGGCGCAGAAATGGCGCAGCCCCGGCGGCGGCGACAACCTGTTCCTGGCCTCGATCGTCGCGCTCGATGCGGGCACCGGGGCCTATCGATGGCATTACCAGACCACGCCGGGGGAGGAATGGGACTATACCGCCACCCAGCAAATGATCCTGGCCGACGTGCCGATTGGCGGACGCACCCGCAAGGTACTGATGCAGGCGCCCAAGAACGGGTTTTTCTACGTGCTCGACCGCGCCACTGGCGAACTGATCTCGGCCGAGAAGTTCGCACCGGTCAACTGGGCCACCGGCATCGACAAGAAAACCGGACGCCCGATCGAAAACCCGGCGGTGCGCTATGGCGATACCCCGGTCATGGTCTCTCCCGGCGCGGGCGGGGCGCATAACTGGAACCCGATGGCCTACAGTCCGCTAACCCGGCTGGTCTATCTGCCGGTGACCGAAACCTACATGGCTTACGCCGCAGCGCCGAGCGTGGACCCGACCAAACCTGGTCTCGGCACCAGCTTCACCGGCTACGATGCCGAGCGCAAGGCGATCACCGACTACGCAGACAAGAACTCCAAAGCATGGCTGGCGGCGTGGGACCCGGCGCGCCAGCGTGAGGTGTGGCGCGTGCCGTCGCCTCAGAAGGGCAGCGGGGGCGTGCTCGTGACCGCGGGAAACCTGGTGTTCGAAGGGACTATCGGCAAGACATTCGCCGCCTACCGCGCGGACACCGGCACGAAGGTGTGGGAAATGCCGGTGCAGAACGTGCCGATTGCCGCGCCGATAACCTACCTCATCGGCGGCGAGCAGTACGTTGCGGTCAATGCCGGGTGGGGCGGGGGCCTGGCCCACGTCGAGCGCTCGAACTACGCCGCGCTGGCGATTTCGCGCCCGCGGTTGCTGGTGTTCAAGCTGGGCGGGACCGCGAAACTGCCGCCGATGCCGCCGGCCTCGATGCGCGTCCCCGAACTGTTCGCCCCGCCCAAACTGACCGGCACCGCGGAACAGGTTGGGCGCGGCGAACAGCTCTATGCCGCGCATTGCGCGCTGTGCCACGGGGTGGCGGCACGCGGTGGGATCAAGGACTTGCGCCACATGGAACCCGCAACCCACGCGGCGTTCCTCGACATCGTGCTGCATGGTGCGCGGGCCCAGAACGGCATGGCGAGCTTCGCCGATGTGTTGTCGCCCGCTGACGCCGAGGCGATCCACCACTATCTGATTTCACGCGCCAATGCCGACTGGGACAGCCGGTGAGGAGATATTCCATGAAACCGATCGTTCGCCTATTCGCGCTGGCCGGGACGCTTGCGCTCGCGCAACCCGCCGCTGCCCAGCCGGCGTTGGCGCCGACTTACGCGCCGACTTACGGCCAGGACCGCGCCGAGATCGAGGATCTGATGGCGCGTTACCTGTTCGCCATCGATTACTTCGACTGGGATTCCTACGTTGCCACGTTTGCCGCCGACGGCGAGCTCGAATTCGCCAGCGGCACCTCCAAGGGTCACGAAGCGATCCGCAAGGCGGTGACCGACTTCTCCAAGGGTATCGGGCGGTTCTACCACACCGAGGACGGCAAGGCGGCGACCCTGCGACATGTCATCCTGCAGTCCTCGATCCGGGTCGAGGGACGCCGCGCGTGGGCCCGTTCGCAATGGCTGGAAATGGCCAACCACGGGCCCGGTGATACGATGAAGATGGGCACCTTCGGCGAGTACGAGGACGAGCTGCGCAAGGTAGGTGGACACTGGCTATTCACGAAGCGGCGGGTCCTCAACGAGTTTATTGCCAATCGGCGCTCGGGACCAACCAACCCGGTCCGCGAGATGGACAAAATGGCGCAAGCCGCGCGTCCGGGCGGCTAAGGCCAAAAACGCCGTAAGCGCTGTTTTGAAACGGAAATGCGGCGTTCGCAGCGGTTGTTGCGGCCCGGCTACACCCGCCGCGCAAACCTAACCTCGGTGTTTACCGTAAGTGCAAAAAACCTTGCAGCCCCTGCGCACATCCGGCAAAGCGGCCCGCGAAGCGACAACCGTTGGAGAATATAATGCGTAAGGTCATAATGGGGGCTGCCGCCGCAGCGATGCTCGCGGGAAGCAGTATGGCAAACGCCGCTCCGGTCGCGCGTCAAGCGTCGCCTGTCGCGAAGTCCGATTCGCTGCACGGGGGCGAGCTGTGGCTTGCCATCCTCGCCGCCGGCTTGCTCGCGTTCATTTTGTTCCAGATAAACGAAAACGGCAATGAGACGTTGCCGCTCAGCCCGTAGGCCGCGGTCGTCTTCTGGCAATTCAAGAGCCGCCGGTGTCGCCACCGGCGGCTTTTTGATTCCCGCCAGCCGTGTCAGAACACGGTGATCGCCGCGTGAACAATCAGGGCCAGTAGGAAGAGGCTGGACAACATAAACAGCGTGAAGCGGGCCATGACCCGGTTGACCGTTGCCTGCACCAGCGAATGGACGACGCGAATAGCGACGTAGGCCCAGCCCAACGTCGCGTTAAGTCCATCGCCCTGACCGGTGATGGCGAGCACGATAGCGACGGCGTAAAAAACCGTCGGTGCTTCGTGCAGATGATTGTAGTTGTGGGCCTTCCATTGGACATGGCGCGGAAGCACCTGGTCGAGACCTCCGTCGGGATCGCGCACCAGGCTATCCGCATCGATGCCGGCGGCCCTAAGCGCTGGAATACGGGTGGCGTAGAGCCATGCCCACATCACCATCGTCCACCCCGCCAAGGCCACTACCGGCTGCAGAATTCCCATTCCCACCATGGCGCTTCTCCCCTTGTACCAGCGAGCGTGAGCGCAGGGTGCCATGGTGTCAATTTTCGGAAGCAATGACCTCGGCATAGCGCGCGGGATCGACGTTGCCGCCGGTCACCATGATGACGGTCCCGTGATCGAGCACGGCCTTCCCGGTCAGGGCGGCTGCGATCCCGGCCGCCGCCCCTGGTTCAACCACCAGCCGCAAGCGCGAAAAAACGAACCGCATGGCCGCGCGAATGTCGCCATCGCCGACGGTGAGGCCCGGCTGCAGGCGGCCCCGCATCACGGCAAGGTTGATCTCCTGCGCCGCGGGCGCCAGCAGGCAGTCGCAAATCGTCGCCGGTGCATCGGGCGACGCGCGGCGCAGAAGGTTGTCGGCCAAACTCCGGCCGATCACATCCCAGCCGATCGGCTCTACCGGGACGATTTCGCTGGCGGGGCAGGCGAGGGCGAGTCCCGCCGAGAGCCCGCCGCCGCCACATGGAGCGATGAACCGGGTGGGCCTATCAACGCCGCGTTCGGCGAGTTGGGCGGCGGCCTCGATCCCGGCGCTGCCCTGTCCTTCGATAACCCACGGATCGGCGAAGGCGTGAACCAGGGTCGCGCCGGTCTCGTCCCGAATTGCCTGTGCAATCGCGTCGCGATCCCCCGCCCTGCGATCATACGACACGATCTGCGCGCCCAGCGCGAGTACTCCGGCGATCTTTACGAGGGGCGCATCGCTCGGCATCACGATGGTGGCGGGAATGCCGAGGCGCTTTGCCGCCCACGCGACGCCCTGGGCATGATTGCCGCTCGAGACGCCGACCACGCCGCGCTTGCGCTCGGCTTGCGAAAGCTCGCTGATGCGGTTCCACGCGCCACGGATCTTGAACGCGCCGATTGGCTGGAGATTCTCGGCTTTCACCCAGCAAGCCACGCCGCCGATCTCGACCGGCAGCAACGGCGTGGGCGGGAGGATCGCGGCGATTTTCTCCGCCCCGCGCAGCACGCCTTCGCGGGTCGGTTCACGCATCGCCATGGCCGCGCCGTCGCATATTTACTCGCGTCTCTCCACCCTCTATCGGGCGCGCGCTCTAGCGGGGAACGGTGCGCCATGCGGCCCGTTGCCACCCGAGCTTACCCGGAGGAATTGCCGATGACCGAAGCCCCGACCAGCAACCGCAAGGCGGAGCTGCTTTCGAGCGAGGTCGAGCACATCGACATCACCAGCTTCGACGCGCGCCCGATCATCGACGCGATGGGCAAGATGAGCTTCACCAGCCGCGACCTCGCCCGCGCCACCCGCATCTACAACGACATGCTGGCCGACCCCGACTGCACGATCTTCCTGGTGATCGCCGGCTCGACCAGCGCCGCGGGCTGCATGGACGCCTATGCCGAGCTGGTCCGCAGCAACATGGTCGACGGCATCGTCGCCACCGGCGCCACCATCGTCGACATGGATTTCTTCGAAGGGCTCGGTCACAAGCACTACCAGGCGCTCGAGATCCCCGACGATGATACCCTGCGCTCGCTCTACATCGATCGCATCTACGACACCTACATCGACGAGGAAGACCTCCAGAACGTCGATCACACCGTGTTCGAGATCGCCGAATCGCTCCCGCCCAAGGCTTATTCGAGCCGCGCTTTCATCCGCGAGATGGGCAAGTACCTCGTCGAGCACGGCAAGAAGGCCAACAGCCTCGTCAAGCTCGCCTACGAGCACGACGTGCCGATCTTCTGCCCGGCGTTCACCGACAGCTCGGCCGGGTTCGGGCTGGTCAAGCACCAGGTCGATGCGATGAAAGCCGGGCGCGAGTACCTGACCATCGATTCGGTCGCCGATTTCCGCGAATTGACCGACATCAAGATCGCTGCCGGCAGCACCGGGCTGCTGATGATCGGCGGCGGGGTGCCCAAGAACTTCGTCCAGGACACTGTGGTGTGCGCCGAAATCCTCGGCCACGCGGATGTCGAGGTCCACAAGTACGCGGTCCAGATCACCGTTGCCGACGTGCGTGACGGGGCGTGCTCGTCCTCGACGCTGCAGGAGGCCGCCAGCTGGGGCAAGGTCAACACCGGGATCGAGCAGATGGTGTTCGCCGAGGCCGGCAGCGTGATTCCGCTGCTCACCAGCGACGCCTATCACCGCGGCCACTGGAAGACCCGGCCGGAGCGCCGCTGGGCCAAGCTGTTCGCGTAAGCCCCGGCGGACTGCGGCTCGTCGCAAACGGGGCCGGCGCGACGCGTTTTCACTTGCGGTTCATGACCCCCCCCATATATGCGCCCTTCCGCTGCCCCATGGGGACTTCCAAACCGCAAGGCAGCTTTGTGAAAAACTGAGTTTGGGGGTCCCTTGAATTGCACGCTTTCCCTGACGCCAAGGCTGTAGTCCGCGCCCTTTCGCCGGACGAACCTGTGATCCTCAACCGCCCGCACGCCGCGGCGCGGGCGGCGCGCTTCTTTGCCGAGCAGTTTCCCGGCAAGTCGATGTATGCGGTCAAGGCGAATCCTTCGCCCGAGCTGCTGCAGATCCTGTGGGATTCGGGCATCACGCACTTCGACGTCGCCTCGATCGCCGAGGTCCGGCTGGTGCGTGACCTGCTGCCGCAGGCGACGCTGTGCTTCATGCACCCGGTCAAGACCCGCAGCGCGATCGCCGAGGCGTATCACACCCACGGTGTGCGCACCTTCAGCCTCGACACGCAGGAAGAACTGGCCAAGATCGTCGACGCCACGGGGGCGGCCCAGGACCTCAACCTGCTGGTCCGGCTGCGCGTCTCGTCCGAGCATTCGGAACTGTCGCTGGCCGCCAAGTTCGGCACCGATCTCGCCGATGCCGCGCCGCTGCTCCAGGCCGTGCGCCAGCATTGCGACGCGCTCGGCATCTGCTTCCACGTCGGCAGCCAGGCGATGACCCCGTTCGCGTACGTCCAGGCGATGGAGCGCGTGCGCGCGGCGATCGTCGACGCCGCCGTCACGGTCGACATCATCGATGTCGGGGGCGGCTTTCCCAGCTCGTACCCGGGCATGGAGCCGCCCCCGCTGGAGGATTACTTCGCGCTGATCCACCGCCATTTCGAAGCGCTGCCGATCTCGTACTCGGCAGAGTTGTGGGCCGAGCCGGGCCGCGCGCTGTGCGCCGAGTATTCGAGCCTGATCGTCCGGGTCGAGAAGCGTCGCGACGACGAGCTGTACATCAACGACGGCGCGTATGGCGCGTTGTTCGATGCCGCGCACGTCGGCTGGCGCTTCCCGGTCGATGTGCTGGAGGACGACCTGACCCGGCCGCTCGCCGAATTCGCGTTCTACGGCCCGACTTGCGATGATGCCGACTACATGAAGGGCCCCTTCATGCTCCCGGCCGACATCCAGGCCGGCGACTACATCGAGATTGGCATGCTCGGCGCGTACGGCGCGGCGATGAAGACCCGCTTCAACGGCTTCGGCGCGGCCGAAGCGGTCGACGTGGCGGACGAGCCCATGACCAGTCTCTACACCGGCCGCCGCGAAGACCCGCGCAAGAGCGACAACGTGGTGCAGCTGCGGTAAAGTGGCTGCGGTATCGGCGGGGCGTCTAGAGCCCTGCCAGCAACGGCGCGCCGCCCACCGCATCGGCATCCGCCAGCGAGGGGAAAAACCACGGCGCCGGATCGTCGCGCAATGCGTCGGGCACCATCGCGTCGTCTCGGAGCCGCGCATCGAGCGGGAGCTGCGTTCCGCGCTTGATGCGTCGCTTGCGCTCCAGCGCGGCCTCGTTCCACGCCAGCGGAAGAAGCTGTCGCCACATCGGCCCGGCGAGCCGTTGGTATAGGAACAGAAATGCTGCCAGCGATGTGAGCCGCGTCCATTTCAGGTCAACCCGCGCCGGGACCAGCAATGCGCCGAACGCCATGCGGCGCTGGTTCTGGCCTTCGGGGCCGCGCCCGTTGGCGGCGCGGAGTTCGCCGAACGCGCGATACGCGATCGCGCGCTCCGCCGCTTCGGCTTCGCTGATCGCGAACGGCAACGGCGCATTGCCAGCGTGCACCGGGCCCTGGCTCAGCAGGGGGGCAAGTTCAGGGACCTGCGTCAGCGCATAAGCAATGAACCGGCGGGTTGGATGGTCCAACGCGGCAAATGCCTCGACCTCTGCGGCGATGTCGAGCGCGCGGTCGGTGATCGCGCGGCCAGTCATGCGAGGGGCCTCTTGGGTTTCCCCTTAACCGCCCCGCCGAAGCGGGGGATTTGGTAGTCGGGGCGCAGCCAGCGCACATGACCGGCCTTTTCTTCGGCCGCGCGTTCGGCGTTGAGCGCGACGAGGCGGGCAGCGATCTCGCTGGGCGGCAGGTCGGCGGGCCAGCCGTAAGCGGCGGCCACGGCTTCGTCGATCTGCTCGTGCAGCCGATTGACGATGCCCGCGCGCGCGGCGCTGGCGCGGTCCTGCTCGGCGGGCGGCAACGCGGCGCCAGACCGCAGCTTGTCGCGCAAGTTGTAGAGCTCGGTCATGGTCAGGCCGGGCACTTCGGCCAGGGCAGTCTTGCGCGTGGCGTCGAGTTCTTCGGCGAGCTCGGCGATGCGAGTGCGTTGTTCGGGCGTGGGATCGGGGAAGGAGAAGGGGTCGAAGACCCTTGATTTTGAATAGCGGGAGTCGTTGCCGACACCGAGCCAACCGCCGGCCTGCCAAGCCCATTCTGTGTGAATGCGGGACGACAACACGCCGAGATGGAAGGCGTCGTCGCTTCCGATTGTGACGAGCATGTTGTCAGGCAAGATGCTGGCGTCGAGAAAATGGAAAATACGATGTTTGCTGGTTTCGACGGTAGCGACGAACCGCGTCAAACCGGCGAGCGCGTTTCTCAGGACCGGACGCGCTTTTCCGTGAAGCCAAAATGTGTCGAAATAGGCCTTCGCATCGGCTGTCGGGGATTTGGCGACCTGTTCCGCTCGGCCTTGCCTCACCGTGCTCAAGAGATGTTGGTAGACCTCGGGAAACCGTTGACGCACTTCGGTTTCGGCGAGTCCGAACAGGTCGATAACCAAGGCGCCGCGTGACCGCTGGAGAAGGTCCCGGCCGTTGAGATAAGGGCGGATGTGGCCGTCCAAACCCTCGCGACGGCCCAATCCCAAGGCGGCCGCCTGATTTGGCATAATTATGAAGCCGCTACCCATAAGCTGAACGCCCCGAGAGCCAATTCCTCCATTGGAGAGCAATCGTTCAGTGATGCCGCTGTCCGACCCTCCAGACAAATTGGAGTGAATGACCGACAGCGTCTGGGCCAAACGAAGTTGGGGCGTATCACTGTCGAGAGCCTGCTCTCCAGTTACCTCAATCAACTCTCCGGGGTGTTCACCCTTCTTCGCAACAGTCATCGCGATACGGACAGCAGCAGCGTCTCGGCTCGCCTTAGTCCACGGATGATCTGCGATGGCATAGACGAGTGAGAGCCGTCTCTCCGCATCTAAGTATTGCTGGATCACGCGCCGGCTGAAGGCCTGCGTGATCGAGTTGGTGGTGACGAACCCGAACCGTCTCAGCGGAGTTCCGGACCGCGTCAGGATCAGCGCCGCCCGGTCCCACCATTGCATCACGAAATCGGCCGACTTGGGCACGCGCGGGTTAGCCTTCCATAGCGCCTCCGCATATCCGCCCCCGAGTTTGGAGCGCAGGTCCTTACCGCCGATAAAGGGCGGATTGCCGATGATGAACTCTGCCTCCGGCCAGTCCGGCACGCGTGGGTTGTCGAAGTCCGGCTCGCCCGTCTCCTTCTGCGCCAGCACCGCATCGTAGCCGCCGTGGCGGCCGAAGTTGATGCTGGCGGTCTGCGCCGGCACCGGATCGCCGATC
>JBDSUJ010000116.1:0-4421 GCA_039927815.1 Croceibacterium sp. | reverse complement strand
CGACCGGACGGTAGACGTTGAGCTCGAACTGGCCCTGGCTGCCCGCGAAGGTGACCGTCGCCTGGTTGCCGAACACCTGGGCACAGACTTGGGTGAGCGCCTCGACCTGGGTCGGGTTGACCTTGCCAGGCATGATCGAGGAGCCGGGCTCGTTCTCCGGCAGCGCCAGTTCGCCGAGCCCCGCGCGCGGGCCCGAGCCGAGCAGGCGGATGTCGCTCGCGATCTTGTACAGCCCGGCGGCGAGGCTGTTGAGCGCCCCGTGCGCGAACACCAGCGCGTCCTGCCCGGCGAGCGCTTCGAACTTGTTGGGCGCGGTCACGAACGGCAGGCCGGTCAGCCCGGCGATCTCCGCCGCGATTTCCACCGCGAACCCGGCGGGTGCGTTGAGCCCGGTGCCGACCGCGGTGCCGCCTTGCGCCAGCTCGAGCAGGCCCGGCAGCGCCAAATGTAGGCGCGCGATCCCGGCGGCGACTTGCGCGGCGTAGCCGGAGAACTCCTGCCCCAGCGTCAGCGGGGTCGCGTCCTGGGTGTGCGTGCGCCCGATCTTGACGATCGCGCCCCAGCGCTCGGCCTTGGCCGCAAGATCGGCGTGGAGCGCACCCAGCGCCGGCAGCAACTGCCCGGCAATCGCGGTCGCGGCGGCGATGTGGATCGCGGTGGGGATGGTGTCGTTCGAGGATTGCGCCAGATTGACGTGGTCGTTGGGGTGGACCGGCACCTTGCTCCCGACCGTGCCGCCGAGCGCCTGGATCGCGCGGTTGGCGATCACTTCGTTGGCGTTCATGTTGCTTTGGGTGCCGCTACCGGTCTGCCACACCACCAGCGGGAAGTGATCGTCGAGCTTGCCCTCGGCGACTTCCACCGCTGCCGCCTCGATCGCTTGCGCCAGCTTCGGCGCGAGCGCCCCGGACCGGCCGTTGACCCGCGCCGCCGCCAGCTTGATGGTACCCAGCGCGCGGATCACCGGCACCGGCATCCGCTCGGTGCCAATGCGGAAGTTCTCCACGCTGCGCTGGGTCTGCGCGCCCCACAGCCGGTCGGCTGGGACCTCGATCGGGCCGAAGGTGTCGCTCTCGGTTCGGGTTGTGCTCATCGGCCCCAGATGGCGGCTGCGCGGGCAAAAGGGAACACCGATTCTGACGCCGCCCGGTGACCTAGCGGTGCGGTTTCATCCCATAGGGCAGCTCGGCGGTGAAGGCCTGGATTTCGGCGATCCGCCCGCTGTCGAACCGGAACAGTTCGATCACCTGGTAAGTCAGCGGGTAGCCGCTCCCCTTGGCGGGCAAGTCTTCGAACGTGCGATACACGATCAACCCGCGCGCCTCGTCCGCGGCCAGGACTTCGCGGTCGCGAACCCGTTCGATGGTCTTGAGCGCGGGATTGGCGAACGCCGGAGCGCACGCGCCGACGTTCTGCCCGTTGACGAACCAGCGGCAGTCCGCGGCCAGCCCGGCGGGAGCGGCGCCGTGCGTGGAGATCGCGGCATAAACTTTCTCCGCCCCCGCCCGCATTACGGTGGCGGTGGTGCGGCGGTCGTGTGGCAGTTCGCCATAGCTGGGCGCGCCGGCCGGCTCGACGTAGGGCGCGCCGTATTCCTTGCGCCGGATCAACATATCGATCGAGGCGATTTTCGGGCCCGCGCTGGTGACAGTGACCGCGGCCCACGCCGGCTGGCCATGTTCCTCGATCCGGCCGATCCACACGCCATTGCCGGTCCGGGCGTCCGCCACAACCAGCGGGCTAGAGTCGATCTTGGTCACACCCTGCCAGATGCCTTCGTTGACGCGGATCCCGACGCTGTTCTCGGCATATCCGACTTTGTCCGCCCACGGCAGCGAGGCCCAAGCCCCGCGCGTGGGATAGGCGCGCATGACTGCGGCCGTGTTGGCGGCGACACAAGCCATCGGGCACGCACCGGGCGTGACCGCTGCACGCGGCGCGCTCGACCCCGGGCCCCAGAACGGGTTGTGCATGAAATACGGCACGTAGGTAAACACCGCTTCGATCCGTGAAATCTTGCCGCCCTGGATGCGGAACGCCTCCAGCAGGGTGATCGAGTTGGGCCACTTGAGCGCGGTCTTCATCTCACGCCCGTTGGTCAGCTTGTAAGTGTCCCACTCGTTGGCGTGGTCGAAGAACCCGCGCGCCACGGCCACGCCGCGCTCCTCGTCGATGATGAAGAAGTCGCGGCGGACGCGCTTGTTGATCCGGTACAGCCCGAGCTCGAACTGCGCGCGGCAGCCCGACGCGATCGCCGCGGCGTTGCCGCCCGCGCCCGCGGGCGCCGGAGCAGTCGTCGAGATGCCGTTCTCGAGCCGGCCGCAATCGTCGGTGAAGTCAGTCAGCACTTGGCCATCGTTCAGTTCGACCGTGCTGAAGTAGCCGTCGGCGACGGCCAGCATCCGCTCACGCGGGCGCCGCTGGGCGGGCGGCAGGACTTGGTTGAACCCGGGATCGTGCGTGATCTTGGTCACGTCGCCGAATGGTGCGGGCAGCGCTGTCTTGCGGTGAACCACGCTCTCGATTTCGTCGATCGCGCCGTTGGTCACGTGAATCCGCACCGCATAGATCGCCGGCTTGCCATTCTCCCTGACCGATCCGAACCAAGCCGCGTTGCCGGTGCTCGGGTCGGCCGCCTCGAGGCCGGTCGCGTCGACCGCGGTGACCGTGCCCCACAGCCCCCCGCCAACCGGGATCAGCACATCGTTTTCGGTGAAGCGCACGCCGCGCGCCAGCTTGAGCCGCCCCGCATCGCGCGCTGCCAACGCCGTCATGTGCGCCTCGACGAAGCCGATCAGGCACGCCCTGTCGCACGCGGGAGCGCGCACCGCGCTGTCCTCGCCGGCAGCTTGGGCGGCGAGCGGAGCCGCGACGCATGCCAGCGGCAAAGCCAGCCATCGAAATATCGCGCGCATCCTTGTCCCCTCAATGCCCGTTGGCGGCGGCGTCGGCGAAATCCTCGTTGCCGCGCGCGATCAGGTAGCCGTGGATCGCTTCGGCCTGCGAGGGCGTGATGACCCCGGCGAAGCTCGCCATGCCTTTGTCGGCGCGGATGCCCGTGAGGACGATGTCGGTGAACTGGGCATGGGTCGCCGGGGTCATGAAACGCAAGTCCTTGACCCCGCCGATCGCGTTTTCGCCGTGACAGCGGCTGCAGGTCTGCGCGAACAGCGTGCGGCCTTCGCCCACTTGCGCTTCGGACGCGCGCAGCGCTGGGGGGCGCGGCAGCGCGCTGGGCGGCGGCGGGGGCGGCAGGGTCACCCCGGTGGCGCCGAGCTTGAATACCAGCAGCTTTGCCGTGGCCGTCTGGAATGGGCCGAGGTTGTAGACGGGTGAGCCGCCCCACCCGGCGTTGATGGCGATATATTGCTCACCGCCGATCATGTAAGTGATCGCGCCCGCGACCGGCGCCTGGTCGATGTTCATCTCCCACAGCTTGGCCCCGGTGTCGGCGCGATAGATCGCCAGCGTCTTGTTGATCGTGCCCTGGACAAGCAGGTTGCCCGCGGTGCTGAGCACGCCGCCCGATCCGGGGTGCGTATAAGCCACGCGCCACCGCTCGGTCTGGGTCGTGGGATCCCACGCCAGCAGGTAACCCTTCTCGGCCGCATTCGCCTGCTGCTGCAACCGTGCGCGCAATTCGGGCATGTTGCCGTACTGCTGGCCGGAATTGGTGCGCCCCGGCCCCGGCGTATACTTGTAGGCGTTGTCGTCAGCGCGCGAATAGACCGAGCCCTGTTCCTGGGCGCTGAGGTAGACCAGCCCGGTTTTGGGCGAATAGCTCATCGGGTGCCAGGTATGCCCGGCCAGCCACGACGGCTGCATCAGGTGCGGGGTGGTGGTGTTGTGTGCCCCCGCGACCAAGACCGGCCGGCCGGTCCGCATGTCGATGCTGCTCGCCCAAGTGTTAACCGAGACATAGCTCTTGGCCGAGATAAGCTGCCCGTTGGTCCGGTCGACGACGTAGAAGAACCCGTTCTTGGGCGCCTGCATCGCCACTTTGCGAACCCGCGCGCCGATCTTGACGTCGGCCAGCACGATCGGCTGGGTGCAGGTGAAGTCCCAGTCCTCTTCGGGCACCATCTGGTAATGCCACTTGTACTTGCCGGTATCGCCATCGACCGCCAGCATCGAGCACAGGAACAGGTTGTCGCCTTTGTCCTGGCTGCGGAAATGCCACATGTGCGGGCTGCCGTTGCCGGTCCCGATGATGACCGTGCGGGTCGCGGGATCGTAGGCGAAGCTGTCCCACGCGTTGCCGCCGCCGCCGGCTTCCCAGAATTTGCCCGACCACGTGCGTGCGGCCATGGCCATGACGCTGTCCGACGCCTCCCCGTCGGCGCCTTTCGCCGGGTCGGTCGGGACGAGGTAGAACTTCCACACCTTGGAGTCAACGGTGTCGACGAGATTCGAAAAACTGT
>JBDSUJ010000115.1:0-5263 GCA_039927815.1 Croceibacterium sp. | reverse complement strand
TGAAGAAGTATATCGCGCTGGCCCTGACCAGCAGCCTGCTCGCCCTCGCAGCGTGCACCGATAACGACACCAACGTCGATACCGCCGTGATCACCGACACCTCCGCCGCTGCCATGGCGCCGGCTCCGGCCCCGACGGTTACCGAATCGTCCTCGACGACAGTGATCAAGGACTCGGCTGCCCCGGGCGCTGCCAATGCGGCGAATGCCGCTGCGGCCAATGCGAACGACGCCGCCAATAATGCGGACAGCGCCGCCGCCAATGCGAACAGCGCCGCCGGCAATTAAGCGAATCTTTTTCGCGGAAGTACTGCGGCCCTCCCTCGCTTCGGCCAAGGGAGGGCCGCTTACGTTGACTGCAAGGGTAGGTTCAGGCGGACAGGGTTAAACGCAGCCACATATGGCCGCGAGCCGGCGCATCTGCTACGGCCCGCAACGCAAACAGGAACCGACGCCCGTGCCGCAGCAATTTGACGCGGTGGATCAAGCCGATCTGCCGTTTTGGAAACGATCGCATTACCTCGACCGGATGGATTTCCGGCAGTTGGTGGTGGCCTATTTCCAGCATTACACGATCCTCAGCTACCTCATGCTGACCGGGCTGTGCGTGATCGTGTACGCGATCCGGCCGACAGGGTTGTGGCAGACCTTCGCTTCTGTCGCGGCTGGCGTGGCGATCTATCCGCTCGTTTGGCACCTTCTCCACCAGCACGTGCTGCATTCGAAGTGGATGTGGAAATCCAAGATCCTCGCGCCGACCTGGAAGCGGATCCACTATGATCACCATCAGGATCCGAATGACCTGTCAGTGCTATTTGGCGCGCTTCACACCACCTTGCCGACAATCGCACTAGCGACGGTTGCGATCGGCTGGCTGATCGGAGGAATCGGCGGGGCCGCGGCGGCGCTTGCCACCGGGCTGCTGACGACCTGCTACTACGAGTTCATGCATTGCATCCAGCACCTCGCGTTCAAGCCCAAGGCGGCGTGGGTCCAGCATATGAAGCAGCGCCACATGGAACACCACTTCTTCGACGAGAACGGCAATTTCGGGATCACCAATTATGCGTGGGACAGGATGCTGGGGACGTATTATGTCAAGAAGGACCGGCCTAAGCGCTCGGCGACGGTGTTCAACCTCGGCTATGACGAGCAAGTCGCCCTGGTGTATCCGTGGGTAAAGGAGCTGTCCGGCGGGATCGCCAGCGGGCACCCGCGGCGCCGCGCGCTCGGCAAAGAGGGTGAGCAGGCGTCAGCCTGAATCTTAGCTAGCGGTACCGGGGAATATGGCGGCTGTTACGATCGAGCCGGTAGCCGGCAAGCGCGAGTTCAACGCATTCATCGACTTCGCCTATAAGATAAACAGGGACGATCCCCACTGGGTTCCGCCGCTGCGAAGCGAAGTTGTCGAGTTGCTGACTCCGGGCAAGAACCCGTTCCACGAACACGCCAAAGTTCAGTTGTTCCTGGCCCGCCGCGCCGGACAAGTGGTCGGCCGTATTTCGGCCCACTACGACGAGCTTGCGCTTACGCAACCGCCTGAGCAGGGGATGGGACCGGGAACCGGCAATTGGGGCATGTTCGAGGCGCGCGATGAAGTTGTCGCGCACGCACTGATTGCTCGGGCCGAAGACTGGCTGCGCGAACAGGGCATGACCCGGGTCCTGGCCCCGATCAGCCTGTCGATCTGGGAAGAACCGGGCCTGCTGGTCAAGGGACATGATCACGCCCCGATGGTGATGATGGGGCACAACCTCCCGCAATACGAGGCGTGGATCGAGCATGCCGGATACACCCCCGCGAAGGCACTCTATACCTACGAACTGCCCGTCCAACGCGAATTCCCGCCGCTCATCGGGCGGATCGTGACCTCGGGCGAGAGCAATCCGCGCATCAACGTTCGCCGCGCCGACAAGAAGCACTTTAAGCGCGAAACCGAGATAATCATCCGTATTCTCAACGACGCCTGGTCGGCGAACTGGGGTTTCGTCCCGTTCACGGCGACCGAGGAGGCCTACGCGGCGAAAAAGATGGCCCCACTGATCTTCGAAGGCGCGGTGATGATTGCCGAGCTCGACGGCGAACCGGCGGCCTTCATGATGGCTCTGCCCGATGTCAACGCGGTGATCCGGCCGATGGGCGGCAAGCTGTTTCCGTTCAATTTCATCAAGCTGCTGTGGTGGCTGCGCAAGGCGCGCGGCGCCAATTTCCGGGTCCCTTTGATGGGCGTCGTCAAGAAGCTGCAGTCCAGCCGCGTGGCCAGCCAATTGGCTTTCATGATGATCGAATACATCCGCCGGTACGCCGCCGAGGAGCACGGTGCCCAGCGCGGCGAGGTCGGGTGGATCCTGGAAGACAACAAGGGCATGATCGCGATCGCGGAGGCCATCGCCGGAAAAATCAACCGCGAATATCGGATCTATCAGAAGCCGATCGAGCTTCCAAAGTAGCGGGGAACTCGCGTGCCGTTCGACCCGTTTGGGCTCCACGGGCGACGGTGTCCGTCCGAAGGATTCTGATGCGTGCACCGAAGCCCAAAAAGCCCCTGTCAAATCTGAAACGCGTACTCGTCGTGGAAGACGATCCGGTGCTGTCGCTGTCGCTCGATGAAGCGCTGCGCGACGCTGGCGTGCGCGACGTGGTGATCTGCGCCACGCTTGAATCGACCATCGAAGCGTTGGAAAAGGCCGACGCCGATGCGGTCGTCATCGATGTTCATCTGGCGGACCGGGATGATGGATGGGCGCTCGCCGAGCTGATCGGTCAACTCGGTCCGAAGCGCCCGCGGATTATTTTCTCGACCGGCTCGCCCGAAGATATCCCGCCCGAAATCGCTGAAATGGGGCTGGTGTTCGCTAAGCCTTACGATCCTGCCCTGTTAGCGCAGGAACTGGCGAGCGGCGAAGAGCGCAAGGGGCTGTTCTCCATCCTCCGAGATGCCATTTCCTGAACTTTTGGCAGTACGCTGGACGGCCCGCCTGGAAAAAAGGCCTCCGTTCTTCTGAACGGAGGCCTTTCGGGATCGTATCACCAGCCGCTTGGACGGGAGGGGGGGTCTCGGCGGTGACATAGCGATAATGAGCGGACTGAAAAGTGGTTCCCGCAGCTCCAAAAATTTTTGAGATTTTTCTGCTAGGGGGTTGCGCTCCGCCCACCAGCCGTCATGAACGAGCGCCGTTCGGCAGCACTCGCGGCCTGACGGAATCGGCGTTTGCGGCGGCCGTTATCGCCGCGACGATTTGACGGGAAGGTTTGCTATGTCGATTGGCGCGGAAGTTGCCGCACATCTGCCGTTTTTGCGTCGCTACGCGCGCGCGCTGACCGGCTCTCAACATACCGGCGATGCCTTCGTCCAGGCCACCCTCGAAGCGGCACTGGCCGACCGCGATCTGGCTGAATCACTGCGCGGCGGCCGTGTCCCGCTATACCGCGCCTTCAACAAGCTTTGGTCGAGCGCTTACCTCGACGTCAGCGATGAGATAGAGCCGGTCGAGCTGCACGAAGTCGCGGCGCAAAGCCAGCTGCGCAAAATCACCCCGCTCAATCGTCAGGCCCTGCTGCTGACCACGGTCGAAGACTTCAATCCATCCGAAGCGGCCGATATCATGGGCGTTTCGGAAAGCGATGTCGCCAACCTGGTTCAGGAAGCCGTCGACGAGATCGAGCGTGAAACCACCACCAGCGTGCTGATCATCGAAGACGAGCCGCTGATTTCGATGCAATTGGAGGACCTGGTCCGCTCGCTTGGCCATGAGGTATGCGGCACCGCCGCCACGCGCACGCAGGCGCAGGCAGTCGTGCGCGACAAGACCCCTGGTCTGGTGCTCGCGGATATTCAGCTGGCCGACGGCTCCTCGGGCCTCGATGCGGTCGACGACATCCTGGCGATCGACAGCGTGCCGGTGATTTTCATCACCGCTTATCCCGAACGCCTGCTGACCGGCGACCGTCCCGAACCGACATATCTGATCACCAAGCCGTTCCAGGAAGACACCGTGCGCGCGGCGATCAGCCAGGCGCTGTTCTTCGGCTCCAGCCGCCCGCTCGATTGACGCGGACGGGGCCCAGGCGCGCATTTGGCCCGGCTCAAGCTTAAGCTGCAGCTTTATTGCGGCGACGAGATCGCCATGGGCCCCGGCAAGGCCGACTTGCTCGAAGCGATTGCGCGCGAAGGTTCGATCTCGGCCGCCGGACGTGCACTGGGCATGAGCTACCGCCGCACCTGGTTGCTGGTCGATACCATGAACCGCTGCTTCCGCGATCCGCTGGTCGCGGCGCATCCCGGCGGCGGCGGCAACGCGGGGGCCAAAGTCACCCCTGCCGGCAGCGCCGCCCTGACGGCATATCGAAACGTGTCGGCCCAAGTCGAGCTAGGTGCCGCCGGACCCGATTACGTCGCCCTCGAAGCCGCCATTATGCCGCCCCCCCGCTAAGGCGCGATCAGCACCTTGCACTGGCCCGAGCGGTGTTTGAGGCTTTCGAATACCGCTGGGGTTTCACCCAGCGAAATGGTGTCGGTCACCAACGCGCGCGGTTCGTGCGCTCCGCTTTCGAGCGCGGCGAGCGCCGCTTCGTATTCCTGTGTCGTGAAGAAGGCGCGGGTCACCAGCCGCACCTCCTTACTTAACATGGCGAACGAATTGAACGTGTCGGGCTGGGTGCACAGCCCGAGCAACAGGATGGTGCCGCGGTTGCGTAGTTGCTGCACCGCTTGCGCGATCAGCCCGGGGATACCGACGCATTCGAATACGATGTCCGCTTTGCCGCCGAGCGCGCGCTCGGCGCTGCCCACCGGATCCACCGGATCGACGACGAACGCGTCGGCCCCCATGCCGAGCGCCCGGTCATGCTGGAACTCGGCCACATCCTGCACCGCCACCGCGCCCGCCCCCATACGCCGCGCCCAGAACGCCACTGCCAGCCCGATCGGCCCGGCGCCAAGTACCAGCACCTTGTCCCCAGCCCTGAAACCCGACAGGTTCACGCCGTGGAGCGCGACCGCGAGCGGTTCGATGATCGCCCCGTCGGCCAGAGTCAGGCCCAGCGGCAGCTTGATGCATTGGTTCGACCGGGTGACCGCAAAGTCCGCATAGCCCCCGCCCTGCAGCCCGAAGTGCACGCACCACTGCACTTCGCCTCGGCTACAGTGCTCGCACTGCCCGCAGCTCTTGAACGGGATCACCGCCACGAGGTCGCCGGATTTGAGCCCGGTTACTTCGCTCCCGGCCGCGACCACTTCACCAGCGAATTCGTGGCCGAGCACG
>JBDSUJ010000114.1:0-16661 GCA_039927815.1 Croceibacterium sp. | reverse complement strand
TTGGACGCGACCACCACGCTCAGCCGCGCGATCTCCGAACTGGGCATCTACCCGGCGGTCGATCCGCTCGATTCGACCAGCCGCGTGCTTTCCGTGGCCGTCGTCGGGCAGGAGCATTATGAAACCGCCCGCCGCGTCCAGGAAACGCTGCAGAAGTATAAGAGCCTGCAGGACATCATCGCCATCCTCGGCATGGACGAGCTGTCCGAAGAGGATAAGCTGACGGTCGCGCGGGCGCGGAAAATCCAACGCTTCCTCAGCCAGCCGTTCCATGTGGCCGAAGTGTTCACCAACATCCCCGGCAAGTTCGTCCAGGTCGAGGACACTGTCGCGAGCTTCAAGGCGGTGGTCGAAGGCGAGTACGATCACTTGCCCGAACAGGCATTCTACATGGTCGGCGGAATCGCGGAAGCGGTCGAGAAGGCCAAGAAGATGGCCGACGAGGCGTAACGCAAATGGCCCTGCACTTCGAACTCGTCACGCCGGCCCGGCTGGTCCGATCGGAAGACGTCTACATGGTCACCGTCCCCGGTACCGAGGGTGAGTTCGGCGTGCTCGAGGGCCATGCCCCGGTCATGGCGACGATCAAGGACGGCGCTGTGCAGGTCATTCGCAGCGAAGGCGCGGCGCCCGAGAACATCGAAGTGCGCGGCGGGTTCGCTGAAGTCAGTGCCAGCGGCCTGACCATCCTCGCCGAAAGCGTCGAAGGCTGACGGGAACTCTCTTCGCTCCCGTGCGCATTGTGCGGGCATGAAGATCGCGACTTACAACGTCAACGGGGTCAACGGACGTCTGCCGGTGCTGCTGCGCTGGCTTGAGCAAAGCCGGCCCGACGTGGTCGCGTTGCAGGAATTGAAGGCACCGGACGAGAAGTTTCCCGAAACCGCGATTCGCGACCTTGGCTACGATGTCGTGTGGCACGGCCAGAAGAGCTGGAACGGGGTCGCGCTGCTGAGCCGGGTGGGCGAAATCCACGAGACCCGCCGCGGCCTGCCGGGTGACCCTGACGACGCGCACAGCCGTTATCTCGAGGCCGCGATCAACGGGATCGTGTTCGGCGCGCTGTATCTGCCCAACGGCAACCCCCGCCCCGGCCCCAAGTTCGAATACAAGCTCAAGTGGTTCGAGCGGCTCACCGCGCATGCCCACGGCTTGCTCGACAGCGGGTTGCCGGTGATCCTGCTGGGCGATTTCAACGTCATGCCGACGGAGCGTGATGTTTACAAACCTGAGCGCTGGCTCAACGATGCGCTGTTCGCGCCCGAAGTGCGCGCGGCGTGGTTCAGGCTGGTCGAGCAAGGCTGGACGGACGCCTTGCGCGCGGTCCACGGCGACGAGGTCATCTACACCTTCTTCGACTATTTCCGGAATGCGTATGCGCGCAACGCCGGGCTCAGGATCGACCACTTCCTGCTCAGTCCGGTCCTCGCCCCGCGCCTCGCCGACGCGCAAGTGGACCGCGAGGTGCGCAGTTGGGAGAAGACCAGCGACCACTGCCCGGTGTGGATCGAACTGGCGGATAAACCGGTCAGGAAGCGGCGTCCGCCTTCCACACGCTGACTTCGCCGGCATCGGCATCGATCCGCACCCAGTCGCCGGTGGCAATGGCGCCAAGCGGATCGGCGTCGAAATCGGTCATGGTCGGCACGCGCAGCACCACGCTGCCGAGCGCAGCCTTGGTCGACATCATGTTGAACAGCATCCCGAGCGGGGCAGAATTGGTCAGCCGGGTGGTGTGGAACACCCCCGACCACCCCGACGAACCCTTGGCCCCGGGAAACACCAGGATCTTGCCCGCAAACGACACGCCCTTCAATTCGTGATGGTTCTCGATCACGGTGCCGGTCATTGGGTTGACCCCGCCCCAACCCGAAATCGTCTGCTGCGTAACTAGCGCTTCGCCCTCGACCACGCCCGGCACTACCATGCGCCCGCGGATCACTACGTCCGGGCGGTTCAGGGTCCGATCCTGCGCCATGGTTGCCATCAGTTTAGCCTTCCGTTCCATTGCCCGGTGCACGCGGCGTCGATGCATTCCTGCGTCGTCCCGAACCACCCTTCGATGCCCATCATCGCGGGCAGATAATGCACCTGCTTGGCGCTGTCGAACGCGGCCACGCGAGTGCCGGGTGGGATCGCCTGGCTGATCGCACTGCAGGTATCGCTCATCAGCTTGGCGCCGGCGCGCTGAAGAGCCGCCTCGTGCCCGCTGGCCCGCGCGGTCGAGCGGACCGCGCGGCTGGTGAACATCCACAGCGCGCTGTCGGGGTGAATTGTGCGCCCTTCGAGCATCCGCGCGACTTCGGCGATTTGTTCGATCGAGGCGTGGGGGCACCCCAGCATGACGTAATCGACGTGGCGTTCGCTGCCGATCGAATTGAGTCGTTCGTAGATGCCCGCGCGCTCGGCCGCACCGTACGTGAACCGCTCGCCCTTGGGCGCGCCGCCGAACGCGATCTCGGCGGTGCGCGCTTCGGGCGTGATCCCGACCATGTGATACATCTCGACCCCGCCCGACGAGGCCGCAGCGGCGCCGAAATGCTTGTGGCGGATCAGCGAGGCATCGCGGATGTGTCCGTCCAGCACCGGGATCGCGTCTTCGACCGCGCCGCCGGTATAGTACCCCAGCATGCCCCATTCGAAGATCGAATCGACCGGTACCGCCACCTCGATCGAATGCTGGCCGAGACGGAATTCATCGCGGTGGAAGCCCCAGTTGGGCACCCGCTTGGCGAGCATGGCCGCGCTGGTCGATTCGCGCCCCTCGCAATTGGTCCGCCCGCCGACCACCGAATTGCACAGGATCACCGCGCTCGATTCCATCCACGCGCAATGCTCGCCCATCACCGGCATATTGCCGGCGAGGTACGGCGTGCAGGTCTTGAGCACCTGGATGCCGTGGCCCGCGACATCGGCTTCGTCGGCGGAGAAGTTGGCGAACGCTTCCTCGCTCATGCCCTGTTCGCGCCACAACTCCGGGTCCATGCCGCCCTGAAGGTGGCACGAGAACGCATTCATCACCGGCACGTCGACGACTTCGTCGGAATCGAGATCGAATCGGCTGAACACCGCGCGGTAATCGCCGCCGTCAGCCGCATAGTAGTCCTTGACCCATTTGGGCGAAGACCCGGGCACCCCGGCCACATTGTTGGTATAGACGAAGTCCTCGGCGCCGAGCGCGTCGGCGTAGCGGATCAGCAAGTCCACGGCCTTGGCTACCGCGGGGCCCTGCGCCCCGTCGCGCATGGCCTTTTCATCGTCGCTCAGTGTTACCATCATGCTCTCCGGCGGCGATGGTAGCACGCGCGGATTTGCGGGGTTAGCGCTTAGTGCGCATCGGACTGCGATCGCTCATTAATCCGCCTTGGCCGGGTCGGGCGCCCGGCCGCGCCACCACAGGAACAGGCCGGCCCCGATGATCACCGCCGCGCCCAGAAACGCCGTCGCGTCGGGCCGGTCGGTGAAGAACAGGTATCCGAGCACGGTCGCCATCAGCAACTGACCGTACGTCATCGGTGCGACCGTCCCTGCCCCCGCTTTCACCGTGCCCATGAAGATCAGCCACTGCGCCAGCGTCGCGGTCAGGCCGATGAAGGCGCACCGGGCCACCACGCTCCAGTGCGGGACATGCAGGCGAAAGTTGTCAGGGCCCAGCAGGTGCGCGGCGAGCGTCGCCACCACCAGGAACATCAGCGCGGTGACCGACATGTAGTATTGCAGCGCGAGCGTGCTGGCGCGCCCGGTGACGGTGCGGTTGCCGATGATCGTCACCGCCATGCCGGTCGCCCCAACGAGCGGAAACAGCACGCCCCACCCAGCGGTCGCGAAATTGGGCCGCAGCACCAGGAACACTCCCGCGAACGCGACCAGCGTGGCGATCCAGGTCGACGGGCGGGACCGCTCACCGAGCAGGAAGGTGGCCAGCACCGCGGTGATCATCGGCTGGGTGAACGCGATCGTGGTCGCTTCGGCCAGCGGCATGATCCACACCGCCAGGAACATGCCCACCGCCGAACAGCTGATGGCGACGCCGCGCACCCACTGCAGCTTGTCGCGCGGCAGGCGCAGCGCCGCGATCCCTTCCGAACGCGCCAGCCACACCGCCAGCACGATCGTGCCGACCAGATAGCGCGTCATGGCCATCGCCGGCGCGGGCCATTGTCCGGCCATGCCCTTGATGATCGCGTCGCCGATCGACAGCGTGCAGAAACCGCCCAGTGCGAACAGCAGCCCGGCGCGGTCGGAATGGGTCGGGGCTGAACTCATCGTCCGTCCTTGTCGCAACCGGGGCCGCGAGCCAAGCCCTGCCGCCGCGCTAACCATTGGCTAACCATTCTTCGTTAGCTCCTCGCAACGTCAGGCACCCGCACACGCCGGGGGTCGGAGGGGCCACAATGGGCAAGATCGACAGTTTCGCGGCGTTTCAACCGGACCTGGCGACGCCGTTGCGCCGCTACGACGATGTCGAGCCGCCGCTGGTGTCCGCGATCATCCCGTGCCTCAATGAAGAACTGACGCTGCCGATCTGCATCCGCAAGGCGCAGAGCGCGTTTGCCAACCGCGGCATCCGCGGCGAGGTGGTGATCGGCGACAACGGCTCGACCGACCGCTCGGTCGAAATCGCCCGGTCGCTCGGCGCGCGTGTCGTCCACCAGCCGATCCGCGGCTATGGCGCGGCAATCACCGCCGCGGCCGGCGCTGCCCGCGGCAAATACCTGATCATGGCCGACGCCGACGATTCCTACGACTGGACCCAGCTCGACTGCTTCATCGACGAGCTCGAAGCGGGCGCTGACCTGGTGATGGGTAATCGGTTCGCGGGCGGGATCGAACCTGGCGCCATGCCCCCGTTGCATCGTTATCTCGGCAATCCGGTTCTGTCCGCCATCGCCCGGTGGCTGCACCGTGCCCCGATCGGCGATTTCCACTGCGGCATGCGCGGGTTCACCAAGGAGGCGTTCGCCAGGATCGGTGCGCGCTCACCGGGGATGGAGTTCGCATCGGAAATGGTCATCAACGCCAACCGCGCGGGCCTGACAATGCGTGAGGTGCCGATCAAGCTCTACCCCGACAAGCGCGACCGAGCGCCGCACCTGCGCTCGTTCCGTGACGGCTGGCGCCACTTGCGGCTGATCATCGCCCACGCGCCCGACACCGTCTACCTCGCCCCCGGCATCGCCCTGCTCGTTGCCGGGATTGTAGGCCTCGCCGCACTGGCGACCGGACCGGTCAGGATCGGCGGCCACTACTTCGGCATCCACTTCGTCGCGCTGGCGTCGATGAGCACACTGATCGGCTTGTCGGCGATTCTGCTCGGGGCGCTCGCCAAGGTCGCCATCGCGATCTACCACCCCGCTCATACGGGCCGGGTTGTGCCGTGGCTGCAACGCGGGCAGCCTCTCGAATGGATCGTCGCTTCGGGCGCCCTCATTGCCACCGCCGGATTCGGGGCGGATCTGGTGCTGGCTCTGAAATGGCTGTTCGTCGGCGGGCCGATGGAATTTTCGATCCACCTGACATTCGCCATCACCACCCTGTGCGTGGCCGGCGTGACGATGATCCTGGCCGGCTTCGTGCTCAAGCTGCTGCTCGACAGCCTGCCCGCGCCCGGCCAGTTGAAAAGCCCGCTCCCGGCGCTTGCGATGGAGGTTGGCGATGACGCCCGGTAAGTTCGTCCGCACGCTGCTGGGATCGAAGTTCGAGATCGCCGGCCTGCTGTATCGCCGAATTTTCGTGGACATGGAGCGCGTCGTCGATTGCCTGGTCGAGCATATCCCGCACGGCGCGAATGTGCTCGATGTCGGGGGCGGCGACGGTTACGCGGTCGATCTCCTGCTTGGCAAGCGGCCTGACATCCATGTCACGATGACCGACATCGCGCCCGCCATCGGCAGCTTCATCCGGCCTGCCCACCGCGACCGGGTGACAATCCTCCCCGGCACCGACATCGCCACCGTTACCGGCTCGTTCGACGTGATCACCGTGATCGATGTCGTCCACCACGTGCCGCTAGAAGTCCGCGCGGGGTTTCTTGCCGCTGTCGCCAAAGCGGCCGAGCGCACTCACTGCCACACTGTGCTGGTGAAGGACGTCGAGCCGGGCAACTTGCGCGCCAAGATGTCCTTGTGGAGCGATCACTACATCACCTGGGACAAGGGCGTATCGCTGGCGGCTTCGGACAGTATTGCCATTGCGGGATTTCGCCGGGCGCGCTTCATGATGCCCGATTTCCCCAATTACTGCGTCTGCTTCGCCAGGTAGTTCGGCGGATGCCGCGGACCCGTCACGCCCCGCAACGTCCCGCTGGTCCGGCCGCGCCGTGGCTGTCGGTCATTATGCCGGTCCACAAGGGCGAGCGCTACCTGGGTGCGACGCTGGCAAGCGCGGCGGCGGAACAGCCGGCGGGCGTCGAGTTCCTGATGTACGATTCGTGCCAGGACGACGGTGCCGCGCGGCGCGTCGCCGATGGCTTTTCCGACCGCCTCGATATCCGCTGGCATGACGCCGCGGACCTCTCCTCGTGGCATGACAAGACCAATCGCGGTGTCGCTGATGCACGCGCGCCGTATGTCGCCTCGCTTCACCACGACGATCTGTGGCTGCCGGGCCATCTGGCGGCGCTGCGCCGTTCGATCGTCGCTTACCCCGATGCAGCACTGTCGATCGCACCCTCGCGCTTTATCGGACCGCGCGGCGAGGCGCTCGGCACCTGGCGACTGCCCTCGGCGCCCGGCGAATGGCCGGGCGCGACGGTTGCCGAATACCTGCTAACCCAGAACTTCATTGCCATTCCCAGCCCGTTGATTCGGCGCGATGCCTGGCTTGCCTGCGGCGGGCTCGACGAAACGCTATGGTACACCGCCGACTGGGACCTCTACCTGAAACTGGCGGCGCTCGGCTCGGTGGTGGTTCGCGGCGAAACCACAACCGCCTTCCGCGTCCACGGCCAGTCGTTGACGATGACCGGCAGTACCGATCTCGGCGCATTCAGAGCGCAACACGAACAGGTCCTGGCGCGGCACCTGCCGATGCTCGGCAACAGGGCGGCCGAAACCGAACGCCGCGCGCGGGCCTCGGTTTCGGTCAACTGCGCGCTGGCAGCGGCGGCCGTCGGACAGCGGGCGAACCTTACCGGTGCGGCGCGCGAACTGCTCGCGCTCGGGCCGCTCGGACTGTCGCGCTATGTCCGGCAATCGCGTATCGTAGACCGCGTTCGCCCCCGCGTACGCCTCAAACTGGCCGGCGCGCTGTGACCGCCGTATGGCGTGCGGCGATGCGGCGCCAGCCGGTTCGCTATTTCGTCAGCGCCGCCGTGTGTGTGCTGGTGAACAACATCCTGCTGATCGTCGGCGACGGGCTGCACGCGCCGTATGTCCCGCTGCTTGCCGCCACATCGTGGGTCAGCGGCACGATAGGCTATGGGCTTCACTCGCGCCTCACTTTCCGCCAGCGGCTGACCTGGGGCGGCTATGCGCGCTTCCTCGGCGGAATCGCGCTCGCGTTTCCAATCGCGCTGGGCTTGCTCGCGGCGCTCATCTCGCTCGCCGGTCTGGCGATGTGGATCGCAGCCCCGGTGGCGACGGTCATCATGCTGGCCTACAATTACCTCAACGCCCGGTTCGCCACGCTGCGCCGCCCGCTGCCGGTCTAGCATGCCCACCGAGACCGACTTGCGGGTCCTGCGGGCGCCTGTCCCCAAGCTCGAAATGGCCGCGTTTGGTGCCGCGATAGCCGCCAAGCTGGCGATCCTGTTCGCGTTCGCCTGGCACGCCCGGTTTGTGATGGACGAGTTCGTGTTTCTCGGAAACGCAAAGTATCTCGCGCACGATTTCTTCCACACGATCTGGCCAGCCAAGACCGTCGGTTACGCCGTATTTTTCGATCTTGCCCACCGGATCGGCTGGGATGCCGTGTCGATCCTGCGCATCGGCCGGTTTCAGACCGCGCTGCTCGGCTGCGCGACCGTCGCGCTGGTCTATGCCTGCGCGCGGGCGATGGGCGAGAGCCGGCCGCGGGCACTATCGATAATTCTGATATTGCTATGCTTTTCCAACTTCATCGAGCGCATTTTCCGGACCATCGCGGAACCGGTGGCGGTCTTCTTCGCGGTCGCCGCGCTGCTCGTGGTTATTCGCAAGAGCGCGTTGTCGTGGCGCGAGCTGATAGGCGCCGGCGTGCTCAGTGGGCTGTCATTCCTGTGCACTCAGAAAGCGGTCTATTTCAACGTCGCGCTCGGCATCGGCCTGGTGGCGGACGCGGCGATGGCGCGCAGCCTCGCGGGCAGCTTGCGTCGCGGCGGGTGGCTGGTGCTGGGCTGGTTGCTGGCGATTTGCGCCTATTGCCTGGCGTTCGGCGGAGCCGACGCGCTTGCGGTCGCTCACGGCATCGTGTTCGGTCCTGTCGAGGTCGCGACTCACGGCGGCGATGTCTACCCTGACTTGCGCCGTTTCGTGCTGCAGACACTGACCCGCAACGCGATTCTCTATTTAGCCTGTTTCAGCGGAATGATCCTGAGCCTGGCGCAGATCCGCGCCCTGTCCGGCCAGCGGCGCATCGCGCTGGTCTTCTCGCTCGTCATTACCGTGCTCGTGTTCCTGCACAATCAGCCGTGGCCGTACGTGTTCATCATGGCGCTGCCGTTTGTCGCGCTATGGGCGCTGGTGCCGCTGGATCGGCTGGCGTCCAGCCCGCGTGCACTCAAGATCGCGGTCGCCGGGCTGGCTCTGGCCGTTGCGCTCAGCTTTGCCCGCAACGCCCAGTTCTGGCGGATCGACAATGCCCGCCAGTTGCAGACTGTTGCCCGTGCCGAAGCCCTGCTGGCGCCGCGCGAGGCTTATTTTGACGGGATCGCCATGCTACCCAACCGCGCGGAACCGTCCGACTTGTGGCTCGACAAGCGTGCGGTGCTGCTCACCTTGGCTCAGCGAGAGCGGTCGCAAGCCTACCGCAATCTTGCCGGCGCCGCGCCCAAGGTGATTATATGGTCTTACCGGATGGATGAGATTTACCCCGTCGTCGCGCCATTGATCGAGCACAGCTACGTCACCGCGGCGCCGAACATCCGCCTCGCCGGCAGCCCTCTGGTGCGTGGCCAGAGGGTACTCTTCAAGGTGCCGTGGCCCGGCCGGTACCGGCTTTACGACCGGACCGGGTCCGCTGTCCCGGGGTTCGTCACGGTCGGGGGGCTGACCAGTGCGGGGCATGTCGAGCTTGCTCGCGGACTCGCCACGTTGACGCTTGCCGGGGGTCCGTACGAGGCTTTCCTGTTGCCCGAGGGCGATTATCGCGGCCGCTTGTGGCCGGGTCCGGACGACTTCGACCTGTTCGCCGACGTCTACAATTAACGCGACGAAGGCGGTTCTTCAGAGAAAATCAAACTTTGCGGAATATTCACCAAGTTTAGCGATGGCGGGCACGGAGCGTCGGGAATCTCCCGAACGTGCTTTGACAAGCGACATTAACGAGGGACGGGAATGAGCGCTTTCGGACGCAAGAACGGACCCAGCGAGATGCACGCTGGAGCGCGCCCGAGCTTCGGGGTCGCCAAACCGATGAAGGGCGGCGCGATGTCCGGCGGCAACGCATCCGCGCCGGGCGGGGAGCAATTTCCTCCACTCCCTGGCGAGCCCGCGTCCGATGGCGGCAACAACCGCAACGGCGACGCCATGAGCCGCCTGGCGGACCGGTCCAATATCGACCACGGCAGCGGCAATTCCGAAGTTGGCGGGTTCGAAGCCAGCGTCCACAAGATCAAGGAGCAGGTCCTCCCAAGGCTGCTCGAGCGGGTCGATCCCGAAGCGGCGGCCACGCTGTCGAAGGAAGAGTTGAGCGAGGAATTCCGTCCGATCATCATGGAAGTGCTGACTGAGCTCAAGGTCACGCTCAACCGCCGCGAGCAGTTCGCGCTCGAGAAGGTGCTGATCGACGAGCTGCTCGGGTTCGGGCCACTGGAGGAACTGCTGTCCGATCCCGACGTGTCGGACATCATGGTCAACGGGCCCGACCAGACCTACATCGAAAAGAAGGGCAAGCTGCAGCTCGCGCACATCCGCTTCCGCGACGAACAGCACTTGTTCCAGATCGCCCAGCGGATCGTCAACATGGTCGGCCGCCGGGTCGACCAGACCACCCCGCTGGCCGACGCGCGCCTCAAGGACGGCAGCCGCGTCAACGTCATCGTCCCCCCCTTGTCGCTGCGCGGCACCGCGATCTCGATCCGCAAGTTCTCCGAAAAACCGATTACCATCGACATGCTGCGCGACTTCGGCAGCATGAGCGACAAGATGGCGACGTGTCTCAAGATCGCCGGCGCCACGCGGATGAACGTGGTCATCTCGGGCGGTACCGGCTCGGGCAAGACGACCATGCTCAACGCCTTGTCCAAGATGATCGACCCGGGCGAGCGCGTGCTGACGATCGAGGATGCGGCCGAGCTTCGCTTGCAGCAACCGCACTGGCTACCACTTGAAACCCGCCCCCCCAACCTCGAAGGCCAGGGCGCAATCACCATCGGCGACCTGGTGAAGAACGCGCTGCGTATGCGGCCCGACCGGATCATCCTGGGCGAAATCCGCGGCGCGGAGGCGTTCGATCTTCTCGCCGCGATGAACACCGGCCACGACGGCTCGATGTGCACGCTTCACGCCAACTCCCCGCGCGAATGCCTGGGGCGCATGGAGAACATGATCCTGATGGGCGACATCAAGATCCCCAAGGAAGCCATCAGCCGCCAGATCGCGGAGTCGGTCGATCTGATCGTGCAGGTCAAGCGACTGCGCGACGGTTCGCGCCGCACGACCAACATTACCGAGGTAATCGGCATGGAAGGCGACGTCATCGTCACCCAGGAGCTGTTCAACTTCGAGTACCTCGACGAAGCTGAGGACGGCAAGATCATTGGCGAGTTCCGCTCGTCCGGGTTGCGCCCCTACACGCTCGAAAAAGCGCGCATGTTCGGCTTCGACCAGGCCTACCTCGAGGCCTGTCTCTGACGCTCTAGCCCTTGAGCCAGCCGCTCGCCGCCATCGCCAGCAGCACCAGACCAGTCATGAAGGCCAGCACCGACAGCGTGGCCCACGGCATGCAGCCAACGGCGTCGATTTGCGTACGGCGGCGGCGTCGGCGCTCACCCAGCCCGGCCAGCAGCGAAATCGCCAGCAGGCCGCCCCCGATCACGCCGATCCAGGTTGCGTCGCTGGCCAGCAGCAGGGATTGAGGGAGGCGCATCGGTGCGCAGATGGCCTTGCCGCACCGCCGCTTCAACCTATGGCGGGGCAATGGACACCGCGCCCGCCCATCGCCCGATGCTCGCGCTGGGGATTCGCCTCGGAGCGATCGCCGCGCTGTCGACGATGGGCGCGCTGATCAAGCTCGCCTCGGCGCGCGGGGTACAGCTTTTCGAGATCATGTTCTGGCGCCAGTTTCTCACGCTGCCGATCCTGCTGGCGTGGGTTCTGGCCACGCCTGGCGGACTGGGCCAGCTGAGGACGGCCCGGCCCGGCACCCACTTCCTGCGCGGGCTCTACGGCACCATCGGCATGCTGCTGAACTTCGGGGCGGTGATCTTGCTGCCGCTGGCCGAAGCGACTGTGATGAATTTCACCTCGCCGATCTGGGCGACCGTGCTGGCGATGCTGCTGCTGAAAGACCACATCGGCAAATGGCGCTGGTCGGCGATCGTCCTGGGGTTTCTGGGCGTGATCGTGATTGCCCAGCCGGGCGGCGGCCATATTCCCCTGTTCGGGGCGCTGGTGGGCCTTGGCGGAGCGTTCATGGTGGCGTTGATCTCGATCCAGATCGCCGATCTCAACCGGACCGACAAGCCGGTCGCGATCGTGTTCTATTTCGCCCTCTTCAGCGCGCCGATAACGGCGCTGGCGATGCCATTCGTCGCCACGGCGCACGATGCCGCAGGATGGTGGCTGCTTGTGGGGATCGGCATTTCCGGTGCGATCGGCCAGCTGTTGCTGACCGCCGCGCTCCGGTTCGGCAAAGTCGCCAGCGTAATCGTGATGGACTACTCCTCGCTGTTCTGGGCGACGCTTTATGGTGCCTTGCTGTTCGGCATGCTTCCGCCCGCCAGGACCTGGCTGGGCGCGCCGCTGGTGGTCGGCGCCGGGCTGGTCATCGCGTGGCGCGAACATCGCCTGTCGCGCCCGACCTTGCGCGACGTGTCGCGGTCAGAGGGAACCTAGCGGGCGGCAGGCGGTTGACTGGTTCGACCACTCTCTATTGAAAGGACCGACCAATGGTTCGCAAGATCATGTTTGCAATCGGCGTAACCGCCCTCGCTTTGACCGGCACCGCGTGCAAGACCGTCAAGGGCGTGGGTGCCGATATCCAGTCCGTCGGCCAGGCGGGCAGCGACGCAATTCATTGATCCACGTTCTCGCGCAAGGGTCGCAAGGTGCCCGCCGGACCCCGTCCGGCGGGTGCTTTTACATTCGGCGATAGACCAGTGCGAGATTGTTCGCCGGCATCGCCACACGCCGCGTGCGCGCGAGGCCATTGGCGCCCGCCAGTTCGTCGAGCCAGGCGACGGTGCGCAAACCCCAGCGCGGATTGCGCGCCTTGAGATCGATATCGAACGCCAGGTTCGACGCTGCGGTCGCCACGTCTGCCTCCAGAAACGGGCCATAGGCTATCAGTGGTCCGCCCGTGGCTAGCAACCGCCCCGCCCCGGCGAACAAGCCTTGGGTCGCGGACGGCGGAGTTATGTGGATCATGTTGACGCACACGATCGCGTCGGCTCGGGCGACGGACCAGTCTGGGGCAGCGGCGTCGAGCATGACCGGCGGTCGCACGTTCATGAGCCCGGATTCGGCCCGCCACGCCTCGATCGATTCCCGGGCCGCCGGGTCCGGATCGCTCGGTTGCCACGTCAGGTCCGGATATGTTCGCGCAAAATGCACTGCGTGCTCGCCGCTTCCGCTGGCGATTTCAAGAACCAGCCCGCGCGCGGGCAACTCTTCGGTCAGAACCGCGGCGATTGGCTCGCGGTTACGGTCGGTGGCTGGGGCATGACGCTTCATGCCGCGCCGTCCAGCCGCCGCGCGAGACGTTCGATAGCATCGTGGTCGTGCACGAACCGGCCTTGCGCCTTTTCGCGCGCGCATTGCAGCGCGGCAGCGGCCAGCACCTCGACAGCCATCGAGCGAAACTGCCGTCGCGGGCCGCGCAGGAACGGATCCGCCACCGGGCTGACCAGCCGCGCCAGGGCCTCAAGCGGGCGAAAATCGCCGGTCCGGGTGCCGCGCAGCAAGCCCGGACGCAGGATGTCGAGCCGGCGGAAGCGCAGCTTGGCCAGCGCCGTTTCGGTCTCCCCTTTGACGCGCAAGTAGAACGGCTTGGCGAAGGCGTCGGCGCCCGCGGACGAGACCAGCACGAAATTGCCGACCTCGGCCTTGCGGGCCGCGGTTGCCAGCGCCAGCACCAGGTCGTGGTCGATGGCGCGGAACGCCTCCTCCCCCCCCGCCTTGCGCATTGTCGTGCCGAGCGCGCAGATGACCGCGCCGGGCGCGATTGTGGTGACCGCTTCAGGCCACCCGTCGGGCTGGGCGACCATCATCTCCATGCGCGCGCCCGACGGCATCGGCGCTTCGCGCCGGGTCAGCGCGACCAGCCGTGCCCATGGGTGCGCAACCGCCAGTTCCATCACGTGCGTGCCGACCAGGCCGGTCGCCCCCGCGAGCAGGATTCGCCGCGCGTCAGACATTGGACAAGCCGTCGGGGACTTCGTCGAACACTTCGGCGTAGCGCTGCATCGCGTAACGATCGGTCATCCCGGCGATGTAATCGACGATGTGGCGGCTGCGCCCGGGCTCTTCGTCGGGCAGTCGTGCGGTCCATTCTGGCGGCATCAGATCCGGCCGCTGATGGTATGCGGCGTAGAGCCGCGCGATTACGGTGCGGGCCCGGTCGGCGGTGACCAGCTGCTCGGGATGATAGTACAGCCGCGCGTAGAGCAACGCCTTGAGCGCGCGCTCGTGCACGCCCATCATGGCGGACTGCGCCGCCAGCGCACGGCCGGCATGGCGAACTTCATCGAGCGAACCAAGACCCACGATATTGCCCATGGTGGTGTCGAGCAGATCGTTGACCATGGTCCCGATCTGGCTGCGGACCAGTTCACGCAGCAGCGCTTCGCGGGGTGCTCGCGGGAACCGGCGCTCGACCTCGCGCCATTGCTGGCGGACGAAATCGAGCGTCAAAAGTTCGTCAAGGTCGAGGAAGCCGGCCCGCACGCCATCGTCGATGTCATGATTGTCGTACGCGATATCGTCCGCCAGTGCCGCCACTTGCGCTTCGAGCGAGGGCCACAGCTCCATCTCGAACGGATAAGCCGCGTCGAGTTCGGCCAGCGCCCAGCCGGTGCCACGCCGGGGACCATTGTGCTTGGCGAGCCCTTCGAGCACTTCCCACGACAAGTTGAGGCCGGGAAACCCGCAGTACGGGCTGTCGAGCCGCATCAGCCGGCGCAACGTGTGTTCGTTGTGGTCGAACCCGCCGCGGTCCGTGAGCGCGGCGTCGAGCGCTTTTTCGCCCGCATGCCCGAACGGCGGGTGGCCGATATCGTGCGCCAGGCACAACGCCTCGGTCAGATCCTCGTCAAGGCCAAGCGCGCGGGCGATCGTCCGCCCGATCTGCGCCACTTCCAGGCTGTGCGTCAGGCGGACGCGGAAATGATCACCATCGGGCGCGATGAAGACCTGGGTCTTGCCGGCAAGCCGACGGAACGCGATCGAATGGACGATGCGGTCGCGGTCGCGCTGGTATTCGCTGCGCGGGCCGCGTTTGCCGGTCTGCTCAGCCGCGAACTCGCGCCCGCGGGACCGAGCCGGATCGGCGGCATAGGGGGCACGCGACATGCCACCGCGCTACGGCCCCGCGCGGGCCGTGACAACGTGAACACACAGCGAACGCCAGCGGCCCGGACGCGGAAACCGGTCTAGTCGCCGCCCAGTATCCAATCGGCCGCCGCACGTGCGTGAATGCGGGTGCTGTCGTAGATCGGCAGGACATTGGCATCGACATCGACCACCATCTCGAGCTCGGTGCACGCCAGCACCACCGCCTCGGCGCCGTCCTTGTCGATCTCGGTAATCATCGTCTTGAGTGCGCGCTCGGCCTCGCGGGTGACCTTGTTGGCCATCAGCTGATCGTAGATGATCCGGTCGAGCGCCTCGGCATAGGCCATGTCCGGCGGCAGCAGATCGACCCCGTGCGCGACCAGCCTGCGCCGGTAGAAACTCTCGGTCATGACATTGTGCGTGCCGAGCAGCGCCGCACTCTGGACCCCGTCGGCGGCCATCGTCTGCCCGACACACTCGGCGATATGCAGGATCGGGACCGCGACCGCGCCGGCAACCTCGTCATAAACGCGGTGCATCGAATTGGCCGCGATGATCAGCGCCCCCGCCCCGGCCTGCTCCAGCCGCCGCGCGGACTCGCTCAGGACCGTGGCCGCGCGCTGCCAGTCCGCTTCGTCATGCAGGCGCTGCAGATGGGCGAAATCGAGGCTCTCGATCAGCAGCGGCGCACTCGATTGAGGGTCGGCCCGCTGCACGAGACGATTGATGCGGTCGTAGTAGGAACGGGTCGAGACCCAGCTCATTCCGCCGATCAGGCCCAGCTTGCGCAATTGCGTACCCCCTGTTCGCCCGCCCGCGGCGACCACGGATCAGAGTGGCGGGCGAATGGTGAACTTGGCGTTACCGGTTATGGTTCACGCCGACAGCGATTTGTTGATCCCTTCGACCATCTTCTTGGCATCCGACAGCAGCATCATCGTCTGGTCGAGGTAGAACACGTCGTTGTCGACCCCGGCATAGCCGACCCCGCCCATGCTGCGCTTGATGAACATGATCGTCTTGGCTTTTTCGACATCGAACACGGGCATGCCGTAGATCGGGCTCGTCTTGTCGGTCTTGGCCGCCGGATTGACCACGTCGTTGGCGCCGATGATGAAGGCCACATCGGCCTGCGCGAACTCGGAATTGATATCCTCAAGCTCGAACACTTCGTCGTACGGCACGTTGGCTTCGGCCAGCAGCACATTCATGTGTCCCGGCATGCGCCCGGCCACAGGATGGATCGCGTATTTGACGCTGACCCCTTCCTTCTTGAGCAAATCGCCCATTTCGCGCAGCGCGTGCTGCGCCTGGGCGACCGCCATGCCGTAGCCGGGGATGATGATCACACTTTCGGCCTGCTTGAGCATGAACGCCGCGTCTTCGGCGCTGCCCTGCTTGTAAGGGCGTTGCTCGCGCACCTCGCCTCCGCCGCCCCCGGCATCGACGCCGAACCCGCCGGCGATGACCGAGATGAAGCTGCGGTTCATCGCCCGGCACATGATGTAGCTGAGGATCGCGCCCGAGCTGCCGACCAGTGCGCCGGTGACGATCATTGCGGTGTTGTGGAGCGTGAAGCCCATCGCCGCCGCGGCCCAGCCCGAATAGCTGTTGAGCATGCTGATCACGACCGGCATGTCGGCTCCGCCGATGGGGATGATGAGCAAGAAGCCGATAGTAAAGGCGAGAGCGGTGGCGGTCCAGAAGACCCACGGACTTTGGTCCTGCGTGAAGTAAGCGATAAGCCCGAGAATCGCCGCCAGCGTGGCAAGGTTCAGAATGTGCCTGCCCGGCAGCAATATCGGCGCCCCG
>JBDSUJ010000113.1:0-31764 GCA_039927815.1 Croceibacterium sp. | reverse complement strand
CTGGGAGTTACCGGGAGCGGCAAAACCTTCACCATGGCCAAGGTGATCGAGGAACTGCAGCGCCCGGCGCTGGTGCTGGCGCCCAACAAGATCCTCGCCGCGCAGCTCTACGGCGAGTTCAAGAGCTTCTTCCCGAACAACGCGGTCGAGTTCTTCGTCAGCTATTACGACTACTACCAACCCGAAGCCTACGTGCCCCGGTCGGACACTTACATCGAGAAGGAAAGCTCGGTGAACGAGGCGATCGACCGGATGCGCCATTCGGCCACCCGCTCGCTCCTCGAACGCGACGACGTGATCATCGTCGCCTCGGTCAGCTGCCTGTACGGCATCGGCTCGGTCGAGACTTATTCGGCGATGATCTTCGATCTCAAGAAGGGCGCCAGCGTCGACCAGCGCGAGATCATCCGCAAGTTGGTCGCGCTGCAGTACAAGCGCAACGACGTGGCCTTCGCACGGGGCAACTTCCGCGTCCGCGGCGACAGCCTGGAGATCTTTCCGAGCCATTACGAAGATATGGCCTGGCGAGTGGCGTTCTTCGGCGACGAGATCGAGGAAATCAGCGAATTCGACCCTCTGACCGGAGCCAAGGGCGCCAGCCTGAATTCGGTGCGGGTCTACGCCAACAGCCACTACGTGACGCCCGGCCCGACGATGAAGCAGGCGACCGAAGCCATCCGCTTTGAGCTGACCGAACGGTTGAAGGAGCTCCACGCCGAGGGTCGCCTGCTGGAAGCCCAACGGCTTGAGCAGCGGACCAACTTCGATCTCGAGATGATTGCCGCAACCGGCGCGTGTAACGGGATCGAGAATTACAGCCGCTTCCTTACCGGCCGGCTACCGGGCGAACCGCCCCCGACGCTGTTCGAATACTTGCCCGAGAATGCGCTGCTGTTCGTCGACGAGAGCCATCAGACGGTGCCGCAGATCGGGGCGATGGCCAAAGGCGATCATCGGCGCAAGATCACGCTCGCCGAATACGGTTTCCGCCTGCCGAGCTGTATCGACAACCGGCCGCTGCGGTTCAACGAGTGGGATGCGATGCGCCCGCAGACTTTTGCTGTCTCGGCCACGCCCGGATCGTGGGAGCTCGACCAGACCGGCGGCGTGTTCGCCGAACAGGTCATCCGCCCGACCGGGTTGATCGACCCGCCGGTCGAGATCAAGCCGGTCGAAGACCAGGTGCAGGACTGCATCAACGAATGCCGCAAGACCGCGCAAATCGGCTTCCGTACGCTGGTCACCACGTTGACCAAGCGGATGGCCGAGGACCTGACCGAGTTCATGCACGAGGCCGGCCTGCGCGTGCGCTACATGCACTCGGACGTCGAAACGCTCGAGCGCATCGAGTTGATCCGCGACTTGCGGCTGGGCGTGTATGACGTACTCGTCGGCATCAACCTGCTGCGCGAAGGGCTCGACATTCCGGAGTGCGGCTTGGTGTGCATCCTCGACGCTGACAAGGAAGGGTTCCTGCGCTCCGAAACCAGTCTGATCCAGACCATTGGGCGCGCGGCGCGCAACGTCGAAGGGCGGGTGATTCTCTATGCCGACCGCATGACCGGAAGCATGGAGCGCGCCATTGCGGAGACGGACCGGCGCCGCGAAAAGCAGCACGAGTACAATCTCGAGCACAACATCACGCCCGAGACGATCAAACGCGGCATCCAGGACATCGTTGCCCACACCGCCAGCCGCGACGGGGTGCTGATCGAAACCGGCGATCCCGACCGCAACAACCTCGTCGGCCACAACTTGCGCGGCTATATCGAGGACCTCGAAAAGCGCATGCGCACCGCCGCCGCCGACCTGGAGTTCGAAGAAGCCGGTCGCCTGCGCGACGAGATCAGGCGCCTCGAAGCCGATGAGCTCGGACTCCCCGACGACCAGAAACGCGCGCCCATGGTTGGCCGCAGCAACGAGGGCAAACCCGGCACCCGCAAACTGCGTTATGGCAAGACGCAGCGGAAGTGGGGGCGGTGACGCCGAGGATCGCTCCGCTCATCGGGCTACTGCTCGTCGGGTGCCAGCGCGTGGACACCCCGATGCAGCGGATCGAACTGGCGCGGGCGAAGGCGGGTCCGGAACAGCCGGTGTCCGCGCCCGACACCACGAACGCCGCATGGACCGGCAGCGCGGACGGTCGGGCGATCGTGTTTGCGCTCCTGGGCGAAAAGCCGCTGCTGACGCTCGAGTGCCGGCTCGACCGGCTGCGCATAATCCGTCACGTCTTTTCTCGCCCGGGCGAAAGCGCGCTGTTCCCGGTACTAGGTGGGCCCAACGCGCGGTTCGTGCTCCAGGCGGCGAACGTAGGGGGCGAAGCGCGCTGGCAAGGCGACGTTCCCCTAGGCGACACGCAACTCGAGGTGTTTCATTCCGGGCGCCTTGAAGCGACGCTTCCGGGCGGCGGTTCGCTGCTGATAGCCGCGAGCCCGATGCCAGGCGAATTCATTGACCGGTGCCGCGCGGAGAGCCCCAAACCGGCCCCGGCTCCCGCGCCTAGCTTGCCCGCGCCCGCTCGATAAGGGTGTCGGGGGCCAGTATTTGGGGCAGGACGTCGCCGTCCTTGCCAGGCGCATACCACAAGTAAAGCGGCACCCCGGCTACGCCGTGCGCGGTTAGGAAGCGCGTGATCGCCGGGTCGCGGCGAGTCCAGTCGCCTTTGATGGGAATCACTCCCGCCTTGGCGAAGGCATCACGAGTGCCTTCGCGTTCGATCGCCACGTTTTCGTTGACCTTGCACGTCAGGCACCAGTCCGCGGTGAACCACACGAACACCGGCTTGCCCGTGGCCCGAGCCTGCGCAAGGGCCGCCTCGCTGAACGGCTGCGCGGCGATCACCTCGCTGCCGGCATCGGCCACGGATGGGCGATAACTGTTCGGCAAGGCAAGTGCCGCGAACAGAGTGACTCCAGCCACTGCGGCCGCGGCTGCGCGCCAGCCGTAACCGCGATGGAGCGCGGTCAGGATCGCCACGGCGGCGAGCCCGACCGCCATGGCGATAAAAGCAAAATTCAGACCCCCGAGCCGCCACGTGAGCCACAGCAGCGCCAGCGCCGTAAGCCCCATCGGCACGGCCAGGATGTGGCGGAAGGTCTCCATCCATCGACCCGGTTTGGGCAGCAGCCGGCGCAGCGGCGGCACAAACCCAAGGGCGAGGAACGGCAGTGCCAGCCCGAAGCCGAGCGCCGCGAACAGCAACAGCCCCTCCCACCATGGCAGCAGCAGCGCCGCGCCCATCGCGGCGGCCATGAACGGACCGGTGCACGGGGTCGCAACGAAAGCCGCCAGCAGCCCGGTGGCAAAAGCGTTCGAACGTCCGCCCTTGCCGGTAAACGACAGCGATGGCAGCTCGTACAGCCCGGCGAGGTTGGCGGTGATCGCCACGGCCAGCACCAGCAGCGCCACGACCACGCCCGGTTCCTGCAACTGGAACGCCCAGCCGATCTCGCTGCCGGCCGCGCGCAGACCGAGCAGTACCGCGCCCAGCGCCATGCACGCCAGCACGACCCCCGCGGTATACGCCACCCCTTCCGCCTTGGCGTGTGCCTGGCTTTCCCCGGCGCGCGCCAGCGACAGCGCCTTGAGGCTGAGGATCGGGAACACGCACGGCATCAGGTTGAGGATCAGCCCGCCGAGAAACGCCGCACCAATCAGCACCCACAAGGGGCCGGGCGCGCCGGCCGCACCGCCCAAAGGCGCTCCGCCGGCGGGTACCACTCCGGGGTGTGCAGCGAACGTCACCCCGTTACCGGCATCGTCGAGCTTGAGGATAGCCGACACGCTCGGGATCGTGGTGGCCAATCCCTTGCGCGGGATCTCGGCCACTAGCACATCGCCGTCGCGCGTGAAGATCTGCGTTGCGGCGTAGTCGACCAATTGCTCGGTGCGCATGAAGACATGCGGCTCGGTCAGCTTCAGACTGGCCGGCAACGGGATGGCGATGCGCACGCGGTCGGGGGTCAGCGCAAACGTCGCCGGTCGGTCGAGCAGCGGCGGCAGGGCCGCGCGCCACGCATCGAAGCGGCGATCGGGCGGCGTCTGGCCGCCGACGCGTAAGCTCAGGCTGGTCGTCTCGGGAACGCAGATCTGGTCGGTGCAGACCAGCCAGTCGCCCTTGACCTCGATCGGCGCAAGATTGGCAACGGCCGCGCCGGCCGGGACCGAAATCGGCACGAGGACGGCGTATTCGCCCTCGTAAACGTGGTTCATCAGGTTCGCGATCAGCAACTTGTGCGGCACCGGATACAGCGGTTCGCCCGCCGTCCACCCCGCAGGCAGCCGCCAAGCCAGGCGCATGCCCAGGCCGGCGTCGCCCGGGTTCGACCAGTATCCGTGCCACCCCGGCTGGGGCGTAAAATGCAGCGCCAGGGTCAGCGTGGTGCCCGGCCGGACCGGACCCTCGACCGCGAGTTCGGCAGCCATGTGCTTTGCCTGAGGCGGCGCGGCGACTTGCGCCCACGTCGGAACTGCGAAGCACAGCACGACAAGCGCAAGCCAAGCTCTCAGGACAGGCATCGGGCTTGCGTCCATCGTGGGGGAGGCTCTACGGCCGGTTGCCATGGCGGACAAGCGCGACCTCCTGATCCTCGGCGGCGGCCTCGTCGGCATGACGCTGGCGCTGGCGGCGGCCCGAAAGGGCCTGTCGAGCCACGTGGTCGACCGGGCCGATCCGGCCGAGCTGACTGCCGACGGATTCGACGGCCGCGCCAGCGCAATCTCGACCGCCAGCTGGAATCTGTTCGGCAACCTCGGCCTCACCGACCGGCTCGAGCCTCTCGCCTGCCCGATCGCGAAGATCGCGGTGACCGATGGTATGAAGCCCGGCCGAATCGACTTTGAACCCGCGCCGCACGAAGGCTCGCTCGGGCGGATGTTCCCCAACCGCACGCTGCGGCTGGCGCTGTTCGAGGCGGCCCGGGAGCAGCCGCTGATCGCCTGGCACGCCCCCGCGCAGGTCATGTCGCGCACGCGCGGCGAGTTCGGCGTTTCGGCAGCGCTGGCCGATGGCATGCTGTTGGACGCCGCGCTGATGATCGCCGCCGAAGGGCGCAACTCGCCGACGCGTGAAGAAGCCGGGATTGCAGTCGCCAAGTGGGATTATCGCCATCGCGCGGTGATTACGGTGCTCACGCATGGACGGCCGCACGACCATGTCGCATGGGAAATTTTCTATCCGGCAGGGCCCTTCGCGCTGCTGCCACTGCTTGACGATGGGACGGGCCGCCACCGCAGCGCGCTGGTGTGGACGGTTGCCGAACGCGATGCCGAAGGGGTGCTCAAGCTGTCCGACCGCGCCTTCGTCCACGAAGTGGAAAAGCGGCTGCATGGGGTCTTGGGCGGGGTCACGGTGGATGGACCGCGCAGTTCTTATCCGCTCGGCTTTCATCACACCGCGCGGATCACCGCCGACCGACTGGCGCTGGTGGGCGACGCCGCCCACGGCATTCATCCGATCGCGGGCCAGGGACTCAACCTGGGGCTGCGCGATGTCGGCGCGCTCGTAGAAGTGATCGCCGATGGCGCGCGGCTCGGGCTGGAGCCGGGCGATGCGCAATTGCTAGCGCGTTACGAGCGCTGGCGCGGGCTCGACAGCTTTTCCGTCGCACTCGCGACCGATGGACTGACCCGGCTGTTCGGCATTCCAGGGCGTGTACCGAGCGCGATTCGCCGCCTGGGGATGGGCATGGTCCAGCGCACAGCGCCGCTGAAAGACTGGTTCATGGACGAAGCCCGCGGCGTCTCGGGCGAATTGCCCGAGCTGCTGAAGGGCTAACCTACCGGACTCGCCTGCTCGACCGGCTTGCCCGCCCCGTCGCGCAGTTCGCGCGGGGCTTCGATCGCCGTCATCTCGAGCAAATCCAGGGCACGCTCGGCCTTGGCATAGCGATCGGCATCGGCGATCCAGTCGCCCGCACTGCCGGAATTCGGCAGCCGGCGGATTTCATCTGCCGCGAGATCCGCCCGTCCGGTCCGCAGGAACAACCGGGCGCGCTCGATCCGATTGGCGGTGGCCGGTGACGGCGCGTCCGCGCGGCGGACGACAAAAATCTGCGACAGCTCGCGCGACAGCCAGCTCAACATGCCCTGCGCTCCGGGCCTGCGCGCCAGGTCGGGTGACAGCTGCCCGAGCCGCGTCACCAACTGGTCGAGCGTGACCGGATCGTTGGCGGCATCGACCACCGTCTGCACCGCGTTTGGCCGGGAGTCGGCGAAGCGCAGGCGCAATTGATCCTCGAGGTAGCCCAGTCGCGCACCGCGCTCTAGCGCACGGCGCGCGGCGAATGCGATTAGCAGACCTTCGGCACGCGATGCGTTGCCGGCCGCGGCCTGGGCCTGAAGGTCGAGCCTGGTAATGCGCTGTTCCATGCCCGCGACGCGTTGGTCGAGCCCGCCTTGGACCTGCGCGACCTGGGCGACTTTTTGCGCCGCCTGGTGCGCTTCGACGGCGGCCGAGCTGGATGCGGAGGGTGCGGCCACAGGCAGATGGCCTTCTGCGGGACCCGCCACCGCGCGCTCATCCCCGCGCAGATGCCAGCCGGGTAGCCGACCGTCAGCCGCCAATGCCCAGATCAGGGCAGCGCCGCCCAGGAAGGCGACCAGCGAGGTCGCCATCATAGCCCGCATCGGCGTTCGGGCGCGGTCCGGCGCCGGTGTCCGCCGTGGAAGATCGTCGTACATCAGCGTCCCTCGCCTGAACGGGAAACATGGCACAGGTCGGCTGCCAAAGCCAACAGCGCGCCATCGCTCGGCTCGTCGGCGACTTGGACCGAGCGCCAGCCGCCGCCAGCCAGCTCCGCCACGCGCGGCGCCAGCGCCACCACCTCGACGGCTCCTTTGGCCACGCCGCATCGCGCGCATTGATCGGCCAGGTGGCGTGCGGCCCCGCCCGAGTGGAGCAGAACCACGGCTTCTGTGCGCAGAACCTTCGCCAGGTCCGCTGGCATCGGCAGTGCGACGCTGGCGTAGACGATCCGCGTCTCGACGCTGATCGCCGGGGGGACGATGAGCGACACGTGGTCGTCACCGGCCAGACGCAACAACCGCACCGGACCGGCCATACCGTCGAGTAGGCTTTGTAGTCCGCCGGTTCCGGTCATGGCGACGGCAAAGCCGCGCGCGCGTGCGGCGGCCGCGGTCACCTCGCCCACCGCCAACACCGGCTTGTCGCGCAACCGGTCAAGCGCCGGGCCGCCATGATGCAGCGCATTGGCACTGCCGATCAGCAGCGCATCGATCGTTTCCAGCGGAGGCAAATCCCACCCCCGCGCGCGGATTTCGAACAGCGGCCAGCGCTCGATCCGCAGGCCGAGCACGGCACCCGCCGCGACGGTTGCCGTGCAGCCCGGCTCGGGCCGAATGGCGATTATTGGCAGCGTCATCGCGGACCCGTGAAGTGCCCGGCAACCTTCTCGCTCGCCCGCGCCAGCAGGTCTGCAGCGAGGTGCGCCGGGCCGGTCCTGTCGTTTATTGCAAAGGTCTCCTGGCCCGCCACCCGCTCGGTCCCGTCCTCACTGTAGATTGCCGCGCGCATTGCCAGCATGTCGCCTGTCAGGTCGCAGAGGACTCCGACCGGGCTGTGGCAGGTCCCGCCGAGCGCGGCGAGCAAGGCCCGCTCCGCCTCGACTTCGGCACGCGAGGGCGCGTGGTCGATCGCGCCGAGCCATTCGCGGGTGGCAATATTGTCGGCGCGGCACTCGATCGCAATCGCACCCTGCGACGGGGCCGGGAGCCATTCGACAGGATCGAGCTGGTGGCCGGTGCCGGTCTCGCCGAGGCGCAGAAGCCCGGCGGCGGCGAGGAAAGTCGCGTCCGCCTCGCCCGCCGCCAGCTTGGCCAGCCGGGTCGCGACATTGCCGCGAAACATGACCACCGTGCAGTCCGGCCGCGCATGCAGCGCCTGCGCCGCCCGCCGCGGCGCGCTGGTGCCGATGCGCGCGCCTTGCTTAAGGGCAGCGAGCGACGCCGCCCCGATCAGCACGTCGCGCTTGTCGGCCCGGGGCAGGATCGCCGCCAGACACAGCGTGTCGGGTCGCCACGTCTCGACGTCCTTGAGCGAATGGACCGCAGCATCAATGCGGCGTTCGGCAAGCCACTGATCGAGCTCGCGCGTCCACAGCGCCTTGCCGCCGATGTCGGCCAGGGCGCGGTCCTGAATCTTGTCACCGCTGGCGGTCACCGGGACCAGCTCGATCATGGCGGGCGCCCAACCATGCGCCGCGCAGAGCCGGGCACGCGCTTCCTCGGCCTGCGCCAGGGCCAGCGGCGAGCGGCGCGTTCCAAGCCTGAGGAGAGGGGCGTTGGGCATCGGGTGCGCTTGCCCTAAGTGTCATTTGCGTCCAGTGGAACCCGCCATGATCGTGCTGGGCATCGAGAGCAGCTGCGACGAGACTGCGGCGGCCCTGGTCACCGACGACCGCCGCATCCTCGCCCAAGCGATCGCCTCGCAGGATAGCGAACACGCCCCGTACGGCGGCGTCGTGCCCGAAATCGCCGCCCGGGCGCATGTCGAACGCCTGACGCCGTTAATCGCGCGCGTCTTGGCCGAAGCGGGCCTGTCGCTGACCGAGTGCGACGCAATTGCCGCGACCGCCGGGCCCGGCCTGATCGGCGGCGTCATGGTTGGCCTGGTGACGGCCAAGGCCCTGGCGATGGCGGGCGACAAGCCCTTGCTCGCGATCAACCACCTCGAAGGCCACGCGCTCTCGCCGCGGCTGGCAGACCCGGACTTGTGCTTTCCCTTCGCACTGCTGCTGGTCTCCGGCGGGCATTGCCAGGTCCTCCGGGTTTCCGGTGTCGGGCAATATCAGCGTGTTGCGACAACGATCGATGATGCCTTGGGAGAAGCGTTCGACAAAACCGCTAAACTCCTCGGCCTAGGCTATCCAGGCGGACCCGCCGTCGAGCGCCTCGCCGTGCAAGGTGACTCGCGCGCGGTGCCCTTGCCGCGCCCGCTGCTCGGCAGCGCCGAACCGCATTTCTCGTTCGCCGGGCTCAAGAGTGCGGTCCTGCGCGCGCGCGAAAGCGGACGATACGAACTCGCCGACATCGCGGCCAGCTTCCAGCAGGCGGCCATCGACTGCCTGGTCGATCGGATGCAGCGCGCGCTTAGATCGATGGCGGAAGTCACCGCACTGGTTATGGCGGGTGGGGTCGCGGCCAACACCAAGGTTCGCACATCGCTCGAACAAGTGGCTGCAAGTCACGGATTAGGCTTTGTTGCTCCTTCGCTGGCGCTCTGTACTGACAACGCCGCGATGATCGCCTGGGCCGGCATTGAGCGCTTGCAGGCCGGGTTCGCGACCGACCCGCTCGATATCGGCGCCCGGCCGCGCTGGCCGCTCGACCCGGCTGCCGAGGCAGTTCGCGGCGCAGGGGTCAAGGCGTGACTGCTCCTATCGGTGTGCTTGGCGCCGGGGCATGGGGAACGGCGCTCGCGCAGATGCTGGCAAGCGACGGGCGGGCCGTGACCCTGTGGGTGATCGAGCCTCACTTGGTCGAGGAAATCAACCGCGAGCGCCGCAACTCGCTCTACCTGCCATCCGCAGAACTGGCCCCGACCATCCGCGCCACGAATGACCTCGCTGCGGTTAGCGACTGTGAAATTGTGCTTGCCGTAACCCCTGCGCAGTATCTCGGCGGCGTGCTCTCCTCGCTGCCGTCCGCGCCGCGCGACCTCGTCCTGTGTGCAAAAGGCATCGAAGCGGGCAGCGGGCGGCTGATGCATGAAGTCGCCGCCGCCGCGTGTCCTGCCAGCGCGATCGCGGTGCTGTCGGGACCGACGTTCGCGTTCGAAGTCGCCGCGGGCCTGCCGACCGCTGTCACGCTCGCGTGCGGTGCGGGCGAAGGGCAATGGCAGCGGTTGTCGGGCGCCATCGCCCGGCCCCACTTCCGGCCCTACTACAGCGACGATCTAACGGGAGCGGAAGTCGGCGGCTCGGTGAAGAACGTGCTCGCCATCGCATGCGGCGTGGTCGACGGATTGGGCCTCGGCCAGAACGCCCGCGCCGCCTTGATAGCGCGCGGCTATGCCGAAATGCTGCGCTTCGGCGAGGCGCTGGGTGCGCGGGCGGAAACGCTCTCCGGGCTGTGCGGCCTGGGGGATCTGGTGCTGACTTGCTCGTCCGATTCGAGCCGCAATTTCTCGCTCGGCTGGGCCCTCGGCCAGGGCGAGGATTCGCGCGGCTTGCTGAACGACCGGCGGACAGTGGCCGAAGGCGCCTTTACCGCCCCCGTGCTGCGCGAAGCGGCGGCCCGTCACGGCGTCTCGATGCCGATTGTCGACGCGGTCTGCCATTTGCTCGAGGGAGCCCCGGCGCGCGAAGTGGCCCTGGCCCTGCTGGCGCGGCCGCTGACCGCCGAAAGCGCCTTGGCTTGACCGAAACTGGCGCGAACGAGGCGCCGGGCGGCGGCGACCTTGCCGCGCTCGCGCGCGGCGGACGCACCAACATGGTGGGCTTCGCGCTCCGGCTCGCCGCGCGCATGCCGTTCCTGTTCATTGCCGGGCGACTCTATGGCGCGGCGGCGCTCGGCCGGTTCGCCTCGGCGTTGGTGGTGATCGAGCTGACCGCGATGATTTGCACCATTGGCGAAAAACGCGGCCTGGCGCAGCGCCTGTCCGACGCGCCCGAGGACCCGACCCAGTTGGTGTACGACGGGCTGACGCTGGCCGCGATCGGGTCCTGCGCGGGGGCCCTGATTCTGTGGCTGGTCCCCACGCCGATGTTTCCGAGCGGAATTTACAGCTGGACCGACCGGCTGGTCGTGCTCGCCATCCCGGCGCTGGCGCTGACCGAGATCATGCTCGCCGCGCAGGCCTATCGCTTCGACATAACCGCGACGGTCCGCGCGCGCGCGGTCGTCGAACCGTGGACGCTGTCGATCATGGCCGGGGCGATGTACTTCGCTGCCCCGCACAGCGGTCTGATTCTGGCCTACCTGGCGTCGGTCTATGCCGCACTGCTGACCGCGGCGTGGCCGTTCCTCAAGGGTTATGGGTTGCCGCGCGAATGGGTCCCACATCCCCGGCGCATGATGCGCCTGCTGGTGCGCGGGCTGCCGCTCGCCGCCGCCGACACGATCGAATGGGGCACCCGACGGCTCGACATCTTCATCCTCGGGCTGTTCGCCGCGCCGACCGCGGTGGGAGTCTATTACATCGCCCAGCAAGTCGCGAGCCTCCCCCAAAAGCTCAAGACCAGCTTCGAGCCGATCCTGGGACCGGTGCTGACGCGAAAGCTCAAGGAGAAGGACTGGGCGGCGATCGCCAAGCAGGTCTGCCAGGTCGGATTCTGGATCACCGCCGCGCAAGCCGGCGTCGGGCTCGCGCTGGGCATTCCGGGCGAGGCCGTCATGGGCCTGGTTGGGCCCAACTTCGTCGGCGGCACCGGTGCCCTCGCCCTGCTGTTGGCCGCCGAAGTGGTCGCGGCGACGGCGGTCGTGGCCGAAGCGGCGCTGGTCTACGTTGCCCGGCTCCGCAACTTGTGGATTTCGATCGGCACCATTTCGCTTCAGGCGGTGCTCACCGTGGGCGCGATGATCGGAGTCGAACGGCTCGGGCTCAACGAATATTACCGCGCCGCCGGGGCCGCGGCCGCGTTGATGGTTGCCCTGGCGGCGGCTTCGCTGGTCAAGGCCTGGCTGCTGAGCCGGATCCTGGGCCACAAGGTCAACAACTGGCGCTGGGCGTTGCTGTGGGCCACAGCGGCGGCGGTAGTCGTGGGCCAGGTCGTGATCCTGTTCCCCGAGTGGTTCCAGCTGACCATTGGGCTTGCCGCGATCCTGGGCGTCTATGCGTGGATCATCTGGACTCGCGGGTTCGGGCCCGAGGACCGGGTGCTGTTCAGGCGCAAGATTACCGAACCAGAACCCGATGAGGGGCCGCTGGTGGAGCCTTCGACTCAGCGCTCATTTCCGAGCTAGGCGGATTGCCAGGCGGCCGCGCGATTTCCTAGAAGGCCGCCACAAGGGGTTTGCCGATGTCGTCCAATGTCATCCTGCTGATTATCGTCGCGCTGCTCGTGCTCGGCCTGCTGGCGTGGCTGTTCGCGGCCTCGCGCCGCACCAGGGTCGAGCTCGAGCCGCGCCCCCTCGACGAGCCGGCCCGACGCAATCAGGCGCTGATCGATGCCACCCGGGTGGCGGGCGCCGTCCCCTCGCCGGTAGTGCCCGACATGCCGCTGGCAGCATCGCTTCGAGTCGCGCCGGCGGGCGGCGACGACTTGACGCGCCTCAAAGGCGTGGGACCCAAGCTGGCCGATCAACTGCGCACGTTGGGCGTCACCAGCTTCGACCAGGTCGCCGCTTGGCAAGACGCGGATATTGACCGCATCGATGCACTGCTCGGGCGATTTCAAGGCCGTATCCGACGCGACGACTGGCGGGCCCAGGCCAGCTTTCTCGCGACCGGTGACACCGCCGGCTATGAATCGAAATTCGGTAGACTCTGACGCGGAATTGCGGGAACCTTCGGTGCCGGGGACGTTTCTGACCCGATCGCTTTCCACTCGGGCGAAAAGAGAGGTTCTCGATGAGCAAGGGCGAACACAATGATCGGCCGACCGTTCTGGTGGTCGAGGACGAGTTTATCATCGCGCTCGACTTATCCGAAACAGTCCAGGATCTCGGCTATACTCTCGAAGGGCCGTTCGACGAGACTCGCCACGCGCTCGCGGCGATCGAGGACCAGATGCCCGATGTCGCTATCCTCGACGTGTTCACCGCCGATGGCGAAGTGTATCCCGTCGCCGATGCTCTGACCGAAAAGGGCGTGCCGATCATCTTCCATTCGGGCCATGTGCCCCCGCAGGAGATGCGCGATCGCTATCCCGATGCCCAAGCCTGCGCCAAGCCATGCCCCCCGGGCCAGATGATCGACATGGTCCAGCAGGCGGTTGCCAGGATCCACGTAGCGAACTGATCCACGCCCATGGTTGGCGCCGCTGCGCGCGGCCGCTAGAGCCGGGCCAGGAGGTCTGATGACCGAGTTCGACTGGGCGGACCCGCTCGTGCTGGAAGACCAGTTGAGCGCGGAAGAACGCATGAGCCGCGATGCGGCGCACGGCTTCGCGCAAACTGTCCTGCAACCGCGCGTGATCGAGGATTTCCGCGACGAGCGCGCCGCGCCCGAACTGTTTCCAGCGCTGGGCGAAGCGGGGCTGCTGGGTGTGACCCTTCCCGTAGAATTTGGTGGCGCGGGTGCCGGTTACGTCGCTTACGGCCTGGTCGCGCGGGAGATCGAGCGAGTCGACTCTGGCTACCGGTCGATGGCCTCGGTCCAGTCGAGCCTGGTGATGTACCCGATCCATGCTTACGGGTCAGCAGCGCAGCAGACCCGGTACCTGCCCGGTCTCGCGAGGGGCGCGCTGATCGGGTGCTTCGGCCTCACCGAACCTGACTCCGGCTCTGACCCGGGCTCGATGCGTACCCTGGCCAAGGCGGATGGCGACGGGTTCCGGCTGTCGGGAAGCAAGACCTGGATCACCAATTCGCCGTTCGCCGATGTGTTCGTGGTATGGGCGAGGAGCGAGGCGCACGGCGGCACGATCCGCGGGTTCGTGCTCGACAAGGGGATGCCCGGGCTCACGGCACCCAAGATCGGCGGCAAGCTGAGCCTGCGCGCGTCGACCACTGGCATGATCGTAATGGACGACGTCAAGCTGGGAGCCCACGCGCTGCTGCCGGGTGTGGAAGGCATGAAGGGACCGTTCGGGTGCCTCAACCGTGCGCGCTACGGCATCTCGTGGGGAGCGCTCGGCGCGGCGGAATTCTGCTATGCCGCCGCGCGCCAATACGGGCTCGACCGCCGGCAGTTCGGCAGGCCGCTCGCCGGCAATCAGTTGTACCAGCTCAAGCTGGCGGACATGGCGAGCGGTATCGCCCTGGGCTTGCAGGCTTCGCTCCGCGTTGGCCGGCTGATGGAAGGCGGCAGCTTCGCGCCCGAAATGATCAGTCTGGTCAAGCGCAACAACGCGGGTGTCGCGCTGGCGGTCGCGCGCGCCGCGCGCGACATGCACGGCGGCAACGGCATATCCGAGGAATTCCAGGTCATGCGGCACATGGTGAACCTGGAGACGGTCAACACTTACGAAGGCACGCATGACGTCCATGCGCTGATCTTGGGCCGGGCGATCACCGGTTTGTCGGCGTTCTAGGCAGCTTGCAGCACGCCCCGATAGCCGGTCTGTTCGAGCGCCCGGCCGGCACCGACGGCGACGCAGTTGAGCGGATCGGCGGCGACCCGTACCGCAAGTCCGGTGGTACGAGCGATGACCACGTCGAAACCGTGGAGCAGCGACCCGCCGCCGGTCATGACGATGCCGTAGTCTAGTATATCAGCCGCGATCTCGGGCGGGGTTGCTTCCAGCGCGCGGCGCACCGCGTCCACAATCTGCGCGACTGGGCCACCGATCGCCTCGGCGATTTCACCTCGGGTGATCTTCACTTCGCGCGGGATGCCGCGAATCGCGTCGCGCCCGCGAATAGTCAGCGGCACGGCGCTGCCATCGGCCAGCGCTGAGCCGGCTTCGTGCTTGATCCGTTCGGCGGTTGCTTCGCCGATATGGAGGTTGTGGGTCCGGCGCACATAGCTGGCGATCGCTTCGTCCATCTGGTCGCCCCCGACGCGTTCCGACAGGCTCATGCTGATGCCGCCGACGCTCATCACGCCGATTTCGGTCGAACCGCCGCCGATGTCGATGACCATCGAGCCGAGTGGATCGGTGACCGGCAAGTCGGCTCCGATCGCAGCCGCCATCGCTTCCTCGATCAGCCACACGCGGCTGGCGCCGGCATTGGAAGCGGCATCGCGGATCGCGCGGCGTTCGACCGCGGTCGCACCCGATGGAACGCAGATCACGATCTCGGGGCTGGTCATGCGCCGAGCCCCTGATTGCAGCCTCGCTTTGCGCACGAAATGCTTGATCATGTGCTCGGCCACGTCGAGGTCGGCGATGACCCCGTGGCGAAGCGGCCGGATGGTGACAAGGTTTTCAGGCGTCCGCCCAAGCATCAGCTTGGCGTCGTCGCCCACCGCGCGCACTTTGCTGATCCCGTTGACGGTCTCGATCGCGACCACCGAAGGTTCGGCGAGAACGACCCCACGGTCGCGTAGATAGACAACCGTATTGGCTGTGCCCAAGTCGATCGCCAAGTCCGCCGAAGCGAACCGCAGCATCCGTTTCAATGACATTATGTTCCCGCCCAAGGCGCTCCCGAGAGGGAACGAAGCGTCACGATCACGGGCCGTTGCTGTCTCCCGGATGAACCAGACCGCGGCTCTGGTCGGCCTGCGACCATCGGTGCCGCGAAGGGGGCGAGCGGATCACTCGGTCGTAGCGAGCGCCTCTTCCTGCTCTTGTGTGCGCATTTCTTCGATCTCCTCGACCGGGCGGTTTTCAAGACCGATCAACGTATTGCGAGCCGCGGCGTCGACCTTGATCAACTCGTCCAACTTGGCATGAAGCGCTGCGCTGTCGCGGTTCTGGGTCTCTTGCAGGATCGGTAACAGCAAGACCGTCACGATGCTGGTCGCCAGGCTGGCGCCCCACATCAGCCGGTCACTACCGGCCACGAAAGCGAACAGGGCGAGACCGGCGACGAACAGGCAGATCACCAGCATCGTCGGACGGCCCGCGAAGCGGGCGCACCAGGTGGTAAAACGCTCGAACGGATGATCCATCCGCAAAGAGCGGTTCGGCTAGGGCTTAGTTCCGCTCGACTACCATCAGCGCGTCGAGCGCCACCACGCCTTCGCCTTCGGGATGGATGATGACCGGGTTGAGGTCGATCTCGCGGATCGCCGGATTGCCGGCCATGATCCGCCCCATCAGCACGATCAGTTCGGCCAGCGAGGCTACGTCCTTCGCGGGCGAGCCGCGATAACCCCTGAGAATGGCGGCTTGCTGCAATTCAAGCAGGCCGGCGTGGACCGCGGCCTGGTCAAGGTCGGGCGTGAACAGCATGACGTCCTTGAGGATCTCGGCCGTCACACCGCCGAAGCCGGCCAGGACGACCGGGCCCCATGCGGGATCGTGCTTCGCGCCGACGATCATCTCGGGGCCCGTCTTGCCCATCTGCTCGATCAGCACGCCGTCGAGCGCGATCGCATGATCATAAGCGGCGACGTTCTGGTACATCCGGCTGAATGCCTCACGCACCTCGTCGGACGACTTGAGATTGAGGATCACCCCCCCGGCGTCGCTCTTGTGGCCGAGCGCGGCTGCTTGGGCCTTCATCACCACCGGGTAACCGAGCGTGTCGGCGGCAGAGACCGCCTGCTCCTCGCTGGCGGCGAACGTGCTCTCGGGGAAATGCACGCCCATTGGGCGCAGCAATTCCTTGGCCTTGTATTCGGGCACTACGCCGATGACGGCATCGAGCCCGTCGAGCACGAGCGGCGGCGCGGATCGATCGGTCAAGTCGCGCTTGGCGAGATCGGCCAACCGGGCAATCGCGCGATACGCCCGCTCGGTGCTGGGAAACCACGGGATTCCGACCTGTCGCAGACCATCGACATATTCGGGCGGCACGCGCGCGCCTTCGTCGACACCGGCGAACACCAGCGGCTTGTCGAACACTCCGCCTTCCAGCACCTTGATGATTGCGGGAAACTTGATCTTCGAAGTGATCGGATCAGACTGGATGATCGACGCCACGACCGATCCGATCCGCTCGTCGGCCATCAACGCGGTCAGCACTTTGGTGTAAATTTCCGGCTCCGACAGGCCGAGGGCGGTGATGTCCGTCGGGTTCGAGACGGGCACGAAATCGGGCAGGATGGCGCGCAGTTCGGGGCTGTTGTCATCGTCGAGATGGACCAGGTCCAGCCCGATATCTTCGGCCAAGTCGAACGCCAGGCCGCGCAACGCGCCGCTTTCGCCCAGCACTGCCATCGCCGCGCCGGGCAGCGAGTGGCACCGCAGCGCAATCTCGGTCACATCGGCCAGTTCTTCCAGCGTTTCGGCGAAGATTACCCCCTCGCGGCTCAACTTCGCCTTCATCAGCGCATGGTCGCCCGCCATCGCGCCGGTGTGCGTGGCGGCGCTTTCCTGCGCCTTGTTGCTCTTGCCCGGGTGCAGCATGACAATCGGTTTGCCCGCCTCACGCGCGCGGCGCGCGGCAGCGATGAACGCCTGCGGCCGGCGCAAGCTTTCGACATACATCGCGATGACGTGGGTGCTGGGATCGTCAACGAGCCATTCGACGTAATCCTCGACCCCCGAAGCCGCTTCATTACCGGTCGAGACCGACGTCGAGACGTACAACTCGCGCGGATGGAGCGCAGTCGCCACCACCGCGGCGAGCGCGCCCGACTGGCTGGCGATGCCAACCGCACGCACGCCGGCGGGCGGCGTGCGCATGTTGGTCTCGACGAACGACAGCGGCACGCGGTCGACGTAATTCGTGCTGCCAAGGCAGTTGGGCCCTTCGATGACCATGCCGTGCGCTTCGGCAATCCGCGCCAATTCGAGCTGGTCGCGCATCCCTTCCTCGCCCGCTTCGGAGAATCCGGCCGAGTAGATCACTACCGCGCCGCACCCGCGCGCCGCGAGCCCGCGCACGGTGTCGAGTACGAACGGGCGCGGGATAGCCAGCACCGCGCAGTCGATCCCCTCGGGCAGTTCGTCGACGGTGTGGTAGACCTTGAGCCCGAGCAGTTCGTCGCGCTTGGGATTGACGGGATATATGTCGCCGTCGAATTCATACTGCACGAGGTTGTTGAGCAACGTCGCGCCGAGTGCGCCGTGGCGATCGGATGCGCCGACTACGGCAACCGATTTGGGGCGCAGCAGGCGGTCGATCTGGGCGTTGGTAAAGCGGCGGGTGGTCATGATGCTCTCCGGCAGAGTGCGGGTCTGATACCCGAAAAGCCCTCCCCCTCAAGGGGGAGGGTTGGTGGGGGTTTACGACGCCGATGAGTTGACCCGCACCTGCGGCGCGCTCCCCATCCCTCAATCCCCTCCCAGCCGGGGAGGGGACGAATCGATCACTCTGCCTTCAGCTTGCTCTTGTCGAACGCCCCGAGGCCGGGCTTGAAGCTCTTGTCGTCGAGGAACTGCTTGGTCGCTTCCTTGCGCGAGGCGACGCCGCCGAACTGGTTGAGGGCTTCTTGCGCGCGGATCAGATAATCCTCGGCGTTGTCGTAAGTCATCTCGCGCACCCGGCGCACCGCCCATTTGGTGGCGCGGAGCGCGTGGCTGTCCTTTTTCTTGAGCACGTCAACAACGGCCTGGACCCGGGCCTTGAGCTGGTCGGCGGGAAGCGATTCGTTGACCATACCTTTGGCCGCGGCTTCCTTGCCGGAGAGATTTTCACCCATCATCGCGTGATACATCGCGTCGCGGAACCCCAGCAGCTCGGCCGCGACCTTGCTCGCGCCGCCGCCCGGCAGGATCGCCCAGTTGATCTCGCTCAATCCGAATTGTGCTTCATCGGCGCAGAACGCCAGATCGCACGCGAACAGCGGGCCGTAAGCCCCGCCGAAGCACCACCCGTTGATCATCGCCACGGTCGGCTTCTCGTACCACCGCAGCCTTTCCCACCAGCTGTAGGCTTCGCGCTGCGAGCGGCGGATGGCATTGAGCCCTTCCTCCTCGCTCAGCCGGAAGTATTCGAGCAAGTCCATGCCCGCCGACCATGACGTGCCTTCACCGGTCAGAACCAGCACTTGCACGTCGTCGCGGAATTCGAGCTCGTTGAGTACCACCAGCATCTGGCGGTTGAGCTTGGGGCTCATGCAATTGCGTTTGTCGGGGCGGTTGAACGAAACCCAGGCGACTCCGTCGACCACGTCGTAGCTGACGGTTTCATCCTGAGGGCGCGGATCGGGTTGTGACGGCATGGCCATGGGGCAATTTCCTCTCGCGAATCGTGGGCCGTGCGACCCGGCATGGCGGGCGCGATAGCCAAAAGGATTGCTATGATCAACTACAATCTCTAATAGGCCGTCATGCACGATCCGCTGCCGCTATTTCCAGGTTATGCGTTGCGTCGGGCCGCAAACGCGACCGCGGCGGAACTCGCCGGACTGCTCTCGAAGCTCGGCCTGCGCCAGTCGGATGCCTCGGCCCTGATCCTGATCGGCGCCAATCCGGGAGTCACCGCCAGCGCGATCGGGCGCGCGCTCGATATCCAGCGCGCCAACATGGTCCCCTTGCTCAAGAAGCTCGAGGACGGCGGATTGATCAGCCGGGCGCCGATCGACGGCAAGTCGCGCGGGCTGGACCTGACCACGCGCGGCCGCGACCGGTTGGACGATGCGCGCAGGGTCATCGAGGCATTCGAGGCGGAGCTGCTCGCCCGGGTACCGGCGGCGCACCGCGCGCACCTGCTGCCCGCGCTGGAAGCGCTCTGGCGCTAGCCCCCGTGGTTCTCTACGCCTTACGCGGAAGAGGAGAGGCTGATGAGCGAAGCGGTAGTCCATCCGGTCCCTGCGGAATGGGCGAACGAAGCCCTGATCGACGCCGATGCCTATGCCTTGAAATACCACGCTTCGCTCGCCGATCCCGACGGTTTCTGGCGCGGTGAGGCGCAGCGGATCGACTGGGTGCGGCCTTTCACGACAGTCAAGGACACCAGCTTCGACGAAGTCGATTTCCGCATCCGCTGGTTCGCCGACGGGACGCTGAACCTCGCCGCCAACTGCCTCGACCGGCATCTGGCGGAGCGCGGCGAGCAAACCGCGATCGTGTGGGAGCCGGACGAACCGGCGACGGCCGTTCGCACGCTAACGTATCGCCAGCTTCACGACGCCACTGGCCGCTTCGCCAATCTGCTTAAGGCCGAAGGCGTCAAGCGCGGCGATCGGGTGACGATCTACCTGCCGATGGTGCCCGAAGCGGCCGTGGCGATGCTCGCGTGCGCACGGATTGGCGCGGTGCATTCGATCGTGTTTGCCGGGTTCAGTCCGGAAGCGCTCGGCAGCCGGATCGAGGATTGCGACAGCGACCTTGTCATCACCGCCGACGAGGGGCTGCGCGGCGGCAAGACGATCCCGCTCAAGGCCAATGTCGACGCCGCGCTCGCAAGACACGGCAAGGTTCGCCGCGTGATCGTGCTCAAGCACACCGGCGCAAACGTACCGATGCTCGCGGGCCGTGATCTCGACTGGGCCGGGGCGGTCTCCGGCCACAGTCCCGACTGCCCGCCCGCCGAAATGGGCGCCGAGGACCCGCTGTTCATCCTCTACACCAGCGGATCGACCGGCCAGCCCAAGGGCGTGCTTCACACCACCGGCGGCTACGCGGTGTGGGTGTCGATGACTCACGAATACACCTTCGATTATCGGCCCGGACAAATCTACTGGTGCGCAGCGGACATCGGCTGGGTCACCGGGCACAGCTATGTCGTCTACGGGCCGCTGCTCAACGGCGGCACGACGGTGATGTTCGAAGGGGTCCCCAACTACCCCGACTTCAGCCGTTTTTGGCAAGTGGTCGACAAGCACCGGGTCGAGATCTTCTACGCCGCCCCGACTGCTCTGCGGGCGCTGATGCGCGAGGGCGACGCGTGGGTAAAGCGGACCAGCCGCAGCACGTTGCGCCTGCTCGGCAGCGTCGGTGAGCCGATCAATCCCGAGGCGTGGGAATGGTATTACAACGTCGTCGGCGATGGGCGCTGCCCGATCGTCGATACGTGGTGGCAGACCGAGACCGGCGGGCACATGATCACCCCCCTGCCCGGCGCGACCGATCTAAAACCCGGCAGCGCCAGCACACCGATGTTCGGGGTCGCGCCTCAGATCGTCGACACCGACGGCACGGTCCTCGACGGAGCCTGCGAAGGCGCGCTGGTCATCGCCGACAGCTGGCCGGGCCAGATGCGCACGGTTTATGGCGACCACGATCGTTTCTTCCAGACTTATTTCAGTGCCTTCCCCGGCAAGTACTTCACCGGCGACGGATGCAGGAGAGACGCTGATGGCTATTACTGGATTACCGGGCGGATCGACGACGTGATCAACGTCTCCGGCCACCGCATGGGCACCGCCGAGATCGAGAGCGCGCTGGTGCTGCATGACAAGGTGGCGGAGGCCGCGGTCGTCGGAATGCCGCACGATATCAAGGGCCAGGGCATTTACGCCTATGTCACGACGACAGCCGGGACCGACGATAGCGAAGCGTTGCGCAAGGAGTTGGTCCAGTGGGTGCGCAAGGAGATCGGCCCGATTGCCACGCCGGACGTGATTCAATTCGCGCCCGCGCTGCCCAAGACCCGGAGCGGCAAGATCATGCGCCGCATCCTGCGCAAGATCGCAGAGAATGACACCGGGAACCTCGGCGATACCTCGACGCTCGCCGATCCGGGCGTCGTGGAGGATTTGCTGGCAAATCGGCCCGCGCACTGACTACAACACCTAAAATAACGGGGGATGGGACGATGAGCAGCTTGAGTCGCGCGGCGCTTGCCGCGGTGGCGTTGTGTCTGGGCGCCGGCGGCGCATCGGCTCAGATCGCCGGCGTGCCGATGGCCGAGCCAACCTGCCAGCGGGCGTGCCTCGAAGGGTTCGTCAACCGCTACCTGCAGGCGATGGCCGACAATAAAGTCGATCCCGCGCTGTTCGCCGAGGGCGCCCGTTTCACCGAGAACGGAGTCCAACTGCCGCTTGGCAACGAAGGGCTGTGGGCGACAGCCACCGCGCCGGGAAAATACAAATTCTACGTGCCCGATATCGAGACCCAGCAAGTCGCCTTCCTCGGCACGGTCATGGAGCAGTCGTCGTCGCGCTCGACCGGCCCGGTGAGTGCGGCTGAGCCCGCGGGACTGTCGCTGCGCCTGCGCATCGTCGGCGGCAAGATCGCCGAGATCGAGCAAGTCGTGGCCCGGCCCGAGCGCCCGCTCGGCGCGGCGGCCGCAACACCGAGCACCAGCCCGTTCCCCGCCACCGGGGCGGCGGTCGAGGCGATGGGCGCACCGAACCCGAACTTTCTCCAGGCGGTGCCGGCGGACCAGCGGATGAGCCGGGCCGAGCTGATCGCGGTCGCCAACCAGTATTTCAGCGGCATGCAGCGCAACGACGGCAAAGGCTACTACCCCTTCTCCGACGATTGCTTGCGGCACGAGAACGGCTCGATCAGCGCTGGACCGCCGGGCACCATGGGCTCGCGTGGCACGCCCGTGATGACCTGCAAAGGCCAGTTCGAAACTGCCCTCAGGGGTGTCGTCACCGGCATTCGCGACCGCCGTTTCGTCGCCGTCGACCGCGAGCGCGGGATCGTGTTCGCGTTCGCCGCCTTCGACCATCGCCCGATCAACTGGACATGGGAACTGGGCGAACTGTTCAAGATCGAACGCAACCAGATCCACCGGATCGAGGCGATCTTCATTCGCGGACCATACGGCGTATGCTCCGGCTGGGGCACGTACCAGCAGTGCCGCTCCGAAGCGATCCAGGACGTCCGTTGACCGTTGCCCAAGGCGATACACACATGATCAAACTAGCCCTTCTCGCCGCGCTGCTGTTCGGCGCCGCGACACCCGCCATGGCCCAGAATGCCCCGCCGCCGAGCCCGTTCGCGCCGCTGGTCGACAAGCCAACCTGCACCCGCGAGGAGCTCAAGGCGGCCACCACCGCGTATGTCGCCGCGCAGAAGAGCGGCAGCATCGCGGCCCTGCCACTCGATCCCAAGGTCCATTTCCTCCAGGACATGACGACGGTAGAGCGCGGCGCGGGCCTCTGGAACACCGCCTTGCCGGTGTCGCATGCGATGAGCCTGCACGACGATAAGCGGTGCAAGACCTTTACCGAATTAGTCGTGACGCAGGGCGGCAAGCCTTACGTGATCGGCACCCGCCTGTACCTGCATCAGGGCAAGATCATCCGCATCGACAGCCTGGTCACCAAGCCTGGGGACTGGCTGTTCAACGCCAACGCCTATCAAAAATATAGCGTGGCGGAGAATTGGCGCCCGCTGTCGAAGTACCAGCATACCGCGCCTGCCGAGATGATTCGCGGGGCCAATGCCTACCTCGATGCCTTCGCCGACAAATTCACTGACATTCCGTGGGGCCAGCCGTGCGCCCGGCTTGAAGGCGGCGCCTACACCAACCGCGACAACAAGCCCGACGCGAGCTGCGAGGTCGGTATTCCCGCGGGAGTGCTTTACCTGGTCAACCGCGATTACCTGGTCGACGAGGAAATGGGCGCCATCAATGTGTTCTGTCGCTTCGGCAGCTCGACCGGGGCCCCTGATTCGCACAGCTTCCGCTACATCGACGGGCGCATTCGCGCCGTGCACACGCTCAGCGTACTGAACGGCCCGCAGGCGGACGACAACGGTGCCATAATTTGAGCGGCGGCAGCCCCAGGTGCCACTCCCAGAACCTGACGCACGCGCTGTTCTCAAGAAGACAGAGAAGCCGTTCGCGTTTCGGCAAGGATTTCACGCTAGGACCGGACCCAAGGGCAGAGGGTCGGACAACCTTGATCGAAGTCGAAGTCCAGAACGAGACTTACCAGAGCCAGGAGCGCATCCGCTTCGCCGCCGTCCCGCGGATTGGTGAAGGCATTCGCTTGCGCGACCCCGACGGCTTCTGGTCTTCCTACGACGTGGTCGATCTATGGTACCAGAAAGCGGAATATGGCGACGTGTGGGTCCCTTACCTGCACGTGCGCGTCACGCCTGGCGAAAAGCTCGAAAGCCGTGAGCCCGCGAATGACGAATTCGTCCCGCAGGAGGCGTACCCATTTACAATCTGATCAAGCGCGCCTCGTCCCTCGCGGGCGGTAAGGCCTATGCCCCGGCTCCGGCCGTGCCTACGTCGGCGCCTGCCGTTGCCGGGCCCGCTCCGCTCGCTCAGGAAACGCCCGCTAAGGCCAAACGCTGCCTGATTGTCGACGATTCGCGCGTCGTGCGAAGGTTCTCGCGCGTGATCGTCGAACGGCTGGGGTTCCACGTCACCGAAGCGGAGGATGGCGCGGAAGCCCTCGCCCGCTGCGCCGGCGCCATGCCCGACCTGATCCTGCTCGACTGGAACATGCCGGTGATGACCGGTATCCAGTTCTGCGGCGCGTTGCGCGCCCAGCCCGGCGGCCGGCACCCCAAAGTGGTGTTCTGTACGACCGAGAACGAGCCGGCGTTTATCGGCGAGGCCATCGCGGCCGGAGCCGACGGCTACGTGGTCAAGCCGTTCGACCAGGTCACGATGCAGGAAAAACTCCGCCGCATCGGGGCGGCGTGAGTCCAATCCGCCTAACCTAACAATCGGGCCAGGCCGCGCTTCAGATCCATTGCCGCCTGCTCGGCCAGACCGGTCCCCGGAATCATCTCGAACGCGTGGATGGCGCCGGGATAGACGTGCAGTTCAGTCCGCACTCCCGCGTCGATCAGGCGGCGCGCGAAATCGAGATCCTCGTCGAGGAACAAGTCGAGCGCGCCGGTGCTGAGGTAGGCGGGGGCAAGGCCGGCGAGATCATCCGCCAAGGCGGGCGAGAACCAGCCCTTGCGCGCATCGGCCGGGGTATAATCGCCGCGTAGCGCGTTCCACCCATACTGGTTCTTATCCCGGGTCCAGATGAATTCGCCCGTATGGCGGTTGCCGTGGCAATCGTCGGGCCCTCCAGTGCGCCAGTCGAGCATCGGGTAGATCAGCACTTGCCCCGCGAGCTTGGGCCCGCTGCGGTCGCGCGCCATCAGCGCGAGGCTGGCAGCCAGTCCGCCGCCCGCGCTTTCCCCCATGACCACGATCTTTGCCGGATCGATGCCGAGGCCGGCGGCCTTGTCCACCAGCCACAGTAAGGCCGCATAATTGTCCTCGTGGGGACCCGGAAACGGCGTTTCGGGTGCGAGCCGATAGTCGACCGAGATGACCACGCAATCATGCTCCAGCGCCAGGTACGGCTTGTCGGCCACTGCGCGGTCAGCTGTCCCCACCACCATGCCCCCGCCGTGGATGTGCAGCACCGCGCCGCGGCTGGTTCGGGCCGAGGGCGGGTTCATCACCAGCAGCCGCACATCCGGGCCACCATCGACCGGCGCGAACGCCTCACTGACCGCGAACGGCGGCGGCGGCACCAGCTCGCCGGTAAACATCGGATTGGCGCGGATCTCGGCCAGAGTCTGGTCGGTCAGGTCGAGACTCGGCATGTCGAGCATCGGGGCGATCTCGGGATCGACCAAGTGGCGCGAGATGCTCATGAATTTTCTCCCAGAGTTGGCGAACGCCGCGCCGGAGCTAATTCAGCATCGGAGAAGCGGATTGGCGTGCGCAGACCTTTAACGCCGTCATGCTCGATGACCATCTTGCGGGCCACCACTTGCGGATCCGCCAGCGCCTCGGCCACGGTATTGATCGGCCCGGCCGGGATGCCTCTCGCGTCGCACGCGGCGAGCAGCGCGTCGCCAGTCCAATGCCGGGTGCGTTCGGAGATCGCCGTCGAAAGCGCCGCCCGGTCGAGCACGCGCCCGGCATTAGTGTGCCAGCGTGGGTTCGGCGGCAGCGCCAGCACTTCGCGCAAGCGCCCGAACTGCGCGTCGTTGCCGGCCGCGATGATGACCCATCCTTGGGCCACCGGAAACGCCTCGTACGGGGCAATGTTGGGATGCGCGTTGCCCATCCGAACGGGCGTGACGCCCGAAACAAGGTAGTTCATGGCCTGGTTGGCGAGCGTGCCGACCATCACATCCATCAGCGCCATGTCGATGTGTTGGCCGCGCCCGGTTGCCTCGCGCTGGCGCAGCGCCGCCTGGATCGCGATAACCGCGTAGAGCCCGGTGAGGATGTCGGCGTAAGCCACCCCGATCTTCTGAGGCGGGCCCGCAGGATCGCCGGTCATATCCATGATCCCGCTCATCCCCTGGATGATGAAGTCATAGCCCGCGCGGTGTGCATAGGGCCCGTCCTGACCGAACCCGGTGATCGAGCAGTACACGAGGCGGGGATTGATCTCGCGCAGGCCGTCATAATCGAGCCCGAACTTCGCCAGTCCACCGACCTTGAAGTTCTCAATCAACACGTCCGCCTCGCGCACTAGCGCGATGACCGCGGCGCCCCCCGCTTCGGTCGCCAAATCGGCGACCACCGAGCGCTTGCCGCGGTTGGCCGCGTGGAAATAGGCCGCGTCCTCGGTTCCCTCGGGGTTGGCCACGAATGGAGGCCCCCAGCGGCGGGTGTCGTCACCTTCAGGACTCTCGACCTTGACCACTTCGGCACCGAGATCGGCCAGCACCTGCCCTGCCCACGGCCCCGCCAGGACGCGGGCCAGTTCGACCACTTTCAGGCCGGTCAAAGGGGGGCCCGCGCTCAAGCGGCGAAGCGGGCAGGGGCCGGGTCGTCGTCATTGCTGGCGAGTCGTTCGGTCGCTCGGCGTGTCCGAAAACGCCGCGCGCGACGTGCCCACCGCAAGCGTGTGACCGGGCGAACCAGCGCCTGGCGCGCTATCTTGAGCGCGCCCAAGGCCGACATCGCCATGGTCACCGCCAGGAGGTCGATATAGATAGATACGTCCAGCAGGTAGACCGCGGCGAGATCGAGCCCGCCCATCATCACCAGCGATTCGCCCGCAAACATGATCATAAACCCCATGATCGCGATGAAGATTAGATGGTGCCGCCTGACTCGCGACAAGCGGTCAAGCGGCCGTTCGACCAACGCACCGTGCAGCAAGCGGCCCGCGGCCGAGCGCGGCGCGAGCCGCATCACCAGGATTAGCGCAAGGGCGAATGCGTGGATACCAAACAGCACCGGTCTCTCCTCATCTGCGCATCGCGGACTCGGGGTCCGCCACGCTTGCTAACTCGGCCGCGACATCATCGCGTGCGCTTGGCGGCGATTTCGGTCCACGGGATCAGCCTGGCAGGGGCGCGGCCGCTGACCGGGTTGCGGTAATGGAACGGCAGCGCGGCGATCACCGGAAACGGGATCCCGGGCTCACCGCGGATCGGGGCGTCGAGCTGGTAGCGGGCGAACAGTTCGGGCGACGGCCTCAGCGCGTTAGCCGCGGCGGGATCAGCGGCGGTCCACCCGCCCTGGTAATTCGCCATCCAGGTGTAATCGAGGTCCATCCCGCCGATCTTCCACACCCCGAGTTCCTTGACCAGCTGGTCTTCGTAGACCCCGCCGATGAAACTGCCCGAGCCCTGTGAGGCGCTGTTGAACTGCATCAGCCGGGCGCGCACTTGCGCCCGCGCGCCGTCGCCGCTGACGGTGACAAATGGCTGCGTCAGCATGTGGAGCGTCTGGAATTCAGCCCGTGGGGTGGCGCGGCCATACCGCATCTGCGCGCCCGCGAGTATCTTGTCGCGCCCGGCGACGACCCCGATGAAAGGCAGCTCGCGCCAGCCCTTTACCGCGAAAAGATCCGCCAGCTGGGTCCACGCGAACTGGTCGACGAAATAGCCGTAGGCCGCGGTGACGTTCTCCGCCGCATCGAACGCCTCAGCCAGCGCCAGCGCGTTGGCGATGATCGACGGGGCCTGCGGCTTGCCGCGCGGGGCGAAGATAACCTCGCCACCCAGCTGCTGCATCACGAACGGATGCTCGGGATAGCTGGTATCGACCGGCTGGCCCGGGCCGTCGGGCAGCTGGCTTTCGCCGATCGACATGTGCGCGTCGAGCGGATGCGCCCAGCCCTGCGTGTAATCGGCGCGCATCAGCGGGCGCTGGTGAAGCGTGGCGACGCGCCAGTGGCCGGCGCCGTCGGGCCGCAACAGGAAAGTATCGATTGCGGCCGACCACACGCCCTGCCCGCCGTGCTGCCCGGTCATTCCCAGATCGACCACGCGGACCAGTGCCATCGAGCCATCGGCGGCAATCGAGACCAGCGGCATCAGCAGCGGATGATCGTTGAGCTCGCCCCGGTCGAGGCCCGGCGCGCCGTAACGGCCGAGGAACTTCCGCACCCCGGCTGCGCCGTTGTAAACCCCCTGGCGGGCGACATCGATCTGCGCGTCGGGCGCGAACAGGTCGGCGATGTCGTCGTACATCGCGCGGTCGAGGTAATAACCCAAGGCGTTGGCGGTGTTCTGCGCTTTGCCTAGCTCGAGCAGCAGCGTCGCTTCGCGGTCGAGGTCCGCGGCGGGCCGGGACTTGGCCGCGCGACGATCCGGCAGCACCGTTCCGGCCTGGTCAGGCGTGAAGTGATACGGCGCGCGTTCCAGCGTCGCGGCATCGTGATGCCACCCTTGCGCATACGATCCGGCGAACCCGAGGTACGGCCGGATCAGCGCCATCCGCCAGCCCTCCGCCGTCTTGCGGTATTCGATCACATCGGTCGTCTCGCGCCAGTCGGCGGAGACGCCGTTCTCGCCCGTCAGCGCCAGGTGGCGCCAGCGCCCGGTGGCGCTGTCTCCGGTCGCCGAAAGCGTAATGACCGGGCTGAACCACACTTGCAGGTTCAAGCGGCCCGCCGCGATCCCTTGTTTGCCGTTTGCAAACCGGTCGCCCAGCCATTGCGCCAGCGCCGCGCGTCCGACCAAATTGCCGCCCGGCTGGACCATCGCGACCGTGGTGGTGCCCAGCGCAGCCATCGCCTGCCAGTCGCCCGCGAGCGCGAGGTAGCCCCATTGCGCCTGCAGCCGCTTGATCTCGCGCATCGAGCGCAAGTCCTCGACTTGCGCCGTGCGGCGGCCAAGGTCGGCCTGCGCCAGCGCCGGTGCGCTGAACACGAGCACAAATGCGCACAGCAGGCGGGCAAGTTTCATCGGCGCGGCATCCCTTTCAGCGCCTCGCGGTAGACGCTGGTGTCGATCAGCCGGGCCAGCGCGGCGCGGCTGCGGACGGGCCGCTTGTCGCGCTCGGCAAGCCATTTTTCTTCCGTGACCATGACCGTGAGCAGGTCGGCCGGAAAACCCGGCATGAAGCGATGGTGGCGCCAGCTGTCGGCGACGTCGCGCGGCGCGAACTCGCCTGTCTGCGCCACCAGCGCCTGGGCCCGCGCAGGATCGGCCGCGATCCGCGATCCGGCCGCGATCACCCCCCGCACGAAGCTCACGATCCGGGCGCGCGACGCCGGATCCGCCAGCTTCGCCGCAGTTGTGTTGAGGTTGAACAATTCGCGATAGACGCCGGCCCCGTCGAACTTGATCGCGTCGGCGCCGAGCGCCTGTTCGGCGTGCAGCGACTCAGGCTCCCAGATCACCACCGCGTCGACTTCGCGCTTCTTGAGCGCCTCGGTCATGCCCGCCAGCGGGGTGATCTGCCTCGCCTCGATATCGCCGAAGGTCAGGCCCGCGCGGCGCAACATGCGGTCGAGGAAATAGCCCGAGCTGGTCGCCGCGATTGTCGCCACCCGTTTGCCGTTGAGGTCGGCGACCGTGTCGATGCCCGCAGAGCGCCGGGCGACGATCCGGTACAGCCCTTCGCTCACCCCCAGGATGATCCGCAGCTCGGGGTGCTTGACCGACTGGCGCAGCAGCTGGGTTTCGGCGTTGGTGGCCAGATCCGCCGCGCCTGGTTCGCTGAACCCGGCGGCGCCGGGCTCGCCGACAAGGTTCGGGATTCCGCCCATCGTCACCGTTGCCGAGCCATCGGCCGCGGCAAGCAGCACCGGCGCGATCTCGATCGTCTGCGTGTTGCCAGACACCCGTAGCGGCGGCTGCTGCGCCCACGTGGCGCCCGCGACGCTTAACGCGGCCCACGCGATCGCCCACGCTGCGCCGGTCAATCGCATTGGCTCTCCCTCGCCGGGTTCGAGATTGGCGGCGCCGCGGCGCTGGGCAACGCGCCTCCCAGTCGGCCATTCACTGGATCGGGTCGAGCGATGGCCACCCGCGCGGAGTGCTGACCGGGAGGGTGGCGAAAAAGGCATTGATCGCGCGGATTCGGCCGTCGCCGATCTTGAACGCTTCGTACGTCACCAGCGCCTTGCCGGGGCCGTAACTGTCGGTGAAGCCGAAGTTCATCCACAGCAGCACCACGCCCTTGGCTTCGTCGACCGCGGCCACGCTCTTGAGCAGGCCGGGATGAACCATGATCCGCTGCGAATATAACCCGCAATCGTTGCCGATCACGCAGTGCGGGCCGGCGGTGATGGCGCCGTTTTCCACCCGGTAGGCGTCGGGCGCGAACGGCGTGGCGGCGTCGGTGAAATCTCCGCGCCTGAGCCCCTCGGCATAGCGTAGCGCGGCCGCAATTAACGTGGTGCGTGGCGCCCGCTCGCGCGTGGGCACGAGCTGGTCAAAACCGCGCACCGGCGCGCCCAGCTCGGTCGGCTTGAGCCGCGTATCTGGAGCCACGCGCTGGACCAGCGTTTCGATTCCGCTGATCCGGTTGCCGTCGAGGTGCAGCAGCAGCGAATAGAGTACCTGCTGGTCGCCTTCGCGCAGCGATACATGGCTGGCGGCGACATGCCGGGTGGTGTCGAGATAGTCCTGCCGGAACGCGCCAGCCCCGCTGACGGTGCTCCACAGGCCCTTGCCGATGTCCATCACCTTGGAATCTTCGGTAAAGCGCGCACCCGGCACCAGCGGCAGCCGCGCCGGATCGTGCGCCAGCAGCGCGCCGAGATAGCTGTCGATCAACCCCGTCATGCACGCGCGCCCGCACTCCTGCGCCGCCGCCGGCGCGCCCATCAGGCCAAGCGCCAGGGCGGTTGCCCGAAGCCATCCCGTCATCATAATCCCCTCTCCCGTTTCGGGCAGGCTAACGCACGCCGGCCGGGCTGTCGATCAACGCATGCGCACCCAGCGGGGCGCAGTTGCCCCCCACGGCGGCAAAGCTTAGTTTCGCGCGATGTCCGCCCCGCCCACCCCTTCGCCCGACGATGCCAGCTGGTCCTCCGCCGGCCTCGCGCGGCCTGAAGCGGTGCGCCAGTGGCAGGATTGGGCGGCGCGCACGATCGCGCCGATCGACGTGTGCGTGTTCGACGAGAGCGACTTCGCCGCGCGCTGGTCCAGCCACGGCGTCGGACAGCTGCGCTTGCTGCGGCTCGAAGCGCCGGCGCAGCGGGTAGTCCACAACGGCAGCGGCTCAGGAAAAGCCACGCCCTCGATCCAGCTGGTCTACGCCCGCCATGGCGCGCTCAGGACGCGGATGGGGGGCAAGCGCTTCACCGTGCGCCCGGGCGAATTCGTGCTGCTCGACAACACGCGGTTCTATCAGATGGAAATGGACACCGCGCACGAGGCGCTCGACCTGATGATGCCGCTCGGGTGGCTCGACCGCTACCTGCCGGATCCGGGCGCGCTGCTCGGCCGGCCGGTAAGCGCGCGTGAAGGATGGGGCGCACCGCTCGGCTCGCTGCTCGAAACGATGGCCGAGGGGATCGACGCCACCCCGCTTCCCCGCCCGATGATCGCCGAACAAGTGGGCACGCTGCTTACGCTGGCAACGGGCTTCCACGAGGCGCCGGGCGAAAGCCGCCACCGCCAGCAACTCGCCCGCCGCATCCTGCGCCGGATCGAGACCGACTACGCCGACCCCGACCTCGCGCCCGAGCGGCTGGCGGCCGAGCTCGGCATCTCCAAACGCTACCTCCAGCAGCTCCTCGCGGGCAGCGGCACCAGCTTCGTCCAGGAATTGACCGCCACCCGCCTCGACCATGCTAGCGACATGCTCAGCGATCCGCGCGGCGGCGGGCTAAGCGTGGGCGAAATAGCGTTTCGGTGCGGGTTCTTGGACCCAGGCTATTTTGCACGGGCGTTTCGGAAGCGATTTGGTAGGACGCCGAGTGAGTGGCGCGTCGGCCCAGAAGGGGGCTAATGTCTGCTTTCGACCCTGTCTGGACGGCGCTCCGTTAGCAAGTTCAGTTCTGTCTGATGCATCTGCGTTGTTGGGATGCGGCCATGTCTTCGACCTGTTGATGCGGCCTATCCATGAGCCGCTGGC
>JBDSUJ010000112.1:0-3196 GCA_039927815.1 Croceibacterium sp. | reverse complement strand
TGCTGCTCAGCTCCCCACGGCGGGCGAAATCGTCCTGTTTGACCGCAGCTGGTACAATCGCGCCGGGGTCGAACTGGTCATGGGCTATGCGACTCCTGTACAAGTGGCCACGTTCCTGGCGACTACTCCGGTGTTCGAGAAGCTGCTGACCGACGATGGCGTGCTGCTGTTCAAGTACTGGCTGTGCTGCGACCAGGATGAGCAGGAGAAGCGCTTCGCCGATCGCCGCGACGATCCGCTGAAGGGCTGGAAACTTTCGCCGATCGATATCGAGGCACGGCACAAGTACGATGCCTACACCGAGGCGCGTGAAGCGATGCTCAGGGCCACCCACACCAAGACCGCACCGTGGACGCTGGTCGATTTCAACGACCAGAAGCGCGGCCGGCTGACGCTGATCCGCGATTTCCTCGATCGTATGCCCGACAAACCCGTGCCCGAGGATCCGGTCGACCTGCCGCCGCTGGACCACAAGCCGAGCCAGGAAAGTTATGCCGTGATCGAACCGATCCGCGGCTTCAAGGACTGAGCGTCACTCCCCGACGACGTTGCCGCGGGTCGCCTCGAGCGCGATCGGACCGACCAGCGACGAAACGATCGGGGCCCCGCCGACGATGTCCGCGCGGCGCGCATCGATCCGCATTTCGTTCATCGCGATGTGCGCGGTGACGTGGCGGGGGAACGGCACCACCCGTCCTTCGCCCCAGTCCTCGTGCCGGATATCGAATTCCAGCGTGTCGCCGTGGATCGCGAAGTTGTCGAGCGCGCCGAAGGTGTAGGGATTGTCGCAGCGCCCGCAGGCGAGGCCGAACAGCCGCGCACCATCGCGGCGGATAACGAAGTACTGCTTCTCGATACCGACGCCGAAGCCGAGCCATACGCCGAGCACGTCGGCAGCCGATAGCTGTCGCCACTTGGCGGGCTGGACATAGGGGGCCGGGCGTCCGCCGCCGCCTCCTCCAGTCGCCGGCAGGACCGCGACCGGGCGCGATCCTGGCGGGAGAATTGCTTGCGGCTGGCCCCCGGGAGTCGGCCCGCGCGGGTCCTTGATCATGCTCAACGACCGCGCCTTGCCGCCCGCGCCGGTGGTGACCGTAACCGCCAGGGCACTGCCGACAAGCCGGGCGCGGGCGCGATCTTGCGCGGCGAGCGAGCCGTCGGCGCGCACATGGCGGATCACGAACGCGATCCCGTCGCCCTCGGTAAAAGTGCCCTCGATCCGCGCCAGCGTGGTCCCGTCGGAACAGAGCGTGCAAGAAATACCGCTGACGTTGCGGCCGTCGATGACGAATTCGTAGACTTGCGGATCGCCGGTGGCAGTGCGCCAGCCACCGCGATAGAAATCGGCGCTTTGCGCCCCGGCGGGAACGGTCACAAGCGCAGCAAGCAGCAAGATCAGGGCGCGCAGGATCATGACCTGGGCCATAGCGCGCCTGCTCGGCGCAAGTCCACGCAGGCCCCTCATCGCCCCAGCCAGTGGCTGCCGAGCGCAAGCGCCCCGAGCCACCAGGCTGTCCCGAGCATCCAGCCGGCAAACACGTCGCTCGGCCAGTGGACGCCGAGCCAGACCCGGCTGAAACCGACCGCGAACGACAACAAAATGGCGGCCGCCAGCGCGGGGGTCAGCCACGTGCCGAGCAGCGGCGCAAGCCCCAGTGCAATGCCGCAATAGACCAGCGAGGCGTTAAAGGTGTGACCGCTCGGGAAGCTCGGCCCGCCGGCGTTCGCGAGGTGCGGGACGAGGTTGGGCCGCTGCCGCTTGAAGATCTTCTTGGCAGCGGCATCGACAATCCACCCGCTGCCGAGCGTGAGCACCAGCCACAGCGCGGTGTCGCGGTATCCGAGATGGTAGAGCCAGGCCGCGCAGGGTAGCGCGATCAGGTAGCGCAGCACTGGCCCGCCGAGTTGGGTCAGCCCGCGCATTGCCGGCGCCCATGCCATGCCGATCCGCGGGGTGCCGTCGGCCCGGCGAAGCGCCCTGATCCCGCGGCTGTCGAACGCCTTGGTGCGCCCGGCCTTGACCAGCCAATCGAGCACGAAAAATCCGGCGAAGCCGAGCGCCGCGGCGACCATGACCGCGATCGGGGGTATCGAAACGGCCATGCAGCGTCTTACCGGCTAGTCGGGCGCGTGCAAGGTGATCGCGCGGCGTGAGGGGGCACAGCCTATTCCGCCGCCAATAGGTCTTCCGCGCCGCCGAGGTCGACGCTTACGAGGCGGGATACCCCGCGCTCGACCATCGTCACCCCGAACAGGCGGTGCATCCGGCTCATCGTCACCGCGTTGTGCGTGACGATCAGGTAGCGCGTGTCGGTCTCGCGCGTCATCGCGTCGAGCAAGTCGCAGAACCGGTCGATATTGGCATCGTCGAGCGGCGCGTCGACTTCGTCGAGCACGCAGATCGGCGCCGGATTAGTGAGGAACAGCGCGAAGATCAGCGCGATCGCGGTCAGCGCCTGCTCGCCCCCCGACAGCAGCGTCAGCGATTGCAGTCGCTTGCCCGGCGGCTGGGCGAAGATCTCCAGCCCGGCTTCGAGCGGATCGTCCGCGTCGATTAGCGCCAGGTGCGCCTGCCCGCCTTCGAACAGGCGCGTGAACAGGCGGCGGAAATGCTGGTCGACTTCCTCGAATGCGGCGCGCAGCCGCTCGCGCCCTTCGCGGTTGAGATTGCCGATTGAACCCCGCAGGCGATTGACCGCCTCGGCCAACTCGGCCTGCTCGGCGGCGTTGATGCCATGCTCGGCTTCGAGCCGGGCGAGCTCGTCCGCGGCGACCAGGTTGACCGGGCCGATCCGCTCGCGCTCGGCCATCAGCCGTTCGTGCGCGGCCGACTCCTCGGCGTTGCCGGCAATAAGCCCTGGGTCGAACCCGAACTGCGTGGCCAGCAGAGGCGGCGGGCACTGGAACCGTTCGCCCGAGATGCGCGCCATTTCGAGCCGGCGGCTGTCAGCGCTTTCGGCGCGCGCGGCGGCGCCCGCGCGGGTCTCCCGGGCAGAGGCCAGCGCTTCATTGGCGTCGGCGAGCGCCGCATCGCCCGCGCGAGCCCGGGTGCCGACCGCGGCGACCGCGGCTTCCGCTTCGGCAAGCTCGCCGGTCAGCCGCTGGCGGACCGCTTCGCCGCCCTCGATCTCGCGCATCAGCGCCGCGGGTTTGGCTGCGACCACCGCGCGCTCCTCGGCGATTTCCTCGAGCCGGC
>JBDSUJ010000111.1:0-17511 GCA_039927815.1 Croceibacterium sp. | reverse complement strand
ACGCCTCGTCCACCGAATGCGCGACGCCGCTGCGCGCAGATTCGAGGCCGATCCTGTCCATCGCCTCGCGGAACCGCTGGCGGTCCTCGGCCTTGTCGATCGCGTCGGCATCGGCGCCGATCATGGTCACGCCGTACTTGGCCAGCGTGCCGTCGTTGAACAATGCCAGCGCGGTGTTGAGCGCGGTCTGCCCGCCCATCGTCGGCAGCAGCGCGTCGGGGCGCTCCTTGGCGATGATCTTAGCGACGATCTCGGGCGTGATTGGCTCGATGTAAGTGGCGTCGGCGAACTCGGGGTCGGTCATGATCGTCGCCGGGTTGGAGTTGACCAGGACCACCCGGTACCCCTCCTCCTTCAACGCCTTGATCGCCTGCGTGCCCGAATAATCGAACTCGCACGCCTGCCCGATGATGATCGGACCAGCGCCAATGACGAGGATCGAAGAGATGTCGGTGCGTTTGGGCATTAGTGGCTCTGCAGACCTTGATAAGAGAAATAAGCTGCTGCCAGCGCTGCCCCTGCTGACAACCACGGGGCCACGAAATTAAGTAGCTTCACAACGCGGTTTTGAACCGCGCTGAACGTAGGTCGCCGCTCGAGGGCGGCGGACATTCGTTTACCACGAGCAATACCCGTTTCGTTAAAGTGGAACTCGATTTGACGGCCTCCAAGGGAGCTTCGCTCGTCGATCGATCGGCCGAAGCCTCTGCGCTCCCAGTCAGTTAGAATAGCACCCAAATCATTCTTCACATGGTTAAGGCGCCAATTCCCCATGGAAACTTTTGAATGCTGAAACTCAACAACCCGGCGAAATGCGTGGACGAAATACTCATCGCTTTCGCTAGAAAAATTTGGCCGTGGCGGGATCACCACCCCAACATCCCCACGAATTTCTCGAACAGGTAGTAGCTGTCGTGCGGTCCGGGACTCGCCTCGGGGTGATACTGCACCCCGAATGCCCTCTTGCCCTTCACCGCCAGCCCGCAGTTGGAGCCGTCGAACAAGCTGACGTGGGTTTCCTCGACCCCCTCGGGCAAAGTGGCACCATCAACCGCGAAGCCATGGTTCATGCTGGTGATCTCGACCACGCCGTCGCTCAGCCGCTTGACCGGGTGGTTGGCGCCGCGGTGGCCTTGGTTCATCTTGGTGGTTTGCGCGCCCGCCGCCAGCCCCAGCATCTGGTGGCCGAGGCAGATGCCGAAGATCGGCACGTCCTTGTCCAGCAGGCCCTGGATCGTCGGCACCGCGTAGGCGCCGGTCGCTGCCGGATCGCCCGGGCCATTGGACAGGAACACGCCTGCGGGTTCGAGCGCCAGCACTTGCTCGAGCGAGGTTTGCGCGGGCACCACCGTCACCCGTGCCCCGGCCTTCACCAGGTTGCGGAAGATGTTGTCCTTGGCGCCGTAGTCGATCGCGACGACATGGGGCTTGCCCGCATCCTCGGCGTTACCGTAGCCGTGGCCGAGCGCCCACGAGCCGCCAGCCCAGTCTTCCTGCGTCTCGCGGCTGACCCGCACGGCCAGGTCCATGCCCTCCAGCCCTGGCCAGTCCTGCGCGCGCTTGAGCAGCGCGGCGAGGTCGAACTTGCCCTTGGCGTCATGCGCTATCACCGCGTTGGGGGCGCCGTTGAGCCGGATGCGGCGGGTCAGCGCGCGGGTGTCGATCCCCGCCAGCCCGATCTTGCCGTTCTGCGCCAGCCAATCCGAAAACTCGCGCTCCGCCCGGAAGCTGGACGAGCGGGTCACATCTTCTCGCACGATGCACCCGACCGCGCCCTCGACATGCGACTCGGCATCCTCGGCATTGGTGCCGACGTTGCCGATATGCGGGAAGGTGAACGTGACGATCTGCGCGGCGTAGGACGGATCGGTCAGCACTTCCTGATACCCGGTCATCGCGGTGTTGAAGCATACCTCGCCGACCGCGCTGCCGGCGGCGCCGAAGCCCCGGCCCCACGCCACCGTGCCGTCCGCCAGCACCAAAACGCCGGTCGCCCCTTTGGGCTGCGCAAGCGCCCCCGTGGGAGACGCAGGCGATGTGGCGGACCGGGCCATGGGCTCTCCGTTCGGGTTTCCAGCGATGGTGCTAAGAGGTGGCCGCTATACCCGGCCCCGGCCACCGTCAACCTCGCCACGGACGAAATATCCGGCTATTCGGCTGGGCCGCAGTTACCCCTAGCGAAAGACCCGCCCATGCTCCGCGAGCGCATCAAGACCGATACCATCGCCGCGATGAAGGGCGGCCAGAAAGAGCGCACCGCGGCGCTGCGGCTGATCAACGCCAAGATCAAGGATCGCGACATCGAACTTCGCACGTCCGCCAAGCCGGTCGAGGAAGAAGCGACGATCATCGAAGTGCTGCAGAAGATGGCCAAGCAGCGGCGCGAGTCGATCGAGATGTTTGCCGCCGGGGGCCGTGCTGATCTGGAGGCACAGGAACGGCTGGAGCTGGCGGTGATCGAGGAATTCCTGCCGACTCAACTGGGCGAAGGCGAAACCCGCGCCGCGATCGAGGCGATCAAGGGCGAGCTCGGCGCGGCCGGGCTCAAGGACATGGGCCGGGTCATGGCCGAGCTCAAGGCGCGCCATGGCAGCGAACTCGACATGAGCAAGGCGAGCGGGCTGGTGAAAGCCGCGCTCGCCTGACCGGTCGGGCAGCGGTCCCGGGTCGGGCAATTGGCCGCCTTCATTACAATTCGGTAAGGTTCGCGGTGACCAGGGCGCTTACGGAACCGCACGAAACCGCGGTGGTTTATGGGCCTACCCGGTCGCGATTTCCCGCTGACCGTCGAGAGAGGAATTGCCATGATCAAAGCACTCGGCCTCGTGGCCGCAACCGCCCTTGTCGCACTGACCGCCCCCGCTGGCGCACAGATGGCGTCGTCGCGCACAACCGTTACCACTCCCGTCGCAACGGTCGAGCATACGACCTCGGCGACCAGGAATGTCACTACCACCCATACACATGCCGTTGCGCACCGTGTCGTCCATCACAGGAAAGTCATGCGCCACCATCATGGCGTCATGCATCACCCGGCAAGCACGCGCACATCAACCACCACGCACGCCGTCACCACACCCTCGGGCATGAGCAAGACCACGACCAGCACCACGGTGCACCAGTAAGTAACGGGCCAGCCCGGCGCGTTGCAGCGCCGGGCTGCGGACCTCGGTCAGGCTTCCTTCGGCACCGCCGAGCAATGTTCGTTGACGATCGCGAATTCTCCGCCTGCGGCGCGATGGTAGACATCGGTGCAGCGGAAAGTGGTGTTGTTCGCGGGTGTGGCGGAGCTGGTGCCAACCGACAGCGAGGTGACGACGAAATTGTCGCCGTCGAGCAGCTGGATCTTCTTGCCGCTGACCTTGACGCTGTCGATCTTTGAGGCGGCAAAAGCGTCTTGGTTCTTGTCCCAGGCGGCTCGGTCTGTAACCAAATCGGGCGCTACAAAATCGAACCCGGCGACATCGGGTGCGTAGACCGCCTTGATCTTGACCGGATCCATCGACTGCCAGCTGGCGACAGTGGCGTCGAAGGCCTTGCTGGCTTCATCTTCAGTGACCGCGGCCATGGTCGCGGCCGGCGCGGGCGCGGTGGCCTGCTGGCACCCGGTGAGCAGCACAATTGCGGACAGTCCTGCCATGCTCAATTTGAGTTTCATGCTGTCGTCCCCCGTGAGGCGGCTATGACCTGCCGCGGCGCGACCCGCCCGGCGACTCGCCGGCGGGGGAAAGATACGACAATCGGGCACCGCTAAACACTCATCTTGTGCACAGGATTGGGTGGGGCGAATCGCTGACTTGAGGTAGAATCGGCCAGTGACCCTTCCCCCCCCGATCGACTGCTCGCGCCAATGAGCCTGTCGCCGCAATGGCTCGACGAGCTGCGCGCCCGCGTCACGCTGTCGAGCGTGATCATGCGCACTGACAAGCTGCAGCGCGCGGGGCGCGAGTGGAAAGCGTGCTGCCCGTTCCATGCCGAGAACACCCCCAGCTTCTACGTCAACGATGAGAAAGCATTCTACCACTGCTTCGGATGCGGCGCGCACGGCGACGTGATCCGCTGGATGACCGATCAGCGCGGCCTGGCGTTCATGGACGCGATCAAGGAACTGGCGGCGCAGGCCGGCATGGAAATGCCTGCGCCCGATCCGCGCGCAGCGCGCCAGGCAGAGCAACGCGCCACGCTGCATGACGTCATGGCGGCAGCGCAAGCATGGTACCGGGCCGGCCTCGACACCTCCGCAGCCACCCGGGCGCGCGACTATCTAGCCACGCGCGGCTTCGACGCGCACACGCTCGAACGGTTCGGCTTCGGCTATGCGCCCAACTCGCGCACCGGCGTTAAAACGGCGCTGGCACAATTCGACGAGGCGCAGCTGATCGAAGCGGGGCTGCTGATCGCGGTCGACGACAAGCCGCCCTATGACCGTTTCCGCGACCGCTTGACGATCCCGCTCCACGACCCGCGCGGCCGGGTGATCGGGTTTGCCGCGCGTATCCTCGACAGCGAGAAAAAAGACGCACCCAAATACATAAATTCACCCGATACTCCGCTGTTCGACAAGGGCCGTACGCTGTTCAATCTCCATCGTGCCGCACCGGCCGCCCGGCAGGCCGGACGGATTGTCGTCGTCGAGGGCCAGATGGATGTGGTCGCGCTTGCCGCCGCCGGGATCGAGGAGGCGGTCGCGCCGATGGGCACCGCGCTGACCGAGCAGCATATCGAATTGCTGTGGCGCCAATGCGACAAACCGATCCTGTGCTTCGACGGCGATGCCGCGGGGCAGCGCGCGGTGATGCGGTCCATTGGCCGGGTGCTGCCAATGCTGCGGCCGGGACACTCGTTGCAGTTCGTCACCCTGCCCGCCGGACTGGACCCCGACGACCTGCTCAGGCGCGACGGACGGGCCGGGCTCGAAGCCCTGCTCGGCCATCCTGTCAGCTTGCTCGAAACGCTGTGGAAGCGCGAGCGTGACGCCCAGCCCCTCGCCGCGCCAGAAGACAAGGCCGGGCTTAAGGCGCGCGTGCTGGAGCATGTTGAGACGATCCAGCACCCCGACATCCGCTCGCTCTACAAGCGCGACCTGCTCGAACGGTTTTCGGCGTTCGCTTATCCCCCACGCGAACCACGCGCGCCCTATCAGCCCAACCGGTCGTTCCAGTCCAACAAGCGGTGGGGCCAGTTGACCATCGGCTCGCTGGCTCCAGGCCGCGCCGACGCGCTCAACCGTAATTCTGAAGGCGGCTCGCGCGATACGCTGTCGCGCGCCGTGCTGGCCGGGCTGGCACGCTATCCCGAGGAAATCGCCGCTCACACCGAAACCCTGCTCGATCTCGCCACGGCCGAGCCCCGCTTCGCCGGCGCAATCGAGGCGCTGCTGGACCGGGCTGGCAGGGTTGAAGGTAGCGCGCCGGCTCCCATATCACCAGAAATCCTCACGCCGCCGCCGGACACAACCAGTTTCTCGTTCCTCGTGGAAGGGACTGATCAGCAGGCCGCGCGCGAGGACTTGACCGATGCCATCGCGTTGCTCGTCGAGCCGCGGGCCCTCGACCTGGCTCTCGCGCAGACCGCTACGCGATGGGACAGCGACCCTGAAGGAACTGCGGCGGAACTGCGCCGGTTGGCGAAACGAAAACTGGAATTGCCGAGTCGTTTCGGGCACAGGGCCCGGAAAGATGACGCTGCTGAAGCGTTAGATGATCACAGCGCCACGGATGATACAGATCGCACCGGGCGAACAGCGAACAGGTTGAAGTAGAATATGGCGGCCGAAGACACGACCGGTACCGACGATGCCCCGCTGATCGACCTCAATGAGGCCACGATCAAGAAGCTTATCGCGAAAGCGAAACGGCGCGGATACATCACGGTCGACGAGCTCAACGAAGCTCTTCCCCAAGACCAGATGTCGACCGACCAGATCGAGGACGTGATGTCCGCGATTTCGGAAATGGGGGTCAACATCGTCGAGACCGACGAGGATGCGACCGACGAGGAAAGCGACGCCGACGAGGAAGAAGCTGCCGCGGCGGACGAGGATGAGGCCGATGCCGACAGCGGCCATGTCCCCGAAAAGAAGAAGAAAGAGACTACCGAGCGCACCGACGACCCGGTGCGGATGTACTTGCGCGAGATGGGCGCGGTCGAGCTGCTCAGCCGCGAGGGCGAGATCGCTATCGCCAAGCGTATCGAGGCCGGCCGCGACACGATGATTATGGGCCTGTGCGAGAGCCCGATCACGTTCCACGCGATCATCATGTGGTCCGAAGCGCTCAACGGCGGCGAAATGCAGCTGCGCGAAATCCTCGACCTCGACGCGATGCTGTCGAAGGAGCCACCGGTCGAGAAGATGGAGGCCGAGAACGAGGAAGCCGACTCGGGCGAGATCAGCGAAGAAACCGCCGGCCCAACCTACAAGGAAGACGAAGAGCCCGAGGAAGAAGAAGAGGAAGCCGACGAAGACGACGTCGATGAGGACGGCGAGCCGCGTCAGCGCCGCCGCGAGGAAGAGGAAGAGGAGGACAACACCCTCTCGCTTGCCCAGATGGAAGCGGCGCTAAAGCCCGAGGCGCTCGAGCGTTTCGCGCGCATCACCGACTTGTTCAAGAAGTTCGAGAAGATTCAGGGCGAGCGGGTCGACACACTCGGGGCCGGAGGCGATTTTCCTAAGGCCAAGGAAAAGAAATACGAAGAGCTGCGCGAGAACCTCACCGCCGAGGTCGAGAGCGTCCAGTTTCATGCGACAAAGATCGAGTATCTGGTCGACAATCTTTACGCCTTCAACCGCCGTCTGACCGCGCTCGGCGGCCAGATGCTCCGGCTAGCCGAACGCCACAAGATCAAGCGCGGGGATTTCCTGTCCGCCTATGTCGGGCACGAACTGGACGAGCAGTGGCTGGGTGACATGGCCCGCAAGGACAAGAAGTGGGCCACGTTCTCCGAGGCCGAGGGCGAGGCGGTTGAGCGCATCCGTCAGGAAATCGCCGACATTGCCGGGGCCACGGGCATGAGCCTCAACGAGTTCCGCCGGATCGTAAACATGGTCCAGAAGGGCGAGCGCGAGGCGCGCATCGCCAAGAAGGAAATGGTCGAAGCGAACCTGCGTCTGGTCATCTCGATCGCTAAAAAGTATACCAACAGAGGCCTGCAATTTCTTGATCTCATTCAGGAGGGCAACATCGGCTTGATGAAGGCGGTCGACAAGTTCGAGTACCGCCGCGGCTACAAATTCAGCACTTACGCGACGTGGTGGATCCGCCAGGCGATCACCCGTTCGATCGCGGACCAGGCACGCACCATCCGCATCCCGGTCCACATGATCGAGACGATCAACAAGCTGGTCCGCACCTCACGCCAGTTCCTTCATGAGCAGGGGCGCGAGCCGACGCCCGAGGAAATGGCCGAGCGCCTCAGCATGCCGCTCGAAAAGGTCCGCAAGGTGATGAAAATCGCCAAGGAGCCGATTAGCCTCGAGACGCCGATCGGCGACGAGGAGGATTCGCACCTGGGCGATTTCATCGAGGACAAGAACGCGGTCATCCCGGTCGATGCCGCGATCCAGGCCAACCTCAAGGAAACCGTCACCCGCGTCCTGGCATCGCTGACCCCGCGTGAGGAACGCGTGCTGCGGATGCGCTTCGGCATCGGGATGAATACCGATCACACGCTGGAGGAAGTCGGCCAGCAGTTCTCGGTCACCCGCGAACGCATCCGGCAAATCGAAGCTAAGGCCCTGCGCAAGCTCAAGCACCCCAGCCGCAGCCGCAAGATGCGCAGCTTCCTAGACCAGTAGCGCGATCCGCGAGGGCGAAAGCGGGACGTATCTCGACTAGCCGATCAGGTTTTTGTCAGTCCTGGGCTGGCGCGGCTGAGTGATTGAACGCCGGGTCGGTGTCGGATCGCGGCGCAAGCCAGGTGATTAGGTCCCATTCGTTGCGGATGCTGATCAACAGCAAGCCGGTGATCACCGCAGCGATGCCGTGAGGGGACCACGCAACGCCTCGCCAACCCGCGAACGCAACTCCGGTAAGCGCAAGTAGATGACGGCCGGAATGACGCCATAGAACCACACGTCAGTCCAGTGAACGTCGTCGTGTGCGTTTAGGCGACGAATTGCCACCAGCGAATATAGCGCGCGGCCAAGTCCCCACAGGGCGGCCAGCGTTGCGATTGCGGCAAACCCCGAAGGGCGGATGCCCGGGGACAATGCGCCCGCGCTGAGCGCGAGGACCAGGCTCATGTTTAACACGATTGGACCCATGTAAATCCGCGAGCCGGTCAGCACCGTGGCGCGCGGTCGATCGTGCATCAGCGTCACGACAACGAAGATCAGGCCGATCAGCACGGCCGCGGCCGATCCCGCCAACAGGAAGAATTCGCCCCACCCTTCAAACATGACCGGCTGATAGCCGGCTGGACCACATTTGAAAACGCCGACTTGCGATTAGCGAGATCGTAGACTGGGACCACGTTCGCGGCCACCATGCGGTCCATGAAGCGCTGCTACGACTACATCGTTATCGGCGCGGGCTCCTCGGGCGCGGTCGTGGCGGCGCGGCTGAGCGAGGACCCGGCGGTGTCCGTGCTGTTGCTAGAAGCCGGCGGGCGAACGCCGCACCCCTTGCAACGAATGCCGCTGGCATTTGCGCGAGTCGCGTTCAGCCGATTCGGGACTTGGCAGTTCACTTCCGAGCCGGAACCGGGACTGGGCGGACGCACGCTGGCCTTGCCGCGCGGGCGGACACTCGGGGGTACTTCGGCGGTAAACGCGATGATCGCGGTACGCGGTAACCGGCGCGACTATGATCGCTGGGCGGAAGCTGGCCTTTCCGGGTGGAGCTATGCCGAGGTCCTGCCGTACTTCAAACGGCTCGAGACGAGCTGGCGTGGAGCCGGTCCCTACCATGCCGATGACGGCCCGGTGGCAATTTCGCCGATCCGCGGCGACGATCTGTTGTGGGAGCCGCTGCAGGCCTCGGCCGAGGCCGCCGGGATCGCCCTGTGCGACGACGTGAACGGAGCGGCACAGGATGGAATGTCGCGCATGGAGTCGACCGTACTCGACGGGCGGCGAGTGAGTTCGGCGCGGGCTTATCTCGATCCGGCGCAAGGCCGCCAGAATTTGACGATTGCAACCGGCGCACTGGTCCGCCGCATCATCGTCGAGCGCGGCCGCGCGGTGGCGGTCGATCTGGGGTCACGCGTGATCAATGCCACGCGGGAGATCGTCGTCTCGGCCGGTGCCTACGGCTCTCCGCAATTACTGCTGCTATCGGGCATCGGCCCGGCGGATGACCTGCGCGCAGTTGGCATCGTGCCGGTCCACGATCTCCCCGGAGTGGGTCATAATCTTGCCGAGCATCCCAACTTGATCGTCGAGTACGAACTCATTGGTAACGAGGGCCTCAGCAAACACCTACGCGCCGACCGGGCCTCGATCGCCGCCGCGCGGTGGTTCGCGAACGGCCACGGCCCGTTCTCTCAAACTGGAACCATGGCCAACGTGTTCGCCCGCACGCGGGACGGCCTCGATCGGCCCGATGTGCAGATGATGTGCTTGCCGCTGAGCGGCGACGCGCGATTGTGGTGGCCGGGCTTGCAGCGCCGACCCCCGGCACGGGTGTCGGTGCGGACGGGATTCCTGCATCCCCAGTCGCGGGGGTGGATCAAATTGCGCTCGGCCGACCCGCGCGACCCCCCGCGCATCCTGATGAACTTGCTGAGCGAGCCGGGCGATCTCGCGGGAATGGTCCGGGCCGTGCGGCTTACCCGCTCGATCTACGAGCAGAGTCCATTCCGCGAGCTGATCCGGTGTGAAGTCAGCCCCGGGCCGGGGCACCAAAGCGATGCCGAACTCGAGGCGTATATTCGCGCCAATGCGGGCCACCGCGCGCACCCAGTCGGCACCTGTCGTCTGGGCGTGGATGCGGACGCGGTCGTCGACGCCGAACTGAAGGTGTGCGGCATCGCTGGCCTGCGCGTTGCCGATGCTTCCATCATGCCCGCGCTGCCGAGCGGCAATACCAACCTGCCGTGCATGATGATCGGCGAAAAGGCGGCCGATCTGATCCGGGGGCGCAACCTTCCCCCCGAATATCCGTAAACGCATCCACGGTTGCTCGAAGCGCGGATCGTGCCACAACGGGCTTGGAAGAGGACACGACGATGAGCGTTGAACGGGGATTGGCGACCCGCCTGCTCGCGGTAGCGAAATTGCTGGCACCTTTGTTGCTAATGGCGTCGGCGGGTTTGGCGGCGCAGTCATCGGACAGCCCGCCCACACCACCATTTGCCGCCGGCGCGGGAATTTATCGGGCGCATTGCGCTTCGTGCCACGAGAATCCGGGCAGCCACGCGCCTGCGCCCGGTGCGCTCGGCATGCTTGCCCCCGAATCGATCCTGCGCGCGCTGACGACGGGGCCGATGATGCAGCAAGCGTCATCGCTCACTCCGGCTCAGAAGGCCGACGTCGCGCAATATCTCGCCAAGCGCGCGCTCGGCTCTGGGGCGGCGGTGGCCGGTCCACTGATGTGCCGGGGCAAGGCCGCGCGGTTTGACCGATCAAAGCCGCCGGTATTTCCCGGCTGGGGCCTCGATGCCGGCAACACTCACGCGATCTCTTCGCAAACCGCGGGTATCGGCAGGGCCAATGTCTCGCGTCTCAAGCTCAAGTGGGCGTTCGCCTTCCCGAACGCGATCAACGCCCATTCGCAGCCGGCGCTGGCCGGCGGCGCGATCTACGTCGGGGGCAATGACGGCGTGCTCTACGTTCTCGACCAGGAGACCGGGTGCGCTCGGTGGACGTATGCCGCTTCAGCCGCGGTGCGGACTGGGGTGACTGTCAGCCCGTGGCGGGCAGGCGACACGAAGGCGGCACCGCTGGTCTATTTCGGCGATACGCTTGGTAATGCTTATGGGCTCGACGCGGTGACCGGCAAGCTCAGGTGGAAGCGCTCGATCGACCCGCATCCGACGCGCACCATGACCGGCACTCCGGCGCTGCACGACGGGGTGCTCTATGTGCCGGTGTCCTCACTCGAAGAACCGGCGGCGATGGTCCCGACTTACGCTTGCTGCACGTTCCGCGGCTCGCTCCTCGCGCTCGACGCGATGACTGGCAAGGAGCGCTGGCGCAGCTACCTGATCGACCAACCCGCCAAGCGAATCGGCACGACCGGCGCGGGCACCGCGATCATGGGTCCCTCTGGGGTCTCGACCTGGTCCACCCCGGTGATCGACGATGCGCGCCGCCAAATCTACCTGACCACGGGCGACAACTATTCCCAGCCTGCAACCGAGCGGAGCGATGCGATCGTCGCACTCGACCGCGATAGCGGACGCATCAAATGGGTCAGCCAGGTCGAGCCCGACGACATGTGGAACGCCGCGTGCATGTCCAAGGCGCCCGGCAGCTGTCCGCAGGGAAACGGCCCCGACCATGATTTCGGCTCCGCCGCGATCCTGGCCACCGGACCGGACGGCAAGGCATACTTGCTAGCCGGGCAAAAATCGGGCGAGGCTTACGCACTTGATCCCGATACCGGCCGAGTAATCTGGAAACGCAAAGTGGGCCGTGGCGGGGTGTTCGGCGGCATTCACTTCGGCTTGGCGGCGGCCAATGGGCTGGTTTACCTGCCAGTGAGCGATTTTCCCGACGGGGTGGCTCCCGACGCCGACGCGCGCCCGGGGCTCTACGCCTTGAACATAGCCACAGGCGCCCCCGTGTGGTCGGCGCCGGCGCCCAATGTGTGCGGCGGACGGCCCTTCTGCCAACCCGGTTACTCGGCCGCGATCACCGTCACCCCCGAACTGGTGTTCGCTGGTTCCACCGACGGCCACTTGCGAATCTTCGATGCAATCGACGGGAAGCTGCTGTGGGACAAGGATACCAACGTGGCCTACACCTCGGTCAACGGCACAGCCGGGCATGGCGGCTCGATCAGTGCCGGCGCGGCGCCGCTCGCGGTCGGAGGCCAGCTGATCGTCAATTCGGGCTACGGCTTCCTCAGCAAGATGCCGGGCAACATGCTGCTGGTATTCGACACCCGGTGAGCCGCGCGGCCCGGTTCTTCCATTTCACCACCCGCGTCCTCATCTTGCAGGCATGACCAAGACTCTGCCGACCTATTTCCTTAGCCATGGCGGCGGGCCGTGGCCGTGGATGAAGCACGACCAGCCCGGCGTATTCGATCAACTCGAAGCGTCGCTTCATCAAGTCCGCCGCGAACTGCACGAATTGCCTACCGCCGTGCTGATGGTCTCCGGTCATTGGGAGGAGAGCGGGATTGCCGTGTCCTCCGCCGCGCAGCCCGGGATGCTGTACGACTATTACGGTTTCCCCGATTACACATATCGCATCCATTACCGCGCGCCGGGCTCGCCAGAACTGGCACGCCACGTTCAAGCTTTGCTGCAAGAGGGCCACGTGCGCGCACGGCTCGATGCCGAACGCGGGTTCGATCACGGTACCTTTAGCCTTATGGAACCGCTTTATCCCGAGGCGGCCATACCGGTGGTGCAGATGTCCATCGACCGCGGGTTCGACACTGAGCTGCACCTCGAGATCGGGCGCCTGCTCGCCCCGCTGCGCAGCGAAGGCGTGGCGATCATCGGCAGCGGGCTGAGCTATCACAACTTGCGCAATCGCGACCGCAGCGCCGAAGTGCCGAGCCGCGCCTTCGATGGCTGGCTCCAGGATACGCTCACGCGCGCGCCGCCAATGGAGCGCACCGAGCGCCTCGAGCACTGGGCCGACGCGCCCTACGCCCGCACGGCGCACCCGCGCGAGGATCACTTGCTCCCGCTGATGGTCGCCGTCGGCGCGGCGGAGGACGAGCCTGGGGCGTGCATCTACCACCAAGACGACCTGCTCGGGCACTGGAGTGCCTCGAGCTTCCGGTTCGGCGCAGCTCCTAGCGCCTGACTACGCGCCCTTCGATCTGATAGGCTGGATCGGTGTAGCCCGGTGTCGAAGCATGGCCCGGCGGGACCAGCGCGTCGATGAAAGCCTCGTCTTCGTCGGTCAGCCTGGCCTCTAGCGCCGGGATGTACGCGTCCCATTGCTGTTCGGTCCGCGGGCCGACGATCACCGAGCTGACCAGTTTGTTCCTCAGGACCCAGGCGATGGAGAATTCGACCGTCGACACGCCCCGCTCGGCCGCGCGGCGGGCGACGGCCTGCGCGATATCGAGCGATTCGCTGCGCCACTCGGTTTCCATGATCCGCAGGTCGTTGCGTCCGGCCCGCGATTCCGGCGGCGGCGGTGCGCCAGGGTCATACTTGCCGGTGAGCACACCGCGCGCGAGCGGACTGTAGGGAACCACGCCGATGCCGCAGTGGCCCGCGGCCGGGAGTTGCTCGACCTCCGCCAGGCGGTCGACGATATTGTACAGCGGCTGGCTGCAGACCGGGCGATCCATGCCCAGCAGGTCGGCGATCCGGCACACTTCCATGATCCGCCAAGCCTTGAAGTTCGACACACCGTAATAGCGCACCTTGCCCGCAGCGATCAGATCCTTGATCGCCCGCAACGGTTCTTCGAGCGGTGCCTCGTTGTCGGATTTGTGGAAGTACAGCACATCGATGAAATCGGTGCCCATGCGGCGCAGGCTGTCGTCGACGTCCTGGACGATCCACTTGCGCGATTGCCCACCTTCGTTGGGTTCCTGCGTCATCCGCTGGCCGAACTTGGTCGCCACGACCCAGTGGTGACGGTGGTCCTTGATCGACGGTCCGACCACTTCTTCGGTCCGCCCCATGTTATAGAGATCGGCGGCGTCGAGGAAATTGACGCCCTGATCGCGCGCCTTGTCGAGGATGCGCTTGGCGGTGGGTTCGTCGGTCGCGCCGCCAAACATCATCGTGCCAACGCACAGCGGAGAGACGCGCAGTGCGCTGCGTCCAAGATAGCGATAATCCATGCGCCCCCTTATAGCTCACCTCGCCGGGGACAAAGCCCATTTGCGGTGGCACGCGGTCAACTGCGTGCCTATGTGCGCCCGATGAAGATCGCCATCGCCTCGGATCATGCGGCCGTCGCGCTGAAAGACGAACTGGTGGGCTGGCTCGCCGGGCTCGGGCACACGGTCGCCGACCTAGGCACGCACGGCATCGATTCGGTCGATTATCCGGATTACGGCTACATGATCGCTCGCATGATCGCGTCTGGCGAGGCCGAGCGCGGGATCGCCCTGTGCGGCAGTGGGATCGGCATCGCTATCGCGGTCAACCGCGTCCCCGCGGCACGCTGTGCGCTGGTGTCCGAGCCGCTCTCGGCCCGTCTCGCCCGCCAGCACAACGATGCCAACGTGCTCGCGCTCGGAGCCCGAATCGTCGGACCGGACATGGCCCGCGAATGTATCGACGTCTTTCTCTCCACGCCTTTCGCGAACGACCGTCACACCCGCCGGGTCGAGAAGCTGACCCACCCCCCGCAGGAATTATCAGCATGAGCAGCAATCCCGCCCTGGCCGATCCACTCCAGCGGTTCTGGCACGACTCCCTTGAGGACGCCGATCCCGAAGTGGCGGCGATGATCGGCCGCGAACTGACGCGCCAGCGCGATCGGATCGAGTTGATTGCCTCCGAAAACATCGCCAGCCCGGCGGTGCTCGAAGCGACTGGCTCGGTCTTCACCAACAAGTATGCAGAGGGGTATTCCGGGCGCCGGTATTACGGAGGGTGTGAATACGCCGACCAGGTCGAGACGCTGGCGATCGAGCGGGCTAAAGCCTTGTTCGGGTGCCAGTTCGCCAATGTGCAGCCAAATTCGGGCAGCCAGATGAACCAGGCGGTGTTCCTCGCCCTGCTCATGCCCGGCGACACTTTCATGGGCCTCGACCTCGCCGCCGGGGGCCACCTGACTCACGGTTCACCCGTCAATCTGAGCGGGAAGTGGTTCAACGCCGTGCCGTACGGAGTGCGGCGGGACGACCAACGACTCGACATGGCCGAAGTCCGCCGCCTGGCGCATGAGCACAAGCCCAAGCTGATCATCGCCGGCGCCACCGCGTACCCGCGGCACTGGGACTTCGCCGCCTTCCGCGAAATCGCCGACGAGGTCGGCTCGTACCTGCTGGTCGATATGTCGCATTTTTCCGGCCTGGTGGCGGGCGGCGCGCACCCTTCGCCCTTCCCGCACGCGCACGTGGTCACCAGCACCACGCACAAGAGCCTGCGCGGTCCCCGCTCGGGCATTATCCTGACCAACGACGAGGCGCTGGCGAAGAAGTTCAACTCGGCCGTGTTCCCGGGGCTTCAGGGCGGACCGCTGGTCCACGTCATCGCGGCCAAGGCGGTTGCGTTCGGCGAAGCGCTGCGGCCCGAATTCAAGACTTACGCCCATTCCGTGGTGGAAAATGCCAAGGCGCTCGCCGCCAGCCTCGAAGAGCACGGCGTGGGCATCGTCTCTGGCGGTACCGACAACCACCTGATGCTGGTCGACTTGAGCTCCAAGCAGGTCACCGGCAAGGCGGCGGAGAAAGGCCTCGACCGCGCGTTTCTGACTTGCAACAAGAATGCGATCCCATTCGACCCGCTGCCACCGACCAAGACCTCAGGCGTGCGCCTCGGTTCACCGGCGGCCACCACCCGTGGGTTCGGCCCGGCCGAATTCCGCAAAGTTGGCGGGCTGATCGCCGAAGTGCTGGAAGGAATGCGTAAAAACGGCGAAGAGGGTGACGCGCAAGTCGAACAAAGCGTGCGCCGGCGCGTCGCAGAATTGTGTGAAGCATTCCCAGTCTATCCCGGGAGGTAAGTTAAGTGTCAGAATCTAACGATCCAAAGCGCAACGGCGACTTGGTGTCCGACGCGGGCGCCGAACTGCGCGACATGGCCAAGGAAGGCATGGCGCACCCGTCGACCAAGCCGGTTCTGGTCGGGGCCGGTGTCGGCGCACTGGCAGGAGTGCTATTGCCGATCGTGACTTGGCCAGTGGGGCTGCTCGCGGGCGCGGGATTCATGCTCTACAAGAGGCTGCGCCCCTAACTTGCGTTGTCCGTTCTGCGCGCATGACGACAGCCAGGTAAAGGATTCGCGCCCCACCGAAGACAATACGTCGATCCGGCGGCGCCGCCAGTGCGACAGCTGCGGCGCCCGCTTCACCACGTTCGAGCGCGTCCAGTTGCGCGACATCGTGGTCATAAAAACCGGTGGCCAGCGTGAGCCGTTCGAACGCGGCAAGATCGAGCAATCGGTCGCCCTGGCGTGCCGCAAGCGCGGCATCGTGCAGGAGCGGATCGACCAGTTGGTGTCGGGAATTCAGCGCCAGGTCGAGACCGCCGGCGACAGCGAAATCGCGTCCGCGCGCATCGGCGCGATGGTCATGGAGGGGCTGCGCCAGCTCGATTCGGTCGCCTACATCCGCTTTGCCAGTGTCTACCGTGACTTTTCCGAAGCGCGCGATTTCGAACAGTTGGCCAGCGCCATCCAGGAAGCCGGCGGACGCGATGCCGAAGGCGACTGACCCTCCGGTCGTGGTGCTCGTGCGCCCGCAGCTGGGCGAGAATATTGGCAAGGCCGCGCGCGCGATGCTCAATTTCGGCCTCGCCGAAATGCGTCTCGTAACGCCGCGCGACGGGTGGCCCAACCCCCATGCCGGACCCGCTTCCGCCGGCGCTGACGTGGTGCTGGAGCGAGCGCGGGTCTACGACACGACCGCCGCCGCAGTCGCCGATTGCGCGCATGTCTACGCCACCACAGTGCGCAAACGCGAAGTCAGCAAGCCGGTGCTGGCCCCCGACGAAGCCGCGTGCGAAATCGCCCGCCATCCCGGCCGCACTGCAATCCTGTTCGGGCCTGAACGTTCGGGTCTCGAGATCGCCGACGTGGCGCTCGCGCGAGCGATCATCACCGTCCCGATCAACCCCGCGTTCGCCTCGCTCAATCTCGCGCAGGCGGTCATCCTGGTGGCGTACGAGTGGTCGCGCGGGCGCGGCCTGGCGCAACCCACGGCGGACGAGCTGTTGCCGCCCGCCCCGCAGGGCGAGCTTGAAGCATTGATCGCGCATTTCGAGGCCATGCTTGAGCCGACAGGGTATTTCTTCCCGGCCGGCAGGGAAGCCGCAACCCGGCGCAACCTGCGCACCATCCTGACCAAGCCGGGGTGGAATCATCTTGAGGTTCGAACGCTGCGCGGGGTTCTGGCGGCGCTTAGCAGGTCGCCTGAAACGGGCTCGTAAAGCCAGGGCGGTTGACTTTCGACTGATGCCCCGCCAAGGGCGCCGCTCGCTATTGGCTCTGCATCCCGGTGAAGCAGTGGCCGCGCATGGCAACAGGCCATGCGGTGCGATGCCGGGTTGAAGCGCCGCCATTCGGGGTGGTGACAGCAGATTGGAGTACGACGCATGTCGAAGCGCAAAAGCGCCAAGCACAAACTCGATCGCCGGATGGGTGAAAACATCTGGGGTCGTCCGAATTCCCCCGTCAACCGCCGCGCTTACGGGCCCGGCCAGCACGGTCAGCGCCGCAAGAGCAAAGTCAGCGACTTCGGCATTCAGCTGCGCGCCAAGC
>JBDSUJ010000110.1:0-24739 GCA_039927815.1 Croceibacterium sp. | reverse complement strand
GGCGACGCGGCCCATCCGCGCCTCGTTCTCGATTTTCTCGGCCCCCAAGATAAGGCGCCCGGCGCGCAATTCGAGCCCCAGCCGATCGAGCAGGGCACGGGTCAGGGCCGCATCGATCAGTTCGGGCAAGTCATCGGGAATCTTCAACGCGCCGGTCTTGAACGTGCGCGCCAGGGCACCCTTGAGTCTGCCGCTGGTAAGCGCGGCCCGAAGGTCGGCCCGGTCAACGCCAATCCACGCGCCCCGGCCGGGCGCTTTCGCGCGGGCATCGGGCAATATCTGCCCGTCCGGACCCAGCGCCAGGCGCACCAGCGCGTCGCGGGTGTCGCCCTCGCCGCTCAGCACACAGCGCCGCTCGGGCGCGCTGGTACGCACCCCGCGGCCGGCGCTATCGGTAACCTCTAGCGGTTCATTGTGAGGATTCCGCACCGGCGGCCTCCTCTGCTGGAGCAGTTGCGGCGGCCGCAGGAGCGGCGGCGTCTTCGTCTTCGAACCAGTGCGCCCGTGCGGCCATGATGACCTCGTTGCCCTGTTCCTCCGACAGCCCGAACTCGCCCAGCACCCCGCCCTTGTCCTCGGCGCGCTGAGGCGGACGGCGGAGCGGCGGACCTTCGACAGGAGCGCGCCGGCGCGGCGCTTCGCGCTTCTTGGCGATCAGTTCGTCGGTCGCCAGGTCGGCCAGATCGTCGAGCGTCTTGATGCCGGCCTTGCCGAGCACCACCAGCATCTGCTCGTTGAGATGGGGCAACTCGGCCAGGGCATCCTCGACGCCCATTTCGCGGCGCTGCTCGCGATGCGCCTCTTCCTGGCGATCGAGCGCTTCGCGGGCGCGGTTCTGCAGTTCTTCCGCCAGTTCCTCGTCAAAGCCTTCGATCCCGGCGAGTTCGCCCAGCTCGACATAAGCCACTTCGTTGAGCTCGGCGAAGCCTTCGGCGACCAGCAACTGGCTGAGTGTCTCGTCAACGTCGAGTTCTTCCTCGAACATCTTGGAGCGCTCGGCGAATTCGCGCTGGCGCTTCTCGCTCGCTTCTTCCTCGGTCATGATGTCGATCTGGCTGGCGGTCAGCTGGCTCGCCAAACGCACATTCTGGCCGCGCCGGCCGATCGCCAGGCTCAATTGATCGTCAGGCACCACAACTTCGATACGGTTCTCGTCCTCGTCGAGCACCACACGGCTGACTGTGGCCGGCTGGAGCGCGTTGACCACGAACGTGGCGGTGTCCTCACTCCACGGGATGATGTCGATTTTCTCGCCCTGCAGTTCCTGCACGACGGCCTGGACGCGGCTGCCCTTCATGCCGACGCAGGCCCCGACCGGGTCGATGCTCGAATCGCGGCTGATCACCCCAATTTTCGCGCGCGAACCCGGGTCACGGGCTGCGGCCTGGATGGTGATGATGCCGTCGTAGATCTCGGGCACTTCCTGCGCGAACAGCTTCTTCATGAATTCGGGGTGCGCGCGGCTGAGGAAGATCTGCGGACCGCGGTTGTTCCGCTCGACCTTCATGATCCACGCCCGCACGCGCTCGCCCACACGGGCGGCTTCGCGGGGGATTTGCTGATCGCGGCGGATGACGCCCTCGGCGCGGCCGAGGTTGACGATCACATGGCCAAATTCGACCGACTTGATGACCCCGGTTATGATCTCGCCGGCGCGGTCCTTGAATTCCTCGAACTGGCGCTCGCGCTCGGCATCGCGGACCTTCTGGAAGATGACCTGCTTAGCGCTCTGTGCGTCGATGCGGCCGAGATCAACCGGCGGCAGCGGATCGACGATGTAGTCACCCACCTTGGCGCCCGGCTGCAGTTTCTCCGCCTGTGCCAGATCGACCTGCTTGAAGTAGTCCTCGACCTCCTCGACCACTTCGACCACGCGCCACAGCCGCAAGTCGCCGGTCAGCGGATCGAGCTTGGCGCGGATGTCGTTTTCCGCGCCGTACCGGTTACGCGCGGACTTCTGGATCGCCTCTTCCATCGCTTCGATGACGATCGCCTTGTCGATCATCTTCTCGGTGGCGACCGAGGTCGCGATTGCGAGCAGCTCGGCCTTGTTGGCGGAAATCGGACTGGCCATCAGTCTTAAGCCTCTTCTTCCAGAGTTTCTTCAAGTTCTTCGGCGCCGCTCATGTCGAGCGGCTTGGTAGCGGCGATCAGCTTGTCGGTCAGGACCAACTTCGCCGAAGTGATATTCGCCAGCGGCACTTCGATGCGGCCCGCCTTGCGGTCTTGGATGGCGACCGTGGCGCCTTCAATGCCGACCAGTTCGCCGCGCAGCTTGCGGTGAGAACCGACCGGCTCGGCCAGCGAGACATTGACATCGTGCCCGGCCCAGGCCGCATAGTCCTTCGCCCGCGTCAGCGGCCGGTCGATCCCGGGCGAGCTGACTTCGAGATGGTAGGCGCCTGCAATCAATTCCTCGCCGGCGTCCTCGACTGCGTCGATGCGGTCCGAAATCGCACGCGACAGGGCCATGCATTGCTCGACCACCAGTTGCCCGCTGGCGGGGTCTTCGGCCATGACCTGAAGGGTGCGCTCGCCTTCCGGTTCCGGGCCGGAACCGTACAGTTTCACGCGCACGAGTTCGAAACCGAGCGCTTGCGCTTCGGGCTCGATCACTTGTGTCAGGCGCGCGATATCCGCCATTCAATCTCCATTGAGCCGAGTCCTGGTCACAGCGGTTCGGGGCCGGCCCCCGAGGGCGCCAGCACCAGACTCTGCCATGACAATGTCGGGATAACGGCCAGATAGTCGCGCGTCGGGATTTTCGCAAGATGTTTTGCGGGCTGGTCAGCTCGCGTCGAAGCGCGGCTTGTACGCCAGCATGGTGATCGAAAATGCGCGATAGCGGAAGATCCGGGAGATGAGCGGGTCGAACAGCAGCGGCAATACGCGCAACGGAAACGTCACCGCGTATCCAGCCTTGCCCCATTGCCGCACGATCCACGTCAGCTTTTGGGCAAACCAGCCGCTGCAATAGCCGATGACCTCGACTCTCAAGCCGCTCAACTCGGCCAACTCTCGCAGCATCTGCTCCGAATAGCCCCGGCGCAGATGCCAGCCATCCTCGAATTTCGAAAACGGTCCGTTATCGCTCGGCGTGACCGCGTGATACGTTTGGTTGGGCGTGCTCAGCACCAGCCACCCGCCCGGCTTCAGGCACGCCGCCAGGTCGCGCATCAACTTTCGGTCATCGATAAGATGTTCGATATTTTCAAGCGAAACAACATATTCGAAACGATTTTTGTACTGTTCGTGCCGGTCCAGTTCGCGTGCATCGCCGATGGGGAAGCTGACATTTCCCGACAACCCACAGATAGCCGCCCGTTCTTCGGCGACGGCCTGATTGCGTCGGTCCCAGCTCAGGCCGACCACGTCGTAACCGCGTTCCGCGAGATTGAGTGAGAAGGCGCCGGTCCCGCAGCCGACATCGAAGGCCGCTTCGCCATTGCCGGTGCGCGGCATCACTGATTTTACAAATCCCCAACGGTCCAGCATCATCATGTCACCATGGACCAACGCCGCACGCGGCCCGAACAGGCGCACGAGCAACGAACGATCCAATCGAAAGCGCGGCCGTGGCTGCGGCGTGCTTCGCAAAGCTTCGCGGTCTGTCATTAAAAAATTTCCCAGGAAGCGTGCTTGCTGCCCCATCCGTGGGGAATTCGTCAAGCTGGCTGCGCAAGTGCACAATGAAGGCTGTTAGGCCGCGCCGACTTCGCCCAGACCATGCTTCCTGACGCAATGCCGCAGCTGGTCGTAAGTTAGCCCGAGGGCCTTGGCCGTCTGGCGCTGGTTCCAGCGGTTGCGGCCGAGGTGGTGTTCCAGGATCGAGCGCTCGTGGGCCTCGACGGCCGAGCGCAGATCGGCGATCGTGTCGTATTCGGCCGCCACCGGCGCCCACGGCCGGCTGGTTTGCGGCGGGTTGTCCAGGCCGTGCGCGGGCGAAGCCGAGGGGCGCCACGGGCTGTCGAACGGATCGAATTGAACATAGCCGATCGGTTCGCTCCAGCCATCGCACCGATAAACCGAGCGTTCGACAACGTTGCGCAGTTCGCGCACGTTGCCGGGCCATGGGTAGTCGTCGAGCTGGCGGCGGACGTGGTCGGAAAAGCCCGGCCAGCGCTCCCATCCGATCTCAGCCGCCATCCGCCGGCCGAAATAATCGGACAACACATCGACGTCGCCATCGCGCACGCGCAGAGGCGGCAGGGTGATCACTTCGAAACTCAGCCGGTCGAGCAGGTCGGCGCGAAAGGTGTCGCGCGCGGCCATCTCCGGCAGGTTTTCGTTGGTCGCGGCGACGATACGAACATCGACACGGATCGGCCGCGATGATCCGATGCGCGTCACCTCGCCATACTCGACCGCCCGCAACAGGCGTTCCTGCGCCGCCTTGGACAGGATGCCGATCTCGTCAAGAAACAGCGTGCCGCCGTCCGCCTCTTCGAACCGGCCGGCCCGTTGGCGCGTCGCGCCGGTGAACGAGCCTGCCTCGTGGCCGAACAATTCCGCCTCGATCAGCGTTTCGGGGAGCGCCGCGCAATTCATCACCACCAGCGGCCCTTCCCACCGGTTGGAAAGGCGGTGCAGCCGCTCGGCAATCAATTCCTTGCCCGTGCCGCGTTCGCCGATGACCAGCACCGGGCGGCGCATGGGTGCGGCGCGGCTGGCGCGCTCGACGGCGTCCAGGAACGCGCTCGACTGGCCGATGAACTGGTTCTCGCGCTCCACTCCCAAGCATTAGCGGAAATTCCCAAGTGATGGCAATACTTGCCGTATTGCGACCCTGATACAGTGGGTAAAAGTCGCGGAGTTGCGCCATTTTTGGAATCTGGCACGGCGGTTGCAATGCTTGCTTTCGAACACCGATCCGGGAGGACACAATGTACGATCGACGCTTCTTCGCCAGCAAAGTCGGGTTTTCCGCGCTGGTGAGCGTGATCGCGATGATCACCTTCAACGTCTACGCGCTGAACCAGCAGATCGCGCTCGCACCACCAGCCGGTTCCGTTGCCTTGGGCCACCTGGTTGAGCTGGCATGAGCCGCGACGAAGGCGGCCGACTGACTCCGATCGAGGACGGAAGTCGGCGCGGATCGCGCCTCGACCGCGAGATCGAACGTCTGCGCACCACCCCGCAACCGGGCCTCGGCCCGAACACCCGCACGCCGCCCCTTGCTGGAGTACCCTGGATGGGCATTTTTTCCCGGACCCGTGACATCATCGCCGCCAATTTCACCGAACTGCTCGACCAGGCCGACGACCCGGCGAAAATGATCCGAATGATCATTCTCGAGATGGAGGAGACGCTGGTGGAAGTGCGCGCCAGCGCCGCGCGGACCATTGCCGACCAGAAGGAAATGCATCGCCACACGGTCAAGCTCGAGAAGCTCCAGGCCGACTGGGGCGAGAAGGCGCAACTGGCGCTGAGCAAGGACCGGGAGGACCTCGCCCGCGCCGCGCTGCAGGAGAAGAAGCGCGCGGTCGACATGGGCGACCAGCTGAAGCAGGAGATCGGCGTGCTCGACGATGCCCTGCGCGCTTACGAGCAGGATATCGCCAAGCTCCAGACGCGACTGCGCGAAGCCCGCAGCCGGCAGACCCAGATTGCCGCGCGGCTGGAAAGCGCTGAGAACCGGGTGAAGCTGCGCACACTGATGACCAGTGAGCGGGTCGACGATGCGCTGACCCGCTTCGACCAGCTCGAACGGCGCGTCGATTATGCCGAAGGACGCGCCGATGCCCTGCGGATCGACGAGGACCGCAAGCCGAGCCTGTCGGAGGAGATCGCGGCGCTCGAAGGCGCCGACAAGATCGACGAGGAACTCGAAGAAATGAAGCGCGCGCTCGGCAAGGGCGACGACCAAGGCAAGGGGATTTAATCCGTGGGCGAAGAGATTTTCATTATTCCGGTCCTGTTCCTCGGACTTCCGTGGATCATCTTTCACTACATCACCAAATGGAAGACCGCCGCCACCATCACGACCGATGACGAGACGTTGCTCGAGGAACTCTACAACCTCGCCAAGCGGCTCGACGAACGGATGGACACGGTCGAGCGCCTGGTCGCGTCCGACAACCCGGAATTCAAGCCGGCACGGCTCCTGCCCGACCGCGAAGTCGACAACCAGCCGCTGCGCGAACTCGACCGCCTGCTGGCCGAAAAGAAAGGTACTCGCCGGTGAACAGCCCCCGCACCTCGCTCTATCGCGACAAGCAGAACGCCAAGCTGATGGGCGTCTGCTCCGGGATCGCGGACTACACCGGTGTCAACGTGTTGTGGGTTCGCCTGGCCCTCATCCTGCTGGTTTTCGCGATGAGTCCGATTGTCATCCCGGCCTATTTCGCCGCCGGTATCTTCCTCAACAAGAAGCCTGCCCATCTCTACGTCGACCATGACGAGCAGAAGTACTGGCAGCGCGTGCGTCAGTCACCGCAGCGCACCGGACGCGAGATCCGCGCCCGTTTTCGCGATATCGACCGCCGCCTGGCCGAAGTCGAAACCTATTACGTCACCAGCAATCCGCGCCTGTCCGCCGAAATCGAGCGGCTGCGCTGAAAGGTTGAATCATGCACGAGTTCGGCATTCTCATACCCCTGTTCGCGCTGTCGATCCCGATCATCGCGATCTGGACCAAGCATCAGCAGCGGCTGGCCCAAATGGGCATCACTTCGACTGCCCGTGAAAGCGCCGAAAAGGCGGCCCAATACGTTGGCCGGGTCGACGATCTGGAGCAGCGCCTGCGCGTGCTGGAGCGGATCGTCACCGACAAGGGCTACGACGTTGCCACCCAGATCGAGGCCCTGCGCGACACGCGGCGGATCCAATCGCAGCTCGACGACGGGAGCAAAGTTCAATGAACGACAGCGGCATCAACGTCTTCATCATCTTGATGATAGTCTTCGCGTTCATGGGCGTGATGCGATCGCGGGGGATGGCGCGGGGGCATCGCCGGTTGCAGAAAGAGTTCGACCAGCTGCGTTTTGCCCAGGCCGCCGCGCCGGCGATGCTGCCGGGCGCCGGCAAGGACCAGGTCGAGCGGCTCGAAGACCGGGTCCGCGTGCTTGAACGCATTGTCACCGACGGCGGCTTCAACCTGGCTGCGGAAATCGAGGCCCTGCGCGACAAGAGGGATACCGTGCAATGACATTCTGGACCGCGATTGTCGTCATCGTTGCGATTTGCGTGATCGCCGAGATCGTCAAGTCGAAGCACCGCGCGCAGGCGGGAATCCTGCACGACAGCTCGACCGGACGGGAAAGTTCGATCCCGCGCATCGATTCCGCGCTCCAGCACGAGGTCGAGGAATTGCGCGAGCGCGTGAAAGTGCTCGAGCGGATCGCCACCGAAGATCGGGAGACCCAGCGACTGTCGGCCGAAATCGAACGGCTGCGCGAGAAATAAACCTGCCCGCAAAGGACTTTGGGGAGACATAGGATGATGACCCAGGAATTGCTGATCGCGGTGAGCGCCTTGGCCGGACTGCTGATCCTGGCCGGAGCCGTGCTCAAGGGCTGGCACGACTGGCTGGCGCTCAAGAGCCGCGAGCTCGACACCTATCGCGGCCCGATCGAGATCGAGGGCGGCGCCCGCGAAGGCGCGGCGCGGATCGAAATCGCTGATCTGAAGGAACGCATCCGCAAGCTCGAGGCCATCGCCAACGGGGTGGATTTATAGCGCCAGTGAGTTAGAGGCGCGCGCCATGCGCGCTCTTGCCGACATTCTCGACGAATACGAATTCCTCGATCAGGACGGTCGGCACCAGTTACTTATCGAGCTGGCTCGCAACATGGAGCCCATGCCGTTCGCTCTCAAGACCGAGGCGACGAAGGTTAAGGGCTGCATCGCGAATGTGTGGGCTTACCCAATCCTACAGGGTGGCAAACTCCACTTCCTCGCTGATAGCGACTCCAGCTTCACGAAAGGCATGATCGCCGTCGTCTTAAGCGCGGTCCAGGATCGGACGCCTCAAGAGATAATTCGTACCGACATCACTGCGGCACTCGAGCCTTTCAACTTCAAGAGCAACATGTCGTCGAATCGCTCTTCCAACCTTCCTAACATGATCGCGCTCATCAAAGAGACCGCCGCTCGCCTGGCAGCGAGCTAGCGCAAGGGACGAATTCACGTCGTCAGCGCGTGCGTGCCTTTGACCTGGCCGCCTTCGATCCTCAACGTCAAACTAGTCGCCCGTTTGTCCGCGCCGAGGCGCGTGTAGACGTTGACCGCGCCCAGCGTTTCATCAACCACGTAGAGGCGGTCCTGCGGCCGACCAGCCTGCTTGTCAGCCAGCCATGCGTCAGCTGCGGCGACGAGCGCGTCATGAGCCATCCGTTGTCCTTCGGGGATCGGCGCCCAAGTCCCGCTGGTGAAGCCGGCCCGCGCATCGGCAGGCTCGGCCGCGGGAAACATGATGTCGATTGGGCCGACCCCGTTGAACCCGGCGCTGAGCTGGGTCACCAACACGCGCGGACCGCCCTTGTCGGCGATCACGCTTTCGACAGCAACCTTGCAAGCGGTCGAGTCGAGCAGGCTCATGTGCCAGGCGACCGTCTTGGGAGCCATGTCGAAGAATTCAGACATGAAACCGTCCTCCAAGTTCTTGTGGAAGTTGACCCACTCGCCCAGCTGCATCTTGCCATAGGGCGTGCCGCCATTGAGCGCGTCGATCCAGCTGTCGGCGATGGTCTGCATCTGATCGCGGGTACAGCGGCTTTGCGCGGTGGCCGGCTGGCCCGCGGCGAGCACGGCGAGCGCGGCGCCGGCGATTAGGATACGGTTCATTTCAGCTGCTTCCTCCGCGTCGGCCCGAACGGACGACCGCGCGCTTTTATCGTGCTGATTCTGAACGGTCGATGGAAATTGCCGGGCCGCGCACTTGTGCTTGGCCGACTTCGCGCTGGCGCTGCAGTTCCCGCTTCAGCCGCACCGGGTCGCCCGCCAGCACAAAGCCGAAGCTGACCCCGCCATGCTTGCCGATCGTGGCATGGTGCAAGTGATGCGCCTGGACCAGACGCTTGGCATAGCCGCGCCGCGGCACCCAGCGGAACCAGCGCTGGTGGACGAGCCCGTCGTGCACCAGAGTGTAGACGATGCCATAGCCGAGCACGCCCAGCCCGATCCACGTCCCCGGCCACCACGCGCCGTGGCCCATGACGAGCGGAGACCCGAGCGCGAACAGGGCGATGCTGAGCACCGCTCCGACCACCGCGAAGCGATCGTTCTTTTCGAGGAAACCGTCATGCGGCTCGTGGTGATCGCGGTGCCAGCCCCACGCGAACCCGTGCATCACGTATTTGTGGCTGGCCCACGCGACCCATTCCATGGCGGCCATGCTGGCCAACACGATCGCTGCGGGGAGGAGCCAATCCATGCGGCCTAAATAGGTGCTTTGCCGCATCAAAGACAGGCCCGCTTGAAATGGCCGGTACGGAGCGTAAGTGCCGGCCATGGCTTCCAAACCGCGCACCTTGTACGAGAAGATCTGGGACGAGCACGTGATCGAGCGTCGCGAGGACGGTACCTGCCTGATATTCATCGACCGCCACCTGGTCCACGAAGTGACCAGCCCGCAGGCGTTCGAGGCGTTGCGGATGGCCGGGCGCAAGGTTCGCCATCCCGAGCTGACGCTCGCGGTGCCCGACCACAACCTGCCGACCACTCCGCGACGCGACGCGGCCGGCAACCGGGTTCCGATCGCCGACATCGAAAGCCGCGAACAGCTCGCCGCGCTCGAACGCAACGCGCCTGAATTTGGCGTGCGCTATTTCGACGCGACCGCGCTGCAGCAAGGCATTGTCCATGTCGTGGGGCCCGAGCAGGGCTTTACCCTGCCCGGCACGACGCTGGTATGCGGCGACAGCCACACGGCCGCGCACGGAGCGTTGGGCGCGGTCGCGTTCGGCATCGGCACCAGCGAGGTCGAACATGTGCTGGCGACCCAGACGCTGCTGCTGCGGCCTTTGAAGACGATGGAAGTGCGGGTTGAAGGCGCACTGGGCCCGGGCATCACGGCCAAGGATCTGATCCTCCACATCACCGGCGTCATCGGTACCGCCGGCGGTACCGGCCACGCGATCGAATATCGCGGCGCAGTGTTCGAGCAGATGAGCATCGAGAGCCGCCTGACGGTGTGCAACATGAGCATCGAGGGCGGTGCCCGCGTCGGCATGATCGCGCCCGACGAGGCGACCTTTCGCTATCTCAGGGGCCGCCCGCTCTCCCCCACCGGCGACGAATGGGACCAGGCGGTGCGGTTCTGGCGCACGCTGCGGACGGACGCCGGCGCGCCGTTCGACAAATCGGTGGTGATCGACGCGGCTTTGGTCGAGCCAACGGTGACGTGGGGCACCAGCCCCGAAGACACGGTGGCCATCGGCGGTGTGGTGCCCGACCCAGCAAGTTTTGCCGACCCCGGCAAGCAGAAGGCGGCGCAGGCCAGCCTCGACTACATGGGCCTCCAACCTGGCCAGAAGATCGATCAGGTCGCGGTCCAGAACGTGTTCATCGGCAGCTGCACCAATAGCCGGATCGAGGACTTGCGCGCCGCGGCCGCAGTCTTGCGCGGCCGGCACAAGGCACCCGGCGTCAAGTGGGCGATCGTGGTGCCGGGATCGGGTTTGGTCAAGGCGCAGGCGGAGGCCGAGGGCCTCGACAAGGTGTTCACCGACGCTGGCCTCGAATGGCGCGAACCCGGGTGCTCGGCATGCCTTGGCATGAACCCCGACAAAGTGCCCCCGGGCGAGCGCTGCGCCTCGACCTCCAACCGCAATTTCGTCGGCCGCCAGGGACCGGGGGCGCGGACGCACCTGGTCAGCCCGGCGATGGCGGCGGCAGCGGCGGTCACCGGCCGGCTGACCGATGTGCGCGAACTGGCATGATCGGGGCCTGCCCGTGCGGCGGGGTGACGGTTGCCGTGCTGCGCAAGCCTGAATACCTCAACAGCTGCGATTGCACGCTGTGCTTCCGGCTGGGCGGATTGTGGGGCTATTTCGATCCCGCCGAGGTGAGCGTCAGCGGCGAGACCAAGGCCTTCACGCGCTCAGACGTCGAGGTGTGGCTGCGGACCAACTTTTGCCCGACGTGCGGCGCAGTGGCCAGCTGGACCGCGGCCCGCGAACTCGAACCGCCTCGGATGGGGGTCAACATGCGCCTGTTCGAACCCGACGACCTGGTGGGCATCCCGGTGCGTTTCCCCAACGGCCGCGATTGGAACGATGACGACCCCCGGCCTCCGCCGCGCCACGCGGAAATTCCCTTCGCGCGTGACGCGCCGTTCTGAGGAAGACCGCCTTCCCTCCGGTTGTCGCGCCCGACACGCGGGTGCTGGTGCTGGGCAGCCTGCCGGGGGAACAGTCACTCGCCGAGCGGCGTTATTACGCGCACCCGCGCAACCGCTTCTGGCACCTGATCGGCACGGTGATCGGGCGTGACTTGGAGCAGAACGGCTATGACGCGCGGCTGGCGGCGCTGCTGGCGGCAAAAGTCGGGCTATGGGACACGGTAGCGTCCGCCCGCCGCAGCGGCAGCCTCGACGCCGCGATCCGGGATGCCGAGCCGACCGACCTGGCCGACCTTGCCGGGAGCCTGTCCCAGCTTCGCGCGGTCGGCTTCAACGGCGGCACGGCGGCGAAAATCGGCATGCCGCAACTGGCACACACCGCCCTGACCCTGATCCCGCTACCCTCCTCCAGCCCGGCGCATGCTGCCATGCCGCTCGGCGAAAAGCAAAAACTGTGGGCGCGCCTGGCGCAATTCCTTGCCTGATGGGCGGCCATTCCCCATTGTTTGCGTCATGACCAAACGCCTCAACAATACTGGTAAGGCCGCCATCGCCGGCGCGATCGGATCGGCCGCCGTCGCCGCCGCGCTGCTTTACGTGAACCACCGCAAGGACAAACAGAAGGCGCCCACTGTGCCGGTTACACCCACCGGCGAGCTGCCCGAGACCGATTGATGGAGGCCGTCAACCAGGTCGAAGGCCGCGCGATCCCGTTCGGGCGCAAGAACATCGACACCGACCTGATCATTCCCGCCCGGTGGCTCAAGACGGTGACCCGCGAGGGGCTCGGCCGGGGGGCGTTCGAAACCGTTCGCGCCGAACCCGGCAATGTGTTCGACCGGCCCGAGTTCGCCGGCGCCCCGATCATGGTCGCGGGCGACAACTTCGGCTGCGGCTCAAGCCGCGAGCACGCCGCGTGGGCGCTGCTCGACATGGGGGTCAAGGCGGTGATCGCACCCAGCTTCTCCGACATCTTCGCGGGCAATGCATTCAAGAACGGCATCCTCACCGTCGCGCTGCCGCAGGCGCAGGTCGACCGCCTGCTGGAAGTGGCCGAGACCGATCCGATCGCCATCGACCTCGAGCACCAGACGGTCACAACGCCCTTTCAAGACCGCTTCACTTTCGAGATCGACCCGTTCCGCAAGCATTGCTTGGCCGGCGGCCTCGATGAGGTGGCGCTGACGCTGGCGCGAGATGCGTCCATCACCGCGTACGAGCGCCGGCTCGCCGTCGAACGCCCGTGGCTGGCACGCGGGACCGGACTTGCCGCCTGACGGACCACGGGGCTAAAGCCCGACAGACGATGTATCAGGGATCACGCCGATGACCGATTTCAAGGACCGCCAGCGCGGCGAGGAAGCCAAGTACGCGATGGACGAGAACACCGCGTTCCGCATCGCCGCACGGCGCAACCGGTTGCTGGGGCATTGGGCGGCCGAGCGGATGAGCCTGACGCCCGAGGAAACCGAAGCTTACGCCCGGTCGGTGATCCAGGCCGACTTCGAGGAAGCGGGCGATGAGGACGTCATCCGCAAGGTCTTGGGCGACCTGACAGGTGCCGGGTGCGACATCGACGAAGATGCGGTCCGCGCCGCGCTGGCCGACAAGTCGGTCGAAGCGAAGCGCCAGTTGATGAGCGAGTCCTAGTACGGTGGCGATGCCCGCAGCGGAAATCGAAGCATTGATCAAGACCGCGTTGCCCGATGCCGCGGTCGAAATCCGCGCACTCGTGGACGATGGCGATCACTATATGGCGCGGGTAACCTCGGTGCAGTTTGCCGGCAAAAGCCGCATCCAGCAGCACAAGTTGGTCTATCAAGCGCTGGGTGGGCGGATGGGCGGCGCGCTCCACGCCTTGCAACTGGAGACCGTCATTCCCAATTGAGCCGGACCCGCTGTTATCAGGTCTTTAGCCCATGTCAGAGCCCAACGCCCGCATCGCCCAGATCGTCGCCGGTAACGACGTTGTGCTATTCATGAAGGGCACCCCGTTGTTCCCCCAGTGCGGCTTCTCCAGCCGGGCGATTTCGATCCTCGAGAATTGCGGCGTCGATTTCGAAAGCGTCGACGTGCTCCAGGACGCCGAAATCCGCCAGGGCATCAAGGCGTTTTCGGACTGGCCGACCATTCCCCAGCTCTACGTAAAGGGCGAGTTTGTCGGCGGCAGCGATATCATGATGGAGATGTTCGAGGCCGGCGAACTGCAGCAGCTGCTCGACGAACAGCTCACCAGCGCGGGATAACGGCGCCGTCAGCATACACATGAAGGGCGGGCTCCTGAGGGGGCCCGTTTTCGTTTCTGGCTGGGAGCTTCTTCGGGGAGGCGGGGCCGGGAGACTGATCGGACCTGGGGAAGCCCTTGGATGGCCCCGCCTCTTGTCGAAGACTGGTTGGTATGTGCTAATATGCACAGCCCGTGCCAGTTTGCCGATTCCCAGCAAATCGGCGCCACACGATGGTTCGCGAAACCTTAACGACCCGCGCACCTGTCAAAAATCCCGACAAACGAAGGTGACCAGACGCGGTAACCGGCGTGTTAGGGATTATGCTGTGCGAGGTGATGCGCCCGACCGGACTCAAACTTCCTATGTCGTTCGGGTCTTTTTCGCCGGGGCAGATTGGTCCGCATGCAACGGAGCGGCTACTCCACTTAGGCGCTGTCCAGGCGCGCGACGAAGCCAGGGCTCAGGTTCTTGTATCAATAGCAGGTTGGTGCCGAGATTTTACGGTTGGGTAATGCCTGTGCTGATTGGCCAGCCACCCAGGTCCAAAGCCTGGCGGAAAGACTCTCATATAAGCCTGCACCATGTGGATCTGCCCGTCGTATACTTTGAACATTTCCCACGCAGTCAGCTTGTCTGAGCCGGGGCCGCTCACATTCCACGACAGGCGCATGATGACGATTCCAGCGCGCTCGTCGGCCACGATATCCCGCACCGTGACTCTGCCCAGCCGCTCGAATATCTTGAGGGACTGGTTGCCAATGTCGCTGCAGCCCGGCGCGAACGTGCAGCCGGGCCCGGCCATCAACGCGCCGTTCTCAAGCCGATACGCCTCGGGCGCGAAAGGAGTCCCGACAGCGTTGAACGTCTTCGCATTGCTTAGGCCGCGGGGGTAATGCATCGCGATGTCGATCGCCTTCTCACGGGCCGCAAGCTGTGCGGTCCTGGGCACCAAGTTCATCACCTTGGCCGGAGCGCCGCTATAGGCATCGATGTTGAAGATCAGGCCATCTGCGCGGCTACGCGTCGCCACCAGCTCCAGTTCGCTAATCCTCTGCTCACTGTCCACCTTGACCCGCACCACCAGAATGATCGGAGCGCCTCCTTCTTCAACCATCACGCCCGCCACAGCCTGACCCGCTCGCTCGTCGAGAATCTCCTGGCGATAGCCGCGCAGCTTGGTCACCGAGCGCACCAGACCGACCTTATCAAGGGGCTTCTCGACGCCATCCTCGGTAACGCGCAGGGTAGGGGCAACCGCTAGGTTGGCGGTGCCATGCTCGACCAGCGCATATAACACCTCCGTGATCTTGCCGCGCAGGCATTCGCGGTCGCAAACCGCGGCCATGTTGGCATGCGTGCGGTCCAGCTGAGCGGCCAGCGCATTGGATGACCAGACGATCAAGCACAGCGTGAGAACGTGTCTCATTGGTATGTTTCTCCTGGGGGCCTCATGGAGTGCGCTGTCGGTGCTGTTGTCGTCAAGTTCGCTCTCGGCAGTAGATTCCCGGCACCTGACCTGTACCGGAAGTTCCGCTTCGTCTCGCGGGCTTCAAATTACCTGCTGACATTGATGCTGGTTCTCGGACCAAGAGGGCCAACGTTCGCGACCAGAGGGCCGCTAGGCGCCGCGACCACAAGCTTGACCCAAAGTGTACTGCCATCGTTGAAGTACGAAGTGTCACTGGCACTGCGCAGCGCAGCCACGGTGCTTTGTCTGGCGCCCGAAGCCGCCGTAGCGAAACCGCACGCGCACGGCGCGGTTGATTTGACTTGACGAGCCAACCCCCGCGGGCGCGCTGGTTTCCATCCCGGCGCGCCCGCAACCTCCTGCCGAACGAGCAAGCCAAGACGCGGCTGTCATGCTAATGGTATTCCACTTGACCTAGTTCACCTTGGAAAGGCCGTAATGGTGAATGTCCTGATCGTGGTCGCGGTGTTTCTCGTCCTCATGTTGGCGGCGATTTGGTTTGAGCGGCACAAGCGGAAAGCCCGAGAGATTTTCGAGCGCATCGAGTTGGAGCTTCACGAAGCTCGGATGGACGAGGCTCGGATGCACCAGCTCCAGGAAGCGAGCAAGAAATAGCCTGCGATGCAGCGACACTGTGAACCCGCAGACCTGCGAGGACGGAGACCGTAAATAGTTTGGGAGTTAGACATGGACGATATCGAGGTCGCTGCGGAACTTACCAAGATCAATTTCCTTATGGAAAACCTGTATGCTTTGGCACTCCGCGCCAATTATGGCTCGCAATCAACTATCGACGAGATGGTTGGCAAATCAATGAGCGAGTTCGCCTTGCCAGTGACGATGCACGGGTCAGGTTCCGTTGAAAACCTAGCGGCAATGCAGAAGCTAGCCGCCCAGCGGTTGGCAATGTTCTTTGCCCGCGTGAAGGACAGAATGAACAGCGCAGAAATCTAACTTGCGCGCCGTTCTCGCTCCGTTCCAATGGAGCGATGCCAGAACAACCCGAGTCCCGGCGCTTTCCGCTGCCCTGGTCGATCGGCGGCAATGACACCTGCTTTTGGGTCGAGGATGCCGAGGGGAAGCGCGTGGCGTACGTCTATTTCCTGTCAGGGGACGTGCCGATCGCGACCAGCTCAGCGCTTGGGCCGCCCCGGTCAGAGGCGCTGCGGATCGTGCGCAATATCGCCAAGCTGCCGAAGTTGTTGACGCAGAAAAATTAGAAGCGGTCAGTCCTGAGGTTCTCCTGATTGCGCAATACGCAGTTTCTCGGCTTTGTTGGTTCGCGACATGGAGATGACGTGATCCACGCCCTGGATCGTAATTGCCAGTGTCCCCTGTTCCGTGGTTTCAATAAAGCCTTTGGCTTTAAGATACCAAACGTGAAAATCGAAATGCTCATCCGAGCAGTTCAACGCTTCTTGCACTAAAAATGGTCCCACACCGGGACCTTGAGCATGCTCTCTCCGTTTTTTTGTAGAGGAGACGAAGTGCCATATCATGCGCTTCTGCATCGTTGAGCGCCGCTCGTTCTTGGGCTTTTGGCTCATCGCTTGAAAAATATCGCGACCCTGCTTGACCGGTATTGGCGGCATGCAACTGATCATATTCAGCGCGTTTATCGGGATTCCTGAGGCCTCGATATGCCTCGGCCACTTGATTGAACTGCGTCGCGTCTGCCGTACCCGGATGATCGGGATGGAACAGCTTCGCCAGGTATCGAAATGCGGCCTCAAGGCTTTTCGGGTCGCAGTCCGTGTTGACCTGCAAAACCTTGTAATAATCGAAAAAAGGCCCGTCGTCCGACATCGATGAATTGCCCCCGGTGCCGCGGGCTGCGATGCCCGAGCTTGCGCCAGAAGCAATTTGCACAGGAACCGCGTCTAGGGCAAACCGAGAGTCGGCCTAACGGGAGCGACGCGGCGCTTGCGAGGGTGGCCCGCTAGCTTGTGCCCTCGCCCATTCAATGGGACTAGGTTGAAGGCCGTAACGCTTCGAGCATCTCGTAATAGGTTTCGACCGGCGCGGGTGAAACTGGCTCCTGGCTAAGCCCGCACGCAAAGCGAAGCTCATTCGCAATCACGACCGCGGCATCGATCGCAGAGCTCACTTGAACATGCGTAATGTCAGCCTCGCGAAACACGTCATTGAACTCGATTAGCTTCGTGCGGTGAGCAAGCGCCTTGTCCCGAAGGTGCTTGATTTTGGGCAGGTTAGTTGCAATCGCCCTGAGTGCCTGACGAGACTTGTTCAGGGGCCCCACTGTCCCTTCCATTTCCTGCACGAGGCGAGGCAAGTTCACGGTGTCTTTCCGGGGCGTAAAAAGGGAATGCAGTTCGATGAGTGCAGCGTCGCGGCATGCTGCCTCGAAGAAGCGAATTACCTCGTAATACTCGTTAATCGCGCCGTGATGGAGGCGATGTCCCGCTTCACCTTTGGTTGCGAAATACAGGCTGTAAAATTGCCTCGATTTGAAAGCCATGCGCGACGCCGCTTCAACGCGTGCCTGCAAGGGTAGCGGTTGCGACATCTTAGTTACCTATGTGATACCTAAGCCACGCCGAGGTAACAGCTAAACCTTTGAATTCGTGGCGCGCCCGGCAGGACTCGAACCTGCAACTCCAAGCTTAGAAGGCTCGTGCTCTATCCAGTTGAACTACGGGCGCGTCGGGGGTGGTGAGTAGCGGGGCTTTGCAGCGTGAGCAAATCGCGGCTAGCTTGCATGCCATGGCGGAACCGGCACGGCTCGACGGGACGGCGGCGGCTGAGGTCCGCTTCCGCTATTTCGAATATTGCATGGCGGCGTTCGTCGCCATCCTGCTGCTGAGCAACGTAATCGGCGCGTCCAAGCCGAGCTATGTCACCCTGCCGGGAGGGACCCACTGGTCGTTCGGCGCCGGCGTTCTGTTCTTCCCGATCAGCTACATCCTGGGCGATGTGCTGACCGAAGTGTACGGCTATGCCAATGCCCGGCGGGTGATCTGGACCGGGTTCGCGGCGCTGGCGTTCATGGCATTCATGGCGGCGGTAGTGGTTGCCCTGCCCCCCGCCAAGGACTGGCCCGGGCAAGCGTCCTACGAATTCGTGTTCGGCAATTCATGGCGCATCGTGCTTGCCTCGATGATCGCGTTCTGGGCCGGCGAATTCGCCAACAGCTTCGTGCTCGCAAAGCTCAAAGTGCTGACTGGCGGGCGGCACTTGTGGACCCGCACGATCGGCTCGACCATCGTTGGCCAGGGCCTCGACAGCGTGATCTTCTACCCGCTCGCATTCTACGGCTTGGCCGGATGGCCGATCGATCAGCTCGGGCAGATCGTGGTCTCGCAATGGCTGATCAAGACCGCGTGGGAAGCGTTGCTGACGCCGGTGACCTACGCCGTGGTCGGGTTCCTCAAACGGCGCGAGGGGATCGATGTGTTCGATTCCGGGACCGCGTTTTCCCCGTTTGCCCATTCGGGTACGGCCGGGGCCAAGGGGGTCTGATCGCCCGCTGGCTCAATCGGCCAGCAAGGCGATCAGGAGGTAGATCAGCACGAAGCTGCCGAAGCCGAACAGCGTGCCGATGATGAATACGGCGCGGACGAGGGTCGGATTGATGTGCATGTAGTTCGCCAGGCCCTGACATACGCCGAGGAACTTGCCGTGGACGCGGTCGCAGTGGAACCCGGCCGGCGCGCCAGCGGGGTGCATCGGGTCGAGCGCGTTCACGCCAGGATTCCAACGACCGAGTGCACTTCCTGCGCCGAGACGCCGAGGCTGTTGACCATCAGCATGCCGCTGATGAACACGGCGGCGACGGCGGCCAGCGCTTGGCGAGTGAAGTTCGAAAAGTTCGTCATGTTATTCCCCTGTTGGTCGTTCGAGCGGTCCAATCCGCCGATGAACCCCATATTGCACAAGCCGTGCCAGTTCGAAGGAACGGCTCGTTTCAGCCATTTTCGATCATCCAGGGACGGCGTGGTGAGGATTCAGCGCGCCGCAATTTGGCTTTTTCTCCCAACTATCGGGATTCAGGTTTTCGTGTAGCCGGTCGGCGCTGCTTGGCCTACGCTTGCCGCTTCGATGGCGCTCGACCGGATCACCCTCACCCGCTTCCGCAATCATGCCTTGAGCCGGCTCGACGGCACCGGCGGCCTCAACCTGCTGTTCGGCGAGAACGGCGCCGGCAAGACCAATGTCCTTGAAGCGCTGTCTCTGCTCGCGCCGGGCCGCGGATTGCGCCGCGCACCGCTGGGGGAAATGGCCGCCGTCACTGGCGACACGGGTTTCGCCGTCGGCGCCGATCTGGCCGGGGGCGGCGAAGCGGTCCGCCTCGGCACCGGGACCACGCCGGAGCGACCCGGCCGCCGGATCGTTCAGGTCAACGGCGCCGAGGCAAGCGCCGCGGGCCTCGCCGAGTGGCTCGCTATCGGCTGGCTTACTCCCGCCATGGACCGCCTGTTCGCCGACAGCGCCGGAGCCAGGCGCCGTTATATGGACCGGCTGGCAGTCGCGCTCGAGCCCGGCCATGCCCGCCATGCGGCACGCTACGAAGCGGCCCTTCGCGAACGTAATCGCCTGTTGTCTGGCGCCGACGAGCCCGACACGCACTGGCTGACGTCGTTGGAGGGCCAACTGGCCGAAGCTGGCGTGCTGGTGGCGCAAGGTCGTGCGCGGCTGGTCGATCGGTTGTTGGCCGAATTGACCGCCGTGCCGGCGGCACCATTCGCCCGGCCCGCGTTGACGTATCGGCCCGGCGGCCCACTCGACGCCGCCGCGCTTGCGGATGCGCTGGCGCGGGGGCGAACGCGCGAACGCGCCGCCCAGCGCACGCTGACCGGCCCCCACCGCGACGAACTGGACGTGACCCTGGCGGTGACGGGCACACCGGCCGCGCACGGCTCCACCGGCGAGCAGAAGGCGCTGCTGATTGCGCTCACCCTCGCTCATGCCGGCCTCGCAACCGCCGGCCGGCCAGGCGTGCTGCTGCTCGATGAAGTCGCCGCGCACCTCGATCCACTGCGCCGCGCCGCGCTGTTCGAACGGCTCCAGACAGGCGCAGCGCAAGTCTGGCTTACCGGGACCGAACTGGCACCATTTGCCGGAATCGCGGATGATGCGGCGGTGTGGCGGGTCTTCGGAGGCGAAATCGAGCGCGCCTAACTAGAGGGGGGAAGCGCCCCAATCACTCGCTCGATGCTGCCCGCGACCAGCGCTTCGACCCCTAACGCGGTGGGGTGCACGTGATCCGCCTGCAGCAGTTGCGGCCGGTCGAACACCGTGGCCTGGAAGAACGGCACCAGCGTGCCCCCGTATTCCTTCGCTAGCGCCGGATAGAGACCGTTGAATGCGGCCACATAGTCCGGCCCCATGTTGGGCGGGGCGCGCATCCCCATCAACACGAACGGGATTTCGCGCCGCTTCAGCTCCGCCAGGATCGCGGCCAGATTGGCGCGCGTCTCCGCCGGGGGAATGGCGCGCAGGAGATCGTTTCCGCCCAGTTCGACGATCGCCAGCGCGGGTGGTCCCGCCAGGCTGCCGAGGACAAACCCGAATCGCTGGCGCCCGGCCGCGGTCGTATCGCCCGAGACACCGGCGTTGATGACGCGCGCATTGAGCCCGCGCCGGCGCAGGGCCGCCTCGAGCCGCTCCGGATAACCTTGCTTGCGGCCGAGGCGGTAACCGGCGAACAAGCTGTCGCCGAACGCCAGCACCCGCCGCTCCGGTCCAGCCACGACCGCCTCGGCAGCAGCCGTCATGCGGGCCGAGGGCACGGGTTGTTCCGCGGGCGCATTGCCGTTGCATCCGGCCAGCAGCAGCGCCCCACTTACCATCATCCTGCCGAGCCGCATGGAGCCTCCTTGTCGGGCCCCGGTAGGTATGCCATCGCGCCGGCGTGACAAGCCCCCCTGCCATTGCCGCGCGCGACCTTCGGCTCACGCTCGGGGATGGCGACGGCGCGGTGGAGATCCTGGGTGGCATCGACCTGACCATCGCGCCGGGCGAGACTGTGGCCCTGCTCGGCCCCTCCGGCTCGGGCAAGAGCTCGCTGATGGCGGTGCTGACGGGGCTCGAACGCGCCACCGGCGGCGCGCTGACCGTCGCGGGAGCGGATTTCACAGCGATGAGCGAGGACGGGCTCGCCCGCGCGCGCCGGGGGCGCATTGGCATCGTGTTGCAGGCGTTTCATTTGCTGCCGACGCTAACCGCGCAGGAAAACGTCGCCACCCCACTCGAACTGGCGGGCGCGGCCGATGCCTGGTCGCGAGCCGGGGTCGAGCTTGCCGCGGTCGGGCTCGGCCACCGGCTCGCGCATTACCCGGCGCAATTGTCGGGCGGGGAGCAGCAGCGCGTCGCCATCGCCCGCGCCATCGCGCCGCGCCCGGCGCTCGTGTTCGCGGATGAGCCGACTGGCAACCTCGACGCCGCGACTGGCGCGACGATCATCGAACTGTTGTTCGCGCGCCGGGCCGAAACGGGCGCCACGCTGATCATCATCACGCATGACGAGGTGCTGGCGGCGCGGTGCAAGCGCGTGATCGCGCTGGCCGATGGCCGGATCGCCAGCGACACGGGCGGATAAGACTTGTCCTGCGCACGCCGCACTGTGCAGGCGCGGCGGCAATGACCGCGCCCAGGCTTTCCTGGCACGCCGCGTGGCGCATCGCCCGGCGTGACCTCCACCGCCAGTTTCGCGGCCTCAGGCTGTTGCTGGTATGCCTGTTCCTCGGGGTCGGCGCGCTGGCAGCAATCGGTTCGCTGACTTCGGCGATCCGCGGCGAGCTCGACGCGCAGGGCCAGACCCTGCTGGGCGGCGATCTCGAGCTCGAAGTATGGCAACGCCCGCTCAGCCAGACGGAAAGCGCGGCCCTGGAAGGCTACGGAACAGTCTCGCGCGGGCTGCGGCTGCAGGCGATGGCCAGCACCCCGACCGCGGCGGTTCCGATCGAGCTCAAGGCGGTCGACCGCAACTGGCCCTTATATGGCACGCTCACGCTGGCCGGCGGCCGCCAGGTCGGCGCGCCGCCGAGCGGCCAAGCGTGGCTGTCGCGCGGGGCAGCCGAACGCCTCGGCATCGGGCCCGGCGACCGTTTCACGGTCGGCACCCAGATCGTACTCGCGGGCGGTGTGATCGCCGACGAACCCGACCGTCTCAGCGAAGGGTTCCAGCTCGGCCAGACCGTCATCGTCCCGCTCGATTTGCCTGCCGCTGCGGGGCTGACCGCGCCGGGCGCGATGTATCAGAGCAAGACCCGCGTACGCTTTGGCGGGACACAAGATCCCGCGGTGACGGAAGCAGAGCTCAAGCGCCGGTTTCCCGATGCCGGGTTCGACATCCGCACGCGTGACCGTGCCTCCCCGGGGGCCGAGCGCTTTGTCGGCCGGATGGGAGAGTTCTTGACCCTGGTCGGGCTCGCCGCGCTGGCCATCGCCGGTATCGGCATCGGCGGCGGCGTCGCCAGCTACCTCGAGGCGCGGCGGACGAGCATTGCGACGCTCAAGATCCTGGGCGCGACAAGCGGCGACATCGCGCGGATCTATACGCTCCAGATCGGTTTCGCGGCGGGCCTTGGCGCGGCGGCCGGTGTGCTCGGCGGCGTGCTGGTGACACCTTTGCTGGCGCAGGCGCTGGGCTCGCTGTTGCCGGTCCGCAGCGGGCTGACGATCGATCCTTGGGCTCTGATCCGGGCGGCGGTGTTCGGGTTGCTTGTCGCGCTGGTGTTCGCCGCGCCGCCGCTGGCGCGGGCGCGGGCGTTTCCCGCCATGGCGCTGATGCGCGCTCGCATCTCGCCGCTGGCGCGGCGCTGGCGCGGCGCCGCGCTGCCCGTTGGCGTGGGTCTGGCGGGCATAGCCGCGCTGGCATTGCTCGGATCGCGCCAGCCGCTGTTGAGCGCCGGATTCCTCGGCGGCGCGGCGGCTCTGCTCGCCCTCCTGGCCGCGCTGGGCTGGGCCATCAAGGCGGCCGCGGCCCGGTTGCCCCGCCCGGCCGACCCGATCGCGCGCGCCGCGCTCGCCAACCTCCACCGCCCCGGTTCCTCGACCGGCGCGCTGGTGACCGCGCTCGGCTTCGGGCTGTCGGCGTTCGTGCTGCTGGCGGCGGTGCAGACCTCGCTCGACGGGAACATCCGCCGCAGCGTGCCAGCCCGCGCGCCCGACTACTTCGTGCTCGACATCCCCAAGGACCGGCTGGCCGAATTCGAGCGCGCGGTTCACGCCCGCGTACCCCGCGCTAAGCTCAGTGCGGTGCCGACGCTGCGCGGCGCAATCCTCGCTTACGGACCCAAAGATGTCCAGGTTCGGGTCGCCGACATGGCCGAACCGCCGCCGGGCGCGTGGGCGCTGCGCGGCGAGCGCGGGCTGACCTATTCCGAGAGCCTTCCAGCCGGCAATTCGCTGACCGCGGGCCAATGGTGGGCGCGCGGCTATTCGGGCGAGCCGCTGGTATCGGTCGATGCCGACCTGGCCAAGGCCGCGGGCCTCGAGATCGGCGATTACCTGACCATCGGCCTGCTGGGAGTCGAGCGGCAGGCGCGGATCGCCAATCTGCGCCGCATCGACTGGGAAAGCATGGGGTTCAATTATGTCCTGGTGTTCTCCCCCAACGCGCTGAGCGACGCGCCGCACAACCTGGCAGCGACCATCGAATTGGGGCCGGGTCCCCCCGCCGCCGGGCTGCTGCGCGACCTGGTGCGCGCATTTCCGTCGAGTTCGGTAATCGAGGTCGGGCCGCTGCTGACGCAAGCGCGCGACATCCTCGACCAGGTGGCGCTGGCGATCCTGGCCGCGGCGTCGGTGGCGGTGCTGGCGGGAATCGCGGTGCTGCTCGGCGCGATCGCCGCGGCGCGGGCCCAGCGCTTGTACGATAGCGTGATCCTGCGGGTGCTGGGGGCCAGCACGCGGCAGTTGCTCGCGCTGCAGCTGGCCGAGTTCGGCTTACTTGCACTGATCCTGGGCGGCGTGGCGCTGGCCATCGGCGGCGGGGTCGCGTGGCTGATCGTGACCCAGTGGTTCGAATTCGACTGGCTGCCCGACTGGCCGAGCGTTCTGATCGTGCTCGGTGGCGGGATCGCGCTCGTGCTGGCCTTCGCGCTCGGCGCCTCGCTACCGCTGCTGCGGGCACGCCCGGCCCAAGCGCTCAGGACCCTCTAGAGGCCCCTCGTGACTGATGCTTGCCGCTCAGAACTTGAAGCGGGCGGTTGCCCCGTAAGTCCGCGGATCGCCCGGATAACCTGAGATGCCGCGCGGCTGGGCCGGGCTGTCGAACACCACGCCCAGATCACGGTCATCGAGCAAGTTGCGCGACCACACCGACAGGGTCAGGCCCATGTCGAATTCATAGTCGAGCGACGCCGTCAGGTCGTCCACTTCACGCGTGAAGGGCAACGCCGAGGCCAACGCAGCGGTGTTGCTGGCGATCGACCCGTCCGGATTGCGGACCAGGAAGCCGGGCAGGCCTTCAATCACCTGAACCCGACTTTGGTGCAGATACGATACGCGCGGCACCAGCAGCCCGGCACCGACCCGCGCTTCGTACTGCGCGCCGGCCAGGATCGTCCACTTCGGGATACCCGCGGGCCGGGTGCCGCTAAGATCGCCCACCGACGACACCAGGAAGCTGTCGTAAGTCGGATCGAGATAGGTGAAACCGAAGTTCAAGGTCAGCGCCTTGGCGACTGTCGCGAGGCCCTCGAATTCGACCCCGAACGTGCTTTGCTTGCCCGCATTCAACAGCGCGAAGCCCGAGCCGGTGAATATGTTCGACTGGAAGCCTTTGATTTCCTGCTG
>JBDSUJ010000109.1:0-6523 GCA_039927815.1 Croceibacterium sp. | reverse complement strand
GGCCAGTTGACGCGCTGCGGGATCGACGGATCCTTCAGGACCAGGTGGCACGGTTGGTCTTCGACGTGATTGGTGCCCGACAGGAACACCGACGAGAGGCGGTCGAAACTGATCACGTTGTCAGGCTTGGGATAGACGATCCGCGGGTACAGGTCAGCGCGTTGGATCGCTGCGTTGTCGGGGTGATGGTGCATCGTGAATGGGAGGCGGACCTTCAGAGTGCGCAACCACATGTCGGCGCCCGCCAGCAGCGTTCCCAACGCGCCGCCGAAACGCGCGATCAGCGGCTCGGCGTTGCGGACCAACGCCAGTTCGTCGGCGATCCAGCTGGCCCGCAGAGCTGCGTCATACTCCTCCGGGTCGTCATTCCCGCGCCCGGCTGCCAGCGCCGCTGCCAGTGCTTCCGCCGCGAGCATTCCGCTCTTCATCGCGGTATGGGTGCCCTTGATGCGCGGCACGTTGACGAACCCCGCGGAGCAGCCAATCAGCGCGCCGCCGGGAAAAGTCAGCCGCGGGACCGCTTGCCAGCCGCCTTCGTTGATCGCGCGGGCGCCATACGCGACCCGGCGCCCCCCTTCGAGCACCGGACGGATTGCGGGGTGCTGCTTCCAGCGCTGGAATTCCTCGAACGGATTGAGCCACGGATTGGCGTAATCGAGCGCGGTCACAAACCCGAGCGCGACTTGCCCGTTCGCCTGATGGTACAGGAAACTTCCGCCCCATTCATCATGCTCGGACAGCGGCCAGCCCTGGGTGTGGACCACCCGGCCCGGCTCGTGCCGGTCCGGCTGGACGTCCCACAACTCCTTGATGCCGAGGCCGTAGACTTGCGGCTGGGCGTCCGCGTCAAGGTCGAAGTGTGCCTTGAGCCGCTTGGTCAGATGCCCGCGCGCGCCTTCCGCGAACAGCGTATATTCGGCGTGCAGCTCCATGCCCGGCTGATAGTCGGGCTTGTGCGAGCCGTCCGCCGCCACGCCCATGTCCTGCGTCGCCACTCCGCGGACCGCTCCGTGTTCGTCGAACAGCACCTCGGACGCGGGAAAACCGGGGAAAATCTGGACCCCAAGGGCTTCGGCTTGCTCAGCCAGCCACCGGCACAAGTTCCCGAGCGAGCCCGTGTAGCAGCCGCGGTTGCTCATCAACGGTGGGAGCATGAACTCGGGGATCGCCCACTTGCCGCGGCGGGTCAGGATCCAGTGATGGTTCTCGGTGATCGGGACTTCGGCGAGCGGGCAAGTGTCGCGCCAATCGGGCACCAGCTCGTCAAGTGCCCGCGGATCGACCGCGGCGCCCGACAGGATATGGGCCCCGACCTCGGAGCCTTTTTCCAGCACTACAATCTCGAGCGCGCCGTTGAGCTGTTTCAGCCGGATGGCGGCCGACAGTCCCGCCGGACCCGCGCCGACGATCACCACGTCGACCGGCATCGATTCCCGTTCAGCCATCGCCGGCGGGCTTGATACCTCTCTGGCGGTAGGTCAAGACTGCCGCGAATGGAGCCCTCACCGCACCCCTCGCTTGCCGACAGCATCGCCGGCGCTCACGGCTGGTGGCGCGAAGCAGGTGTCGACCTTGCCTATCATGACACGCCGCGCGGCTGGTTGGCCGTCGAGGAGCAGCAGGTCGTGGCTGCTGGGCCGCCGCCCGTGCCGGCCCGCGCCCGGATTGGCGGCGAGCGCGCATCGTGGCCCCGCGACTTGTCCGCGTTCGCCCAATGGTGGGTTGAAACGCCGGGCCTGGATGCCGGCCCTCCCCGGGGCCGCATCGCCCCCCGGGGGCCCGCCGGGGCCCCTCTGATGATTATGGTGCCCATGCCCGAGGCGGAGGATAGCAACTTACTGCTGTCGGGTCCGCAGGGCCGCATGCTTGCAAACATGGTCCGCGCGAGGGGTTTCGCGCTCGACGCGGTTTATGTCAGCGCGGCCCTGCCGCGGCACATGGCGCTACCCGAGTGGTCGATGCTGGCGGACGAGGGACTGGGCGATGTGCTGCTGCATCATCTCGCCTTGGCCGCGCCACAGCGCCTGATTGTGCTCGGGCGCGACATCCTGCCGCTTCTGGGGCACACTCCGGCGCAAGGAGCTCCCGCCGTTAGTGAATTAACGATTCAATCGGTCAAGCTGCGGTTGTTGAGCAGTTACGCGCCCGGGCGGCTTGTGGATCACCCCCGGCTTCGCGCGGAACTGTGGCGGCAGTGGCTCGATTGGACGGGGACCGAATAGTGAGGAAACGACTGGGCGTTCTTGCGGCCCTCGCGGCCGCGCCGGTGGCCGTTACAGCAGCTGCACCGGCTCACGCCGAAAGCAGCCGTGCGTACTTTACCGCCCGGGTGGCGCAGGATGCCGCCCCGCGCCAGCTGGATGAGGCGAGCCGCGCCTATTATACGCAAATCTTCGCCGCCATCGACCGGCAGGACTGGACCGGCGCGCAAACGCTGCTGGCGCAACGAGACGGCCTGCTCCATCCGGTCGCCCTGGCCGAGCTCTACCTGGCCGCCAATTCCCCCAAGGTTGAACTGGCGCAAGTCCAGGCGTGGCTCGAGCGCGGCCGCGGCTTGCCGGAAGCGGCGCAGCTTTCACGCCTCGCGCTGACCCGGGGAGCCGGCGCGTCGCCCGATATTCCCGCCGAGCAGCCGGTTTACCCCAACGGCGGTCTGACGCGCCGAACGCGGCCGGCCGCGACCGACGATGGGACCATGCCCGGCGATGTCGCCAAGGCCATTCTCGAACGGATTACCAACGACGATCCCGACAGCGCGCGCGCCTTGCTCGACGGGGTCGATGCGCTGCTCAGCCCGCCAGCGCGCGCCGAGTGGCGCCAACGGGTAGCGTGGAGCTATTACATCGAAAACCGCGACCCAGAGGCCCTCGCCATGGCGCGCCTGGTTTCGGCGGGCACGGGGCCGTGGGTCGGCGAGGGCGAGTGGACTGCGGCGCTGGCGGCATGGCGACTGGGCGACTGCGCCGAAGCTGGCGCCTCGTTCGAGCGCGCCGCATTTAGTGCGACCAATCCCGAGCTGCGCGCCGCCTCTTATTATTGGGCGGCCCGCTCGGCGCTGCGCTGCCGCCAGCCGCAACGCAGCACGGAACTGCTGCGCGGCGCGGCCCGCAACGACGAAACCTTGTACGGCATGCTGGCGGCCGAGCAATTGGGCCAGGCACTGCCGGCGCGGCTGGCGAATGGCGACTTCACGGCCGAAGATTGGCGCCGCGTCGGGGCGACCGACAACGTGCGGGTCGCAATCGGCCTGGCCGAGATCGGGCGCGACAAACTGGCCAGCGCGGTGCTGCTGCACCAGGCGCGCATCGGTCAGGCCAAGGACTATGACGCCCTGTCGCGCCTGGCGCGGGAGTTGAGCCTGCCCGCGACGCAGCTGTTCATGGCCAACAACGCGCCCAAGGGCGGGCGCGCGGATTACTCCGCGTACTTCCCTTCGCCCCGCTGGCAGCCCGCCAACGGCTGGCAAATCGATCCTGCGCTCGCATTTGCGCACACTTTGCAGGAATCGAACTTCCGGGCCGAAGCGGTCAGCCCGGCACAGGCCCGCGGCTTGATGCAGATCACCCCGATCACCGTGCGGCAACACGCGCCCCAACTGGGCCTGTCGGCCAGCCAGGTGAACATATTCGATCCCTCGATCAACCTCGCGTTCGGGCAACAGAATCTCGAGATGTTGCGCGACAGCCCCGCGACGGGCGGCGCGCTGCCCAAGATCATGGCGGCTTACAACGCCGGCCTGACGCCTGTCGCGAGGTGGAATACAGAAGTGCGCGATCAGGGCGATCCGCTGTTGTACATGGAATCGATTCCGTACTGGGAAACGCGCAGCTACGTGTCGATCGTGATGCGCAACTACTGGATGTACGAGCGCCAGGCCAAAGCGCCTTCGGAAAGCCGCGCCAAGCTGGCTCAGAACGTCTGGCCGAGATTTCCCGACACTCAGCCTGCCGATGGCCGCAGCTATCTGTCCGCGGAGCGCGATAGCGCGGCCGAGCGCAATTGATGGCGATCGACGAAAGCCGGACCTTCAAGCCCATCAGCATCGCGCTCCTCACCGTGTCGGACACGCGCGGGCCCGCTGACGATACCTCGGGCGACATCCTTGCCGCGCGCATCGTGGCCGCCGGGCACCGTCTGGCGGACCGGGCCATCGAACGCGACGATGCCGACGGCATAGCCGGTCGTCTGACCGGCTGGATCGACGACCCCGCGATCGACGCGATCGTGTCGACCGGCGGCACGGGACTGACCGGCCGCGACGTCACGCCCGAGGCGCTCGACCACGTCAAGGACAAGGACATCGAAGGGTTCGGCGAACTGTTCCGGTGGCTCAGTTACCGCACGATCGGGACTAGCACCGTCCAGTCGCGCGCGCATGCGGTCGTGGCGCGCGGGACTTATATTTTCGCCTTGCCGGGATCCAACGGAGCCGTGCAGGACGGGTGGGACGGAATTCTCGCCGAGCAGCTCGATAGCCGCAACCGTCCGTGCAACTTCGTCGAACTGATGCCCCGCCTGCGCGAGACCTAGGTCGCACCCCGACCGTTAGCGGAACTCTAACCGTCGGCTGATATCCGCCGATTTGTGAAGCACGAGTCGTTTCCTCCCTTCGACGAAGCTCCAGCGAACCACGCTCGCCGTGGTGATCGCGTTTCGCTGGCGATTGTGGCCGAGGTCAAAATCGGGTTTGGCCCGTGGCGGAGTGCGCGCTTGCAGGACGTCTCGGTCAGCGGGTTTCGCCTCGTGGGCATCTCCAGCGCGGTAGAAGGTTGCGGAGTACGCATCCGCATTCCCGGCCTGGAAGTGCTGTCGGCCACAATCAGGCGGCGGCACGCCCTTGAGCTTGGCTGCGAGTTCGAACGTCCGCTGAGCGTCTACGTCTTGGAGCATATGGCCCGGCACCGTACCTAACGCACCCTGGCCCGTGCCCGTTGCAGGAACTGTGTGTTCCTGCTATGTTCTATTGATGCCACGTCGCCCCGATCCTGTTGTGCACGGCCGCGGCGCGCAATCTCACGCAGTGCCACAACGCTTCGGTCTGGCTGCGCGTGAACTGGATGGCGATTGGCGCGATTACATTGAAGCGCTAGAGGGCCCGCCGGTCAGTTTGCGCACCACGGTGACCGAGGAACACCCAAAGACCATCCTCTCCTTCAATCAGTCACCGGATATCGGATTCGACCGTTCCATCAACGCCTACCGCGGTTGCGAACACGGCTGTATTTACTGTTTCGCGCGGCCGACACACGCGTTTCACGACCTGTCTCCGGGCCTCGATTTCGAAACCAGACTATTTGCCAAGCCCAACGCAGCCGCCCTTCTCCGGGCAACGCTCGCCCGTCCGAGATACAGCCCGCGACCGATTGCGATGGGAACAAACACCGATCCTTATCAGCCGATCGAAGGCCGCTACCGAATCACGCGAAGCTTGCTCGAAGTGTGCCTGGAAACGTCGCACCCGGTCACCATCACCACCAAATCCGATCGGGTGCTGCAGGATCTCGATTTGCTGACCGAACTCGCCCGCTTGCGCCTGGCATCGGTAACGATTTCGATAACCAGCCTTGATCCGGTGCTGTCCGGCAAGCTCGAGCCTCGCGCGGCCGCTCCGGCCAGGCGACTGGCGGCGCTCGGCCGGCTTGTGGAAGCAGGGATTCCCGCAAATTGCGCCATCGCCCCGGTCATTCCGGCAGTGACCGATGAATTCATGGAGGCCATCGTGGCCCACGCGGGTGCCCTTGGCGTGCGTTCCGCATTCTGGCTGCCGGTGCGCCTGCCCCACGAGGTGGCGCCGCTGTTTCGCGAGTGGCTCGCGGTTCACTTCCCCGCGCGCGCTGACAAAGTGATGACGATTGTAAGATCGATCAGGGCCGGACGCGATAACGATCCCCGCTATTACTCGCGGATGAAACCTAGCGGGGTGTGGGCCGACTTGTTTAGGGCGCGGTTTTCAGTGGCGTGCAAGCGCGCCGGCCTGCGCGTGAGCAAGGTCGAACTCGATTGCACACGCTTTCGCCCGCCCGCCACAGACCGGCAGTTGCGGCTATTTTGACACACCTCCCCAGCCATATATTCTGGGGGTGGAACAACCTATTACTTAAAGGGTATCTTGTTCCAATCGAACGCTGGGAACGCGGGCACGCTGGACGTGTCCGGGCGGCTCGAATGCAAGGGGATTTTACGATGCGGAAACTGGCTCTGGGCCTGGCTATCGCTAGCACTGCCCTGACATCGCCGGCGCTTGCGCGCGATGATGCGTGGTATGTTGAAGGCGGCTTTGGCGCTCTCTTGGTTGAAGACTATGATTATAGCCGGGTCAACAGCACCGACTCGCGCCAGATCTTCGCCGACGGCGACAAAGGTTATGATGCCGATCTGCTTGCCGGTTATGACTTCGGCATGTTTCGGCTCGAAGCCGAAGCCGGTTACAAGCGCTTCGATCTGCGTGGCCTGAACGCCAATTTCGGAATTCCCGTGGGGACGTCGACAGCGCTCTCGGTGGGCAAATTCACCACCGTCGGTG
>JBDSUJ010000108.1:0-19776 GCA_039927815.1 Croceibacterium sp. | reverse complement strand
GCGTCCTCAGCCATCACCCTCCCTTGCGCGAGAGCCCTGGCAAAGGCAATGCGCGAGCCAACGATAAGGCCACCCCTTGCCCGCCGAAGCTGAACCCAAGCCGAAAGTCGAACACGCGGGCGCCGGGCATCGCGCACGGCTGCGGCAACGATTGCTCGAAGGCGGGGCCGAAGCGCTGGCCGACTACGAGGTGCTCGAATACCTGTTGTTCGGCGCTCACGCGCGGGGCGATACCAAGCCGCTAGCCAAGGAATTGCTCAAGCGCTTCGGTACCCTTGCCGGTGTGCTCGACGCCGAGCCCGGCGCGATCCTGCAGATAAAGGGCATCAGCGAGACCAGTATCGGTGCGCTCAAGATCGCCGCTCTCGCCGCCCGCCGGATGGCGCGAAGCGCGGTGCAGGACAAGCCGGTGCTGGCAAGCTGGCAGGCGCTACTCGATTATCTCGCAATCGACATGGCGCACCTGACTGTGGAACGCGTCCGAGTGCTATATCTCAACACCCAGAATCGACTGATCCTAGACCACCACGTGTGCGACGGTTCGATCGACGAGGCGAGCATCCACCCGCGCGAAGTGATCCGGCGCGGGCTCGACAGCGGCGCCGCGGCGCTCATCCTGGTCCACAACCACCCGAGCGGAAATCCCGAGCCGAGCCGCGCCGACATCCAGATCACCCAGCGCATCGCCGAAGCCGGCAGGCTGCTCGGAATTGCGGTTCACGACCATGTAATCGTCGGGCGCGAGGGCCACGTATCGCTGCGCGCCAAAGGGCTGATCTAGATGGACCTTGGTCCCGGGCCCCATGCGCCAAGCTTTTCGGTGGCGAACAAGGCAGCGCGCGTGCTGTGGGGTCTCTCCTGGCTGGTCCTGTGCCGCTTTACCCCGCCGCCGTTGTGGAGCTGGCGCAGCACGGTGCTGCGCTTGTTTGGCGCCAGCGTCGGCGCGAACGTCCGTATCTATGGTTCCACCCGGATCTGGCTGCCGAGGAACCTCGCCATCGGTGAAGGGGCGGTGCTCGGTCGGTGCGTCAACTGCTACAACCAGGGCCACATCACGATCGGACCGGGGGCAGTGATTTCCCAGAACGTCTCGCTGATTGCCAGCACTCACCTAGTCGAAGACCCGAGCTTTCCGCTTGTGCTGCGGCCGGTGCACATCGGGCGCGCTGCCTGGGTCGCGGCCGAGGCGTTCGTCGGTCCGGGAGTGACCATCGGCGAAGGCGCGGTCCTGGGCGCCCGGGGTGTGGCGATGCAAGACCTGGCGCCGTGGACATATTACGCGGGGAATCCGGCGACGCGGTTGAAGCCCCGGCCGAACCCCGACTTGCGCTAACTTTCGGCGGGCCGTAGCGCCGGCGCGATCTTCCTCGGAGTTCTCGATGATCCCGCGCTATTCCCGTCCCGCCATGTCCGCAATCTGGGAGGCGGAGGCGCGCTTTCGCATCTGGTTCGAGATCGAGGCGCATGCGACCGAGAAGCTGGGCGAGCTGGGCATGATTCCGCCGAACGCCGGCAAGGCGCTGTGGGACTGGTGGGCGACCGGGCCCAGGATCGACGTCGCCGCGATCGACGCCAAGGAGGCGGTCCTCAAGCACGACGTCATCGCGTTCCTCGACTGGGTGGCCGAACAGGTCGGGCCCGAGGCGCGCTTCATGCATCAGGGCCTGACCAGCTCCGACGTGCTCGACACCACCTTGGCGGTGCAGCTGGCGCAGGCGTCCGACATCCTCCTCGCCGATCTCGACGCCTTGCTGGCCGCTCTCCAACGCCGGGCGGAGGAACACAAGTACACCCCGACCATCGGCCGCAGCCATGGCATCCATGCCGAACCGATGACGTTCGGGCTCAAGCTGGCGCAGGCCCATGCCGAGTTCGCACGTTGCCGCCAGCGGCTGGTGGCCGCGCGGGCTGAAATCGCCACTTGCGCGGTCAGCGGCGCCGTGGGCACCTTCGCCAATATCGCGCCTGAGGTCGAAGCGCATGTGGCGGACAAGCTCGGCCTGGTGCCCGAGACGATCTCGACCCAGGTCATCCCGCGCGACCGGCACGCGATGTTCTTCGCCGTCCTCGGCGTTATCGCCAGTTCGGTCGAACGGCTGGCGATCGAGGTGCGCCACCTGCAGCGCACCGAAGTACTCGAGGCGGAGGAATACTTCGGACCCGGTCAAAAGGGATCGAGTGCGATGCCGCACAAGCGCAACCCAGTGTTGACCGAGAACCTGACCGGCCTGGCCCGCGTGGTCCGCAGCGCCGTGACGCCGGCGCTGGAGAACGTCGCACTGTGGCACGAGCGGGACATCTCGCATTCGTCGGTCGAACGGTTCATCGGGCCCGACGCCACGATCACGCTGGATTTCGCGCTCGCCCGACTGACTGGGGTGATCGACAAGCTGCTGATCTATCCCGAGCGGATGCAGAAAAATCTCGATCGGATGGGCGGGCTTGTGCACTCTCAGCGCGTCCTGCTCGCGCTGACTCAGGCCGGCCTCGTACGGGACGATGCCTATCGCCTGGTCCAGCGCAACGCGATGAAGGTGTGGGAAAGCGACGGCACGCTGTCGCTCCTCGACCTGCTCTGCCACGATCCCGAAGTCGCGGCCGCACTGCCCGCGGACAAGCTGTCCGCGCTGTTCGACCTTGAATACCATTTCAAGCATGTCGACACGATCTTCACGCGCGTGTTCGGCTGAGCTCCCTTTCCATGCCGCGCCAATCGCCGTATCGCCCGGGTTAAGGAGGCGCACATGCAAATCGTCCGCACGATCGTCTGGGTGCTGCTGTTGACAGCGCTGCTGGTGTTTTCCTTCGCCAACTGGGACCCGACGGTGACCGTCAAGATCTGGACCAACCTGGTGGTCGAAACCAAACTTCCCGCGATCGTGGTCATTTCGTTCCTGATCGGGTTCGTGCCGATGTGGCTGCTCCACCGGGCAAACAAGTGGCAGCTGTCGCGGCGGATCAGCGGCCTCGAGGCGACTTCGCGTGCGGCAACTACCATCCCGGTCGTGCCCGCGGCGACGGTGGACGAGCGGGTTGTCGTGCCCGCTGACCAGCCGGCCCCGATCGTGCGAGACGAATCGCGCGATCCGCCACCGGGCTTATGAGCAACCCGGTCTTTCTCGCGCTCGACCTGCCGACTCTCGATGGCGCCAAGGCGCTGGCAGACAAGGTCAAGGCGCACATCGGCGGATTCAAGCTCGGGCTCGAATTCTTTTGCGCGCACGGCCATCACGGCGTGCACGAGATCGCCCATGTCGGGTTGCCGATCTTCCTCGATCTCAAGCTGCATGACATCCCCAATACCGTCGCCGGCGCGATGCAATCGATCCACGTGCTCGAACCGGCGATCGTGACTGTGCATGCCACCGGCGGGCGGGCGATGATGGAAGATGCCAAGGCGGCCGCCGGCATGAATACTAAAGTGGTCGCGGTGACCTTGCTGACCAGCCTCGATGGGCGCGATCTTGAGCGGACCGGGGTTACCGGCAACGCCCATGATCAAGTTATGCGGCTGGCGGAACTGGCGGAGAGCGCAGGGCTCGACGGCATTGTGTGCTCGGGTCACGAAGTCGGCGCGGTTCGAAAGCAGTGGCGCGACGGCTACTTCGTGGTCCCCGGGCTGCGGCTCAACGGGGCGGGCCACGGCGACCAGAAGCGCGTCGTCACCCCGCGCCAAGCGCGCGACGATGGCGCCAGCGTGCTGGTGGTCGGCCGCCCGATCAGCCGCGCCGACGATCCGCTTTCGGCTGCAAAGGCGATCGAGGCGACAATTTAGTCGCCCGGTTCAGGCAAAAGACAGCCGCCCTCCCCTTAGCCCGAGGGACAAGAGGAGTTGACTCATGTTTATTCGCAAGTTTGTACTAGCGGCCGCGCTCGCGGCGGCGGGGACCGGGGCCACGATTCCGGCGTCGGCCCAGACCGCTCAACCGGCGACGATGGCCGCACCGGGCAATACGCTGTTGTCGATCAGCGCCAGCGGCGAGTCCATACGCGCCCCCGATCTGGCGGTGTTCAATGCCGGAGTTACCACGCAGGGCACCACCGCCGCCGCCGCGCTGACCGACAACGCCCGCGCGATGACTCAGGTCATAGCGGCGCTCAAACGTGCCGGGATCGCCGAGCGCGATATCCAGACCAGCAACATTTCGGTCAATCCGCTCTACGGCGACCAGAACCGTGCCGGCTCGCAATCCCAGGCGCCGCAGATCGTCGGCTACCAGGCATCGAACAATCTGACCGTGCGGCACCACGATATCAGGAACTTTGGATCGGTGATCGATGCTCTGGCCGCGGCCGGTGCCAACCAGATCAACGGTCCCTCGTTCCAGCTCGACGACGATGCCGCCGCCTTGCGCGAAGCGCGACTCGACGCGCTCAAGCAAGCGCGCGAGCGGGCCGATTTCTACGCACAGGCCACCGGCTTGCGGGTGGTCCGCATCCTCTCGATTTCAGAAGGCGGCGGCGGTTTCAACGGTCCGATGCCGATGTTTGCCCGCACCGACGCGGTTAAATCGACGCCGATCCAGCCGGGCGAAGTGCAGAGCGGGGTCACTCTCAGCGTGATATACGAGCTCGCGCCCAGGTAGCTGCCCTCGACACGCGCGGATTTGACATTAAGTGCGCGGGCCATGTCCGAAATGCTGATCAAGATCTGTGGGTTGTCGACGCCCGCGACCGTCGACGCCGCCATCGATGCCGGGGCGACGCATGTCGGCCTGGTCCACTTCCCGCCGAGTCCGCGGCACCTGACGCTTGACGAGGCGGCCAAGCTGCGCCGCCGCGTGCCCGATCGAGTCAAGGTCGTGCTGCTGTTGGTGAGCGAACAGCCCAAGCCGACGGTCGAGGCCATTGCCGCGGTGCGGCCCGACGTGGTCCAGTTCCACGGCGCCGAGACTCCCGAGTGGCTCGCGCTGCTGAAGAACAACTCGCCGCTCGAGATCTGGAAAGCCTATGGCCTGCGCGATGCGGACGGGCTGGCGAACGCCTTGCGGTTCAAGGATGCTGTGCATCGCATCCTGTACGATGCGCCGGCAAAGGCGCTGCCTGGCGGCAATGGCCTGCTGCTTGATTGGGCGCTGCTCGAAGGGCACCGGCATGCGATGCCGTGGGGCCTCGCGGGCGGGTTGTCTGCGGACAACGTCGCCGACGCGATCACGCGCACGGGTGCGCCACTGGTCGATGCTTCGAGCGGGCTCGAAAGCGCGCCCGGGGTCAAGGACGTGGACAAGATCAAGGCGTTTTGCCAAGCCGCGCGCGACGCCAGGACATGACATGACCGAGCAACCCAACGCCTTGCGCAGCGAGCCGCACCCGACAGCGAACAGCTTTCGCCAGATGCCGGACGCGCGCGGCCATTTCGGCCAGTTCGGCGGGCGCTTCGTCGCCGAGACGCTGATGCCGCTGATCCTCGACCTGGAAGCGCACTTTCGCGCCGCCATGGCCGACCCCGCATTCAAGGCGCAGTTCGATGATCTGCTCGAACATTACGTCGGCCGCCCCAGCCCGCTTTACTATGCCGAGCGGCTGACCGAGGCGCTGCGGACGGGCGCCGAACCCGGCATGGGCGCGCAAGTGTGGTTCAAGCGCGACGAGCTTAATCACACCGGCGCGCACAAGATCAACAATTGTATCGGCCAGATCCTGCTGGCGATGCGCATGGGCAAGACCCGCATTATCGCCGAGACCGGCGCCGGGCAGCACGGCGTCGCGACCGCCACGGTGTGCGCGCGCTTCGGGCTCCCGTGCACGATCTTCATGGGCTCGACCGACGTCGCCCGCCAGCAGCCCAACGTGTTTCGCATGAAGCTGCTCGGCGCGGAAGTGGTGCCGGTGACGAGCGGCGCGGCGACTCTCAAGGATGCGATGAACGAGGCGCTGCGCGACTGGGTCGCGAATGTCCACGACACATTCTACATCATCGGGACCGCCGCCGGCCCGCACCCCTATCCAGAGCTGGTGCGCGAGTTCCAGAGCGTAATCGGACGCGAAGCGCGGGCCCAGATGCTGAGCCGCATCGACCGGCTGCCCGACTTGCTGGTGGCGGCGATCGGGGGCGGGTCGAATGCCATCGGGCTGTTCCATCCGTTCCTCGACGATCCCACGGTCAAGATGCTCGGGGTCGAAGCTGCGGGCCACGGGCTCGACAAGCAGCACGCGGCCAGCCTCGCGGGCGGATTTCCCGGTATCCTCCATGGCAACAAGACCTACCTGTTGCAGGACGCCGACGGCCAGATCACCGAAGCGCACTCGATCAGCGCGGGGCTCGATTACCCCGGCATTGGGCCCGAGCATGCCTGGCTCAAGGAAATCGGCCGGGTCGAATACACGTCAGCTACTGACATCGAAGCGCTTGACGCTTTCCAGCTGCTGTGCCGCACCGAAGGCATCATCCCCGCGCTTGAACCCAGCCACGCGATCGCCGCCGTCGCCAAACGCGCGCGAGAAATGCCGCGGGATACGATCATCCTCGCCAACTTGTGCGGCCGTGGCGACAAGGACATTTTTACCGTCGCCGAAGCGCTCGGAGTGACGATGTGAGCGAACGGCTGGCGCAAGCCTTCGCCAAGGGCCGCCCCGCGTTGGTGTGCTTTATCACCGCGGGCGATGGTGACACTGCCGCCAATCTCGACGCGCTGGTTGCGGGCGGTGCGGACGTGATCGAACTGGGCATGCCGTTCACCGATCCGATGGCGGACGGCCCGGCGATCCAGGCCGCCAACTTGCGCAGCCTCGGCAACGGCACGACTACGCGCGCGGTGTTTACGATGGCCAACGACTTTCGCCAGCGGCACGCGGAAATTCCGCTGATCTTGATGGGCTATGCGAACCCGATGGTGCGGCGCGGGGCGGACTGGTTCGCCGGCCAGTGCCTGGAATGCGGCGTTGATGGCGTGATCTGCGTCGACATCCCGCCCGAGGAAGATGACGCACTCGGCCCGGCCTTGCGCGGCGGCGGCGTCGACCTGATCCGGCTCGCCACTCCCACCACTGATGCCAGGCGTCTCCCCACCGTGCTCGAGGGTTCGAGTGGGTTTCTATACTACGTTGCGGTCGCCGGGATCACCGGGAAGCAGCAAGCCGCGACCGCGTCGGTGGCTGACAACGTCGCCCGGCTGAAGCGCTCGACCGATCTGCCGGTAGCGGTCGGCTTCGGCGTGCGCACCCCCGAGCAGGCGGCGGCGATCGCGCGCGTGGCGGACGGCGTGGTTGTCGGTTCGGCGCTGGTCGAGCTGGTCGGGCAGTATGGCAGGGACGCCCCGGTCCACCTCGAGGCGCTCGCTCGCGACCTTGCGCAGGCGGTTCATTCAGCCGAGAGGCAGCCCGCATGAGCTGGCTCAGCAAAGTGCGCAATTCGCTGTCGTTCACCAAGAAGCGCGAGAGCCCGGACGACTTGTGGGTCAAGTGCCCACGCTGCCATGACATGCTGTTCTCGCGCGAATACGAGGCCAACCTCTACGTCTGCCCGCGGTGCGAATACCATGGCCGGATCGGCGCCGACACGCGTCTGGCGCAGATTCTCGATGACGGTTACCGGCTGCTGGCGGACCCAGTCGTGCGCGAGGACCCGCTCAAATTCCGCGATACCAAAAAATATACCGACCGCCTCAAGCAGGCGCGCGCCGCCAACCCGCATTGCGATGCCTTCACCGCCGCGCTCGGCACGCTAGCAGGCCATCCAGCGGTGGTCGGAGTGCAGGACTTCAACTTCCTGACCGGCTCGATGGGCCTGGCAGTGGGGCAGGCTTTCTGTGACGGCGCGCAAGCCGCGCTCGACGCCAAATGCGGCTATATCGTGTGCACCAGCGGCGGCGGGGCGCGTATGCAGGAGGGCATCCTCAGCCTGATGCAGATGCCGCGCGCCACGGTGATGACCCGGCGGCTCAAGGACGCCGGCCTGCCCTACATCGTCGTGCTGACCGATCCGACCACCGGTGGAATCACCGCCAGCTACGCCATGCTAGGCGATGTCCATCTGGCGGAGCCCGACGCGCTGATCGGGTTTGCTGGCCAGCGGGTGATTCAGGAAACCATCCGCGCGCAGCTGCCCGAAGGTTTCCAGCGGGCCGAATACCTGCAGCGCCACGGGATGGTCGATATGGTCGTGCACCGCAAGGACTTGCGCGATACGCTGGCCAAGCTGCTCGGCTACCTGGCGCCCGCGCAGGCGGCGTAATGGCCAAGGACTTCGCCGCGTCGGAGGATCCGGCGGTCCAGACCCAGCTCGATCGGCTGGCCGCGCTGACGCTGCCGCAGGGGCGGCTGGGGCTTGAGACGATTCGCGCCTTGCTGGCGTTGCTGGGCGATCCGCAACTGCGCCTGCCGCCGGTGTTCCACGTCGCCGGGACCAACGGCAAGGGATCGACGTGCGCTTACCTGCGCGCAATCCTCGAGGCGGACGGCAAAGTGGTCCACACCGCAACTAAGCCTCACCTCGTGCGCTACAACGAGCGTATCCGGATCGGCGGGCAGCTGGTGTCAGACGCGGAGCTGGCGAGCCTGCTCAAGGAAGTGCTCGATGTGGGCGAAGCGCTCGGCCCGAGCTTCTTCGAGGTTACCACCGCCGCCACCTTCCTCGCCTTTGCCCGCCACCCCGCCGATGTGTGCGTGATCGAAGTCGGCCTCGGTGGCAGGTTCGATGCGACCAATGTGATGGAGCAGCCAGCGTGCTGCGGCATCGCCACGCTGGGCATCGACCATGAGGCGTTCCTGCTGGTGCCCGAGGACGGCGTGCCCACAGAGCCACTGGTACGGATCGCATTCGAGAAGGCCGGCATCGCCCGTTCCGGCTCTCCGCTCGTGACCCAAGCCTATCCGTCAGCGGTTGAGACTGAAATCAGCCTGCGCGCCACGCTTGCCGGGGCTCCGCTGCACATGCGCGGGCGCGACTGGTGGGCAGAGGTCGGCGACACGGTCGAATACCGCGATCGCCTTGGCACGCTATCATTGCCACTGCCGCAACTGCCGGGGCGGCACCAGGCCGATAACGCCGCGCTGGCGGTGGCCATGCTGCGGCACCAGGACCAGGTGGCGGTGGCTGCTGCATCGCTCGCCGACGGCATCCGTTCGGCGCGCTGGCCGGCACGGCTGCAACGGCTCGGCCCCGGTCCGCTCACCGCGCTCGTGCCCAGCCGCGCGGTGTGGCTCGACGGTGGCCACAACGCCGATGCCGGGCTAGCCATCGGACGCCACTTCGCAGGCAAGCGGCTGCACCTGATTATCGGCATGCTTGCCAATCGCTATCCCGACGCAATCATCGGCCCGCTTGAAGATCGGCTCGCCAGCGTCACGGCGGTGCCGATCGAAGGCAGCGACAGCCACGGGAAAGCGGCCTTCCCCGGCGCGCGCTGGGCCCCGGACATTGCCAGCGCGATCCAATCACTGCCCGACGACAACCTGCCGGCGCTGATTGCTGGGTCACTCTATCTGGCCGGCAAGGTGCTCGCCGCGAACGAGGAGGTCCCGGACTAGACGGGACCCGCCCGCGCGTCGCCTTCGCCCACTTCGCCCGCCGTCCCCATCGAACTGTCGACCAGGCCAGCGCGGCTCATCCACCAAAACAACACAATCCCCGGCAGCGCAGCGACCGTGGTGAGCAGGTAGAAGTTCACGTAGCCGTAGGTCTCGATCAGCGTGCCCGCGGTTGTGCCGGTGAGGAAGCGTCCCACCACGCTCGCGCCCGCGCTGATCAGTGCATACTGCGCCGCGGTGAACCGCAAGTCACACAGGGCCGAGAAGTATGCGACGACCACCACTCCGCCATAGCCGCTGGCGAAGTTCTCGAACCCAATTGCAGCGGCCATGCCCAAGTTGCTTTTGCCCACCGCGGCGAGCCACGCGAACCCGGCGTTGGAAATACCCATCAGGATCAGCGACAGCAGCACCGAGCGCTTGAGGCCCAGCTTGGCGTAGATGATCCCGCCCACAAACACCCCGACGATGAGCGCCCAGAAGCCCACCCCGACATCGAACGCGGCGATCTCGTCGTTTGTGTAATGCAGATCGTCGAACAGCAGGCGAAAGGTCAGGTTGGCGAGCGTATCGCCGATCTTGTGGACGAGGATGAACAGCAACACGATCCACGCCCCGCGGCGCTGAAAGAATTCAACGAACGGCCCCGCGATCGAAGCCCACAGCTCGCCCAGGCCCTTGCGCGCGGCAGCGACTTTGCGTCGGGGCGGCTCGCCCAAGACTAGCGCGGTAATCATCGCTGGCAGGGCCAGCGCCGCGCACGCGAGATAGGCCACGCTCCAGCCGTGCCGGGCGGCAACCACCAACGCGAGCGAGGCGGCGGCGGTCGAGCCGATGCGCCACCCGTATTGGCTCATCCCCGCGCCTACCCCGAGCTGGTAGGGTTGCAGGGTCTCGATCCGGTAGGCGTCGATGACAATGTCAAAGGTCGCCCCGGCCAACCCAACTAGTACGGCGGCGGTGGCGGTGGCGGCAACATCATGCGCCGGATCGACGAACGCCAGGTTGGCGACGGCAGCCATCACCAGGACCCCGGCGACAAGCATCCATGATACGCGCTGGCCCAGCCGACCGAGCACGGGAATGCGCACGCCATCGACGATCCACGCCCATAACGGTTTCAGGTTGTAGACGAGGAACGCCAGGCTGAACGCGGTGACGGTCGACTTTTCGATCCCGCTCTGCGCCAGCCGCGTGGTCAGGGTGGCGGCGATCATCGCGAAGGGGAAGCCCGATGATACCCCGAGGAAGAACGAGGCCAGCGATTCTTTCTCAAGGTAGGGGACGATCGATTTCCACAGCGAACGCCGTTCGGCCGGGATCGCGTGTTTGGGTGCTTCGACCATCGGGCCCTCCTCATGCTTTCGCGCGAACCTAGCGTCCAGCGCGGCATTGGGAAGGCTGGATGAACGCACCGTCAACAGCTAGGGCCGGCCTATGCCCCCTCTCGACAGACCCGAAGGCGAGCGGATCGCCAAGTTGCTAGCCCGCGCCGGTGTTGCCAGCCGGCGCGAGGTAGAAAGGATGATCGCTGACGGGCGGGTCGCGCTCAACGGGGAGAAGATTGTCACCCCGGCAACGATCCTGCCCAGCTTGCGCGGGATCACCGTGGACGGCCAGCCGGTCGCCAAGGCCGAGCGCGCGCGAATGTTTCGCTTCCACAAGCCCACCGGGCTGCTGACCGCCGAGCGCGACCCGGCCGGGCGGCCGACAATCTACGATGCGCTGCGCAATGCCCTGCCCCCGGGCACCCCGCGGCAGATGCCAATCGGGCGGCTCGATCTCAACACCGAGGGCCTGCTGCTGCTGACCAATGACGGTGAACTCAAGCGGATGTTGGAATTGCCCGCGACCGGCGTGCCCCGCACCTATCGCGCGCGCACCTTCGGCATGGTCAGCCAGGCACAACTGGAGGACCTGATGGACGGGGTGGTTATCGAGAGCATGCGGTACGGCCCGATCAACGCCAATCTCGAACGCCGCACCGGGCGCAACCAATGGATCGAGCTGACGCTGGCCGAAGGCAAGAACCGCGAAGTGCGGCGCGTGCTCGAACACCTCGGGCTCAAGGTCAGCCGCCTGATCCGAACCGCCTATGGCCCGTTCGCGCTCGCCGATCTTGGCAAGGGTGCCGCGGTCGAAGTGCGCAAGGAGGAGCTGGAGCGCTTCGTCAGTTCGCTTCGCAAGCCCGCGCGGTGAGGATCATCGCTGGCGAATGGCGGCGGCGGTTGCTGCGCGCGCCCAAGGGCGACGTGACCCGCCCGACCGCGGACCGCACGCGTGAGACGCTGTTCGCTATGCTCACCAGCCGCCTCGGCACATTCGAAGGGTTGCGGGTGGCAGACTTGTTCGCCGGTTCAGGTGCGTTGGGGCTGGAAGCGCTGTCCCGCGGCGCGGCGCACTGCCTGTTCGTCGAGAACGAGGCCGAAGCGCTCCGCTCACTGCGGTCCAACATCGCCGCCCTCCAAGCACAGCCGCGCAGCGATGTGGAAGCGCGATCCGTCATGCAGCTGGGCCCGGCACGGCAGATGTATGACTTGATCCTACTCGATCCGCCTTATCACAGCGGGGCGGGCGTGGTGGCGCTCGACCGGCTTTCTCGGTACGGGTGGTTTGGCCCCGCAACATGGGTTGCGCTCGAAACCGCGCATGAAGATGTTGTCAACGCCAAGGCCCTGATGATCGACGCCGAGCGCCGTGTCGGCACGGCAAAGCTGACCTTGATGCGCGGCGTTGGCAGCCTTTGACGCGGCTTTAGCGGCCGCCCTCGCTGGCGGGCTTGCCCGGCCAGTGCTTCAGCGCGCGCGAGCGCCCCGGGGCCCCACCCTCGCCCGAGTTCTGGCAGTTGTCCTGCATCTTGGCCGTGCAGCGCGGATAGGTCTTGTTCATCGACGCCTCGGGCGGCGGGGCAAGGTTGCCGGGGTTATCGACTGAAACGGTGGTCTCCGTCGGCGTGGTCACCACTGTGGTGGTTGTCCGCGCAGGCGCGACGTTGGCTGCGGCAGCGCCTTCCGGTCCGCCCGGCAGCTGCTGCGCACTAAGCGCGACGGGCACAGCCAACGACAGCACGGCGGCACCGGAAAAAAGGATCATACGCATGGCAAGCTCTCCACCAACAAGGGATCAGCGCGGTTAACGTATGGCAAGAAGCGGAGGTTCCTCGCGCACTTCAGACGCGTCGCGCGAGGGTTGCGCGCACACCGCGCGTTCCCTAGCTGTTCACGTGTGAACGCTCCTTCGCTTCCCGCTGCCGAAACGGAATCCGCGCCCGAGTGGCTGGCCGGCCTCAACGCGCCGCAGCGGCAGGCAGTGTTGACCACCGAGGGACCGGTGCTGATGCTGGCGGGCGCCGGGACCGGCAAGACCGCCGCGCTCACCGCCCGGCTCGCTTACCTGGTCCGCACCCGGCGAGCGTGGCCGTCGGAGATCCTGTGCGTCACATTCACCAACCGCGCGGCGCGCGAGATGCGCCACCGGGTAGGGCAGTTGATCGGTGACGTGGTGGAAGGGATGCCGTGGCTGGGGACCTTCCATTCGATCTGCGCGCGGATGTTGCGCAAGCATGCCGAACTGGTCGGCCTGAAGAGTAACTACACGATCATCGACACCGACGATCAGCTGCGGCTGCTCAAGCAGCTGATTGCGCAAGCCGAGATCGACGACAAGCGTTGGCCTGCGCGCCAGCTTGCCGGGCTGATCGACCGGTGGAAGAACCGCGGCCTCAACCCCGCGGACCTCGATGCGGCAGAGAACGAGGCGTACGCCAATGGCAAGGGCCGCGCTATGTACGAGCGTTACCAGGCGCGCCTGATCGCGCTCAACGCGTGCGATTTCGGCGACCTGATGCTCCACATGCTCAACCTGTTCCGCCGCCACGGCGACGTGCTCGAACAGTATCAGCGCCGCTTCAAATACATCCTCGTCGACGAGTACCAGGATACCAACCAAGTCCAGTACCTATGGCTGCGGCTGCTGGCGCAGACGCGCAAGAACTTGTGCGTGGTGGGTGATGACGACCAGTCGATCTATTCATGGCGCGGCGCAGAAGTCGCCAATATCCTGCGGTTTGAAAAGGATTTTCCCGGCGCCGCAGTGATCCGGCTGGAACAGAACTATCGTTCCACCCCGCAGATACTGGCCGCCGCCTCGGGGCTCATAGCGGCCAACAGCGCGCGGCTCGGCAAGACCCTGTGGACCGAGATGGGCGGCGGTGAGAAGCTGCGCGTGATCGGCGTGTGGGACGCACCCGAGGAAGCCCGCCGGGTGGGCGAGGAAATCGAACGCCTCGAACGCGAAGGCGCCAGCCTGGAACGCGTGGCGATCCTCGTCCGCGCGTCGTACCAGACGCGCGAATTCGAGGATCGGTTCATCCAGATCGGTCTCAATTACCGCATCGTGGGCGGCTTCCGGTTCTACGAGCGGGCCGAAATCCGCGATGCGCTGGCGTACTTGCGGGTTATTGCCAGCCCGGCGGACGACCTCGCATTCGAACGGATTCACAACCAGCCCAAGCGCGGGCTCGGTGCCAAAGCGCTGGAGACGATGCACCTCCACGCCCGGCGCCAGAACATGCCGCTCGCCGCCGCCGCGCTCGAACTGGCTGACAGCGACGAGTTGCCGGCGCGCGCGCGCGGCACGATCGGGCACCTGATGCAGGCGTTCCTGCGCTGGCAGGGCATGGCGCAGGCCGTCTCACCCGCCGAGCTGCTTCGCGCCGTGCTCGAAGAGTCGGGTTACGACGCAATGCTCAAGGCCGACCGCTCTGCCGAAAGCGCCGGACGGGCCGACAACCTGGTCGAGCTGGCCCGCGCCATGGAGGAGTACGAGACGCTCGACGATTTCCTCGAGCATGTCAGCCTGGTGATGGACAACGATGCGGCGGACGAGGCCGAGAAGGTCACCATGATGACAATCCATGCTGCCAAGGGGCTCGAATTCGATCACCTGTTCCTGCCCGGCTGGGAAGAGGGTGTATTTCCCAGCCAGCGCGCGCTCGACGAAGGCGGCATGGCGAGCCTCGAGGAGGAACGCCGCCTGGCCTATGTCGCGATCACCCGCGCGCGGCGCCGCTGCACCATCCTTCATGCCGCCAACCGGCGCATCTTCGGCCAGTGGTCGAGCTCGATCCCGTCACGCTTCGTGGCCGAATTGCCGGCCGAGCATGTCGATAGCGAGACGACGATGACCGGGGGCGCCTCGCTATGGCGTGCGAACTGGAGCGAGACCGACGATCCATTCGCCAATGTTGCACGCCAGCAGCCGTCGCGGATCATGACCCGTGGCCCGGGTTGGCAGCGCGCGGTGGCGACCGGTTATGATCCGACGCCCAAGCGCTTGGCCGAACCGGGGCGCAGCGCCGCCAGCTTCGCCGCCAAGCCGCGCACCGACCTCGCGCTTGGCGCGCGGGTGTTCCACGACAAGTTCGGCTACGGCGAAGTGATCGGGCAGGACGGCAACAAGCTCGAGATCGAATTCGAGGCGGGCGGCCGCAAGCGGGTAATCGACAGCTTCGTCAAACCAGCTTGAGGATCACCGCAGCAGCACTAGCTCTTCAGCCATGGTTGGATGGATGGCCACGGTGTCGTCAAACGCCTGCTTGGTGAGCCCGGCCTTGACCGCCACGGCCGCGCCCTGAAGCAGCTCGGGGGCATCGGGCCCGATCATGTGAATGCCCACCACGCGGTCGGTCGCGCCATCGCACACCATCTTGTACAGGCTGCGCTCGTTGCGGCCGGCGAGCACATTCTTCATCGGGCGGAAGTCCGAGGTGTAGACCTTGACCTGGCCCAGTTTGTTGCGCGCTTCGCTCTCGGTCATGCCCACGCCGCATAGCGGCGGATGGCTGAACACCGCGCTGGGGACGCACGCATAATCGACGGTGCGGGGATTGTTGCCGAACACCGTGTCGGCAAAGGCATGGCCTTCGCGGATCGCCACCGGGGTCAGCTGGATGCGGTCGGTGACGTCGCCGATCGCGTACATGCTGTCGACGCTGGTTCTGGAATACGCGTCGACGATGATTTCGCCCTTGTCGCCCAACTTCACCCCGGCTTCCGCCAGGCCGAGCCCTTCGCTGTTCGGAACGCGGCCGGTGGCGAACATGACCGCGTCGACCTCAAGGTCGTCATGGCTGGTCATCGAGACCTTGAGTGAACCCGTAGCGGTCTTCTCGATGCCGCGGAACTCGGCCTTAAAGCGAAAGTCGATGCCCTTCATCATGCTGATCTGGAGCAGGCGGTCGCGCAATTGCTCGTCGTAGCCGCGCAGCAGCTTGTCGCTGCGGTTAATGATCGTCACGTGAGTGCCGAGTTCGTTGAAAATCCCGGCGAATTCGTTGGCGATGTAACCGCCGCCGGCGATCAGGATACGCTTGGGCAGCGCGTCGAGATGGAACGCTTCGTTGGAGGTGATGCCGAGCTCGCTGCCCCCACACACCGGGATATGCGGCCGGGCGCCAGTCGCGACGAGGATGTATTTGGCGGTAACCCTGCGGCCATCAGCCAACGTCACCTCATGCGGACCGCTGACGGTCGCGCGTTGAACGATAATCTTCACATCGTGGTTTTCGAGCGTCTGGGTGTAGAGCCCGTTGAGCCGGTCGACCTCTCCAAGGACGTTGTCACGCAGCACCGCCCAGTCAAACTTGGGTTCGCCCACGTCCCACCCGAAGTTCCTCGCGTCCTGCAGGTCCTCGGCGAAATGTGCGCCGTAGACGAGCATCTTCTTGGGCACGCAGCCCCGGATGACGCAGGTGCCCCCGACCCGATATTCTTCCGCCACCGCCACTTTGGCGCCGTGTGCCGCGGCGATCCGGCTGGCGCGCACGCCTCCGGAGCCGGCACCGATGGTGAACAAGTCGTAGTCGTAGTCGGCCATGCGCCGTGCTCCCGCTGGAGCGGGGCATATGGCGAGCGCGGCGCCGGACGGCAACCGCGCCCGTTATGCGTCAGGCGCTCGCGGCGCGGGGTCCGCCCCCGCCCCCACCGGGGCGACCGCCCCGCCCGCCCCGTCGGTTACCGCCGCTACCGCCGGGCTTGAAATTGCCGCCCGGCTTGGGCGCACCTTGCGGCCGGCGATCACCGCCGCGGGCCTCAACCCGCACTTCGCCGCGCGCATCGCGCTGAGCTTCGGTCCGGGTGTCGCGGCGCGGGGGCTGGCCCCTTCCGGTGCCACGCGGATTGCCGCGCGGTCCGCGAACTGGCTCGGCATGGGTCGCGACGACCGCCACTTCCTCGCGCAAGCCTTCCGGCAACGGCACTTGGTCGAGTGTAACCTTGGTCAGCTTCTGTATGTCGCGCAGATAGTCGCGCTCGTCCTGCGCGCAGAAGCTCAGCGCCACACCTTCGCGCCCCGCGCGAGCCGTGCGGCCGATGCGGTGGACGTATTGCTCGGCCACGTTTGGTAGCTCGAAGTTGATGACATGGCTGACCCCGGTAACGTCGATGCCGCGGGCCGCGATGTCGGTCGCCACCAGAACCTTGCAGCGGCCCTGCTTGAACTCCTCAAGCGCCCGCTCACGCTGCGGCTGGCTCTTGTTGCCGTGGATTGCGTTGGCGACGATGTTCGACTGGGCAAGCTTCTTTACCACCCGGTCGGCACCGTGCTTGGTGCGAGTGAAGACCAGCACCCGGTCCATCTCTCCCGATTTTAGCCCCTTGCGCAGCGCGAGCGTCAGCAGGGCCTGCTTTTCAGACTGCCCGACAAAGCACACGAACTGCTGAACGCGCTCGGCCGTAGTCGCCTGCGGAGCGACCGAGACTTGTGCTGGATCGGTCAGGTACTGGCCGGCCAGCTGCTTGATCGCGGAGGGCATGGTCGCGCTGAAGAACAGCGTCTGGCGCTTGACCGGCAACATCCGCACGATTGCCTTGAGCGCGTGGATGAACCCGAGGTCCATCATCTGGTCGGCTTCGTCCAGCACCAGGATTTCGACTTGCGACAAGTCGAGCGCGCGCTGCTCGCACAAGTCGACCAGTCGTCCAGGAGTGGCGATCAGGATGTCGACGCCGCGCGCCACGTCCTGCCGGTTCTTGTTCACCGAAGTACCGCCGAAAGTGGTCACCACCTTGAGGTGGCTGAACCGGCCGTATTCGCGCGCGCTCTCGGCAATCTGGCCCGCCAGTTCGCGCGTGGGAGCGAGCACCAGCATGCGGCAATGGCGCGGCGCCGGACGCTTGTCGGCGGCTACCAGCCGGTCGATCGAGGGCAACATGAACGCGGCGGTCTTGCCGGTCCCGGTCTGAGCAATGCCGAGCAGGTCGCGCCCCGTGAGAACGGTCGGGATGGCCTGTTCCTGGATCGGGGTCGGCGTGGTGTATTCCTTCAGCGCAAGCGCCTGGAGGACGGGCTGTGAGAGCCCGAGTGTTTCGAATGTCATGGTAAAAAACTCGCAATAAATGCGACGGCCGAGCGCACAATGCGCACGCCGAGGCGGGTTATGGGAACCCATCAAAGTCTAACTTTGATGGGACCCGATGAACGACCCGCGTGAATAGGGAAGCCCTTGGGAAACAACCGAGGCGAGCCGGGGCGGGCCAATGGAAAGGCCCATCAGTTCACGCTGCAAAGCGCCTCGATGGCGCGCATGTGGTAGCAAAGCGCATCAAAGTCAATCAATCGCGTAACAAGTCTAAGTCCTATGTTAACTTAATCTGCAACAGTGCGCGTCACAGATTGCCCATGGCGGCGCTCGTGCAATCGTTGATCCGTCGGGCTGTCTGCTGGCTGATGGCCCTGGCCCTGCTCACGATCCCCGGCGTAGCTGGCGCCGCTGAACGCAATCTACGCAGCGCATTCGAAGTGTCGCGGGCCGCCGGAACAGCCGGCCAACCGACTACCTGGACGTGGCTGACGTTGCGCAATCCGGCGCCGCTTGAGGCGCTCCCGGCCGGCTGGATCATGCAGATCGATCAGGTGCGGTTTCACACGCTCGCGATTGTCGCAGTCGCCCGCGATGGCAGCGTCGAGCGCACCGTCCTGCGCGACGATCAGCTCGGCGACAACTGGGCGGCGGGCGGAGTGCTCGAGTTTAACATGAAAACCCCGGGCCGCGACCTCGCGCAGCTCAAACTGGGTTTTGAACGGCTCGACAGTGTCGATCTGCTGCGAAAGGTCAGCGTTTTGACTTCGCGCGACGCCGATCGGGTCGACGATCGCTGGCTGGCGCTGATGGGCGTATTCGCCGGGCTGCTCGCCTCGGCCTTCGTCTATAACCTGATTGTTTTCACGGGCCAACGCTACCCCTTCCAGCGCTGGTACTTGGCGTGGGTCGCCACGGCGCTCGCTTACGGCCTCATCTGGACCAACCTGGCGGCTTTCGTGCTGCCTGGCTTGGCCGGGCCGAGGGCGGTCCGGATCGATAGTGTCCTGGTCGGCCTGATGGTCGCCCTCGGTAGCCAGTTTTTCCTCGGTGTGATCGAGGAAGGCAAAGTTCCGCGCCTGATGCGTAACCTAGTTCAAGCCGGAGGCGTAGCGTGTTTCGCTGCCGGCGTGCTTGCCGCGAACGAAACCTGGCTTGACGCGCAGGCGACCGACCGTGTGCTCAACGTGCTGCTGGCGGCCTGCGTCGTCGTCTCGCTGTTGGCGGTCGTACTGGCTGCGGTTCGCGGGAGCCGGGTCGTATGGCCTTATCTGATTGGCTGGGCCCCGGTAATCGCGGTATTCGCGGCCCGCGCTGCGCGCAATTTTGGGCTAATGGGCCAGAGCGACGCGATCGACATGGCAACGTTTGCCGCGATGGCTTTCGAATCACTGGTGTTCTCCCTGCTGATCGCCGGGCGGTTCATGTCGCTTAGACGCCAGCGCGATTCAGCAGCGGCGAGCGCCCGCGCCATGGAGATCGAGCGCGAGACGCTGCGCCGCGCAGCGCACGCCGATTTCCTGACCGGCCTGGGCAATCGCGCGCACTTTCAGGAACGCATGCGTGTTCTGCTGGAGCGGGGAGAGCCGTTCAGCCTGTTCCTCCTCGACGTCGATTTTCTCAAGGAGCTCAACGACCGGCACGGCCATTATGCCGGGGACGCCTTGCTCCAGCACATCGGCACGGCTCTTGGGGAATTCGACAATCAGCGCACCAGCTGTGCTCGCATCGGCGGCGACGAATTCGCGATCCTGCTGGAAGGCGCGCCAGACGACGTCGCCGCGATGGTCAACCGCATCGACGCCCTGCAAGGCATGGTATGGGCGCGCGAGAGCTGGTCCGGGATCCTGTCGCTCAGCATCGGCGCTGCGGAGGCCGAGGGGTCCCTATCCGAGGCGGACTTGTTCCAGCGCGCCGACATCGCACTTTACGAAGCCAAGAAACAGGGC
>JBDSUJ010000107.1:0-33218 GCA_039927815.1 Croceibacterium sp. | reverse complement strand
GGCGAGCGCACCGTGAGTGGCCTCTGGGAGGTGATCGGAACGCTCGTCGATATCTTCCAACCCCGAGAATGCGCCAACTACTTCAGCTCTTGCGGATATGACCCAGACTGATCAGAAACCGCTCTAATGGCGCGCAGCAGTTCGCCCACCTGCCTAGCGTCGGTAATCGCCCCGTAGTGGGTGACGGTAGGCGCCGTCAGCGCACCGCGGAGGTCGCGAGTTGGATCAGAGCGCAGCCTCGTCGTCGCCACGGCATAACGGAACACCATGCTTGCCAGTTGTAAGGTGCGTCGAGCGCTTTCCAGATTGCCCTTGCCCTCAATCTTGCGGATGGCCCCCAAGATGTCGGTCGGCTCAATTTCGGCAATGGCTAGTCGACCGATGCTACCGTACAACAGTGAAAGGAGATATTCGCTCCGGACCGCCGTAGCCGGTGCGCAGCCCTTTTCGCCGTCGCGCCTACGCTTAGCACAGTATTCGCTAGTAATGGCAGCGAAGGTGTCCGCAGCTTTGACTCGCGAGTGCACCTTGGCGCGCTGCTATTCGCGAGAAGGGTCTTGGCCCGACGCGATCAGCGCCCGCGCTTCCTCACGTCGCTTGCGCGCGTCGCTCAGACCGATCTCAGGATAGCGACCAATGGCCAGCAGCTTCTCGCGTCCGTCGATCCGATACTTGAGCCGCCAGAGTTTACCCCCGGCAGGCGTGATGAGCAGGAACATACCCGCGCCGTCCGCCAGCTTAATCGGCTTCGCGCCGGACTTTGCGTTCCGAATCGCAACGTCAGTCAATGCCACGCGGCTGCCAACCGCGCTGGGACTCGCAGCAAAGATACCCCCAAGCGTGGGGGTATCGCATTGGCGTCTGGCAGATACCCCCCAATTATACCCCATCAACTGGTGGCTAAGCGCGAACGCAAGTGAACGCTTACAACCTTGCGTCCACAGAATAACAGGGTTTCTGGCGGTTTTTCTAGATGCCTGCGGACATAGGCGAATGGGAGGATGGAGCGGGTAGCGGGAATCGAACCCGCCTAGCTAGCTTGGAAGGCTAGTGCATTACCACTATGCTATACCCGCACGCGCGCTGCGGATTGCCACCGCGCGCCCATTACCGTCAAGGGCGTGTCAGTGCCCGGCGAATTCGACCACCGAATGGCAGGCGATCCCTTCGGCGTACAATTTTTCCTCGCCGCCGAGCTCGGGCAAGTTGATCACGAACAAGGCAAAATCCACGACCGCCCCGGCCTGGCGCAGCAATTGGGCGGCGGCAAGCGCCGTGCCCCCGGTGGCAAGCAAATCATCGACCAGCAGCACGCGTTCGCCAGGCTCGATCGCACCCGGATCGAGTTCGATCCGCGCAGTCCCGTATTCGAGCGCGTAGTCGACGCCGATAGTGGGGACGGGCAGCTTGCCCGCCTTGCGCACCGGCACGAAACCGATGCCGAGGCGAATAGCGAGCGCGGCGCCAAAGATGAACCCGCGCGCCTCGACTCCGGCCACCGCTCGGGCGCGGGTTCCCTCGACACCTTGAGCGAGCAACTCGATCGCCCCCGCGAGGCCAGGACCGTCGGCGATCAAGGTCGTGATGTCGCGAAACTGGATTCCCGGCGCGGGGAAGTCTGGAACCGTGCGGATCAGCGCCCGGATTTGGTCGGGCGTCAAGCGGCGCTCAGGCCTTGTGCTTGCGCGGCTTCAAGGGCGCCCACACCTGACGCTTCGAGAACCATGCCAAGATCGTCGCGAACAGCAGGAAGGCGATAAAGCCATAACCGGTCTGGTGGCGCTTCTCGAGCGTCGGCTCCGAGGTCCACACCAGGAACGCGGCGACGTCCGTGGCCATCTGCGCCACTGTCGCCTTGGTACCATCGGCGTAAGTCACTTGGCCGTCGCTGGTCAGCGGGGGCGGCATCGCAATGTTGAGATTGGCGAAATACGGGTTGTAATAGAGCCCCGTAGGAGTCTTCGCTCCAGGGTATTTCCTGACCAGCGCTGCCGGTTGTTCGCGATAGCCGGTCAGCAGCGAGTAGATATACTGGGGCCCGCCCTCGCGCGCCTTGGGCATCAGCGACAAGTCGGGCGGGATGGCGTTGTTGTTCGCGGCGCGCGCGGCGATGTCGTTGGGATACGGCTTAGGGAAATAATCGGTCGCCACGCCCGGACGGGTATTGGCCTCACCGGTGTTGGGATCGATCCCGGGCACCGTGAAACCGGCGGCCGCCGCTTTGACTTCGTTGGCGGTGTAGCCAAGCTGGGCGAGGTCGCGGAACGCCACCAGCCGCAGCGAATGGCACGCCGAGCATACTTCCTTGTAGACCTGGAACCCGCGCTGGACCTGCTGGCGGTCGAACTTGCCAAGCGGTCCATCGCTTGCGAAGTGGATATTCTTGGCCTCCAGGTGGTAGTCATGTTCGGCACTGGGCTCCTTGAGATGCCCCTCGCCGATTACGGTGGCGGCACCGAACACAAATGCCAGCAATACCACGAAAGCAAAGCCGAGGCCGACGAAGATCCCAATCAGGCGGGTCATGTTATGCGTCTTTCCCCTGTTGCCCGCTCAGGCGGCCGTGGGCGTGCTGGCGCCGAGAATGGCCGCGTCATCGGATCCCAACACCGCCTCGGTGATCGAGAAGGGCAGCGGCGTCGGCCGCTCGAACCACGATACCAGCGGCAGGAATACCAGGAAGTGCAGGAAGTAGTACGCGGTCGCGATCTGGCTGATCATCAGATAAGGCTCTTCCGCGTGGCTGCCGCCGCAATAGCCGAGCACCAGCACGTCGATCACCAGGATGCCAAAGAACCATTTGAACGCCGGACGGTAATGGCCCGAGCGCACCGGTGACTTGTCGAGCCACGGCAGGAAAAACCACACCAGGATCGAACTGAACATCGCCAGCACGCCCCACAGCTTGGCCGACAGGATGAAGTCCGACGTGAACGAGCGCAGGATCGCGTAGAACGGCCAGAAATACCATTCGGGCACGATCAGCGCCGGCGTCGCCATCGGGTTGGCGGGGATATAGTTGTCCGCATGCCCCAGGTAGTTAGGCAGGAAGAACACCATGATGCAGTAGAGGATCAGGAACACGCCGAGGCCGAACCCGTCCTTCGCGGTGTAGTACGGGTGGAACGGAACGGTATCGCTCTCGCTCTTTACCTCGACCCCGGTCGGGTTGGACGAGCCCGGAATGTGCAGCGCCCAGATATGCAGGATGACCGCGCCCAGGATCACGAACGGCAGCAGGAAGTGCAGGCTGAAGAAGCGGTTGAGCGCGGCGTTGTCGGGCGCATAGCCGCCCAGCAGCCAGATCTGCAGCGGTTCGCCCACCAGCGGGATCGCGCCGAACAGGCCGGTGATGACCTTCGCGCCCCAGAAGCTCATCTGCCCCCACGGCAGCACATAGCCCATGAAGCCGGTCGCCATCGTCAGCAGGAAAATGACCACGCCCAGCAGCCAGATCATCTCGCGCGGGGCCTTGTACGAACCGTAGAAGAACCCGCGGAAGATGTGGATGTAGATTACCGCGAAGAAGAAGCTGGCCCCATTGGCATGCGCGTAACGCAGCAGCCACCCCCAGTTCACGTCGCGCATGATATGTTCGGTGCTGTCGAAAGCCAGCGTCGCGTTAGGCGCGAAATGCATCGCCAGGATGAGTCCGGTGACGATCTGCAGGACCAGGCAGAACCCCGCGAGAACGCCGAAATTCCAGAAGTACGACAAGTTGCGCGGTACCGGATAGCCGGCCCCGACGGCGTTGAAGATGAACCGTGGCAACGGCAGCTTCTCGTCGAGGTACCGCATCAGCGGTGCCTTGGGTTCGTAGGCCCGGGCCCAGGGGAAGCTCATGGTCCCTTACTTTCCCTTCTGCCCGATCACGATCTTGGTGTCGGAAGTGAACTCGTAATCCGGAACCTCGAGGTTCTTCGGCGCCGGGCCTTTGCGGATGCGCGCGGCGGTATCGTATTGCGAGCCGTGGCAGGGACAGAAATAGCCGCCGAATTCACCGCGGTTCTCGCCCTCGCTGGTGCCTAGCGGGACGCACCCGAGGTGCGTGCACACGCCCATCGTGATCAGCCAGTTGGCCTTGCCCGGCTTGGTCCGCTCGTCGAGCGATTGCGGATCGCGCAGCTCCGCCAGCGGGACGGCGTTAGCCGCGGCCATCTCGGTCTGCGTCAGGTTGCGCACGAACACCGGCTGCTTGCGGTACATGGCCTTGATCGCCATGCCGGGCTCGATCGACGTGATGTCGAGCTCGGTGGTCGATTCGGCCAGGACGTCGGCGGACGGCGCCATCTGGCTGATGAGCGGATAAAGCGTTGCCAGCCCGCCCACGCCGGCGGCACTGACGGCAGCGATATTGAAGAAATCGCGGCGGCGGACGCCTTCCCCTTCCCCCAGACCGTCGGCGCTCGATGCTCCGGGTTCAGAGGTGCCTGTGGTGGTTACCATCGCCTTGCCTTGCCTGCCGGCCGGTGGCGCGAAAATCCGCGCGCGGAGCCGAAGAAATTTTGACCCGCCGCATCCCATCAAAGTGCCCCGGGACGGCGGCTTGGCGCGGCTGATAGACGAGGCGCGCGGGCATGCCAACAGGCATTTTGGGCGGCGTTGGGACTGGTTAGGCGGGCAGCCCGATCAGCGAGAATTGCCGTCCGTATGTGGGCTCGCCGCGATGCACCGAACGGCGGTAGGAAAAGAAGCGCTCCGCGTCGGGATAGGTATCGAGGCCAAGGCTTTCGACCGCTCCCACACCGAGCGCGCGGAGCCGCGCGGCGACATAGCCGGCCAGATCGAATTGCCAATGCCCTGGCCGTCCGGGCGCAAAGAAATGCGCCTCGCCAGGCGCGAACGCCGCGCGGAAACCGTCGGCGACCTCGTAGCTCGCTTGCGCGATGGCCGGCCCGATGACCGCCGCGATGCGCTCGGGCCGGGCGCCAAGACCGGTCATCGCCGCAAGCGTGTTTTCAAGGACACCGCCGTGCGCGCCGCGCCAACCCGCGTGAGCGGCACCGAGAACTCCGGCGTCGGCGTCGGCCAGCAGGACCGGCGCGCAATCGGCGGTGACGATCCCGAGCAGCATCCCTGCCTGGTCGGTCACCATGGCGTCGGCCGGCGGACGCTCGTCGTCGGGCCAGGGCGTGGTAACCACAACGGCGTCGGGCGAATGGACCTGATAGACCGTGACCAGTCGCGCGCCGGGCAGAACCGCCGCGACCGCGCGGGCGCGATTCTCCGCCACCGCGCCACGCTCGTCGCCGGCGCCCCAGCCGATATTGAGCCCGGCCGCCACGCCCGTGGAAATCCCTCCCCGGCGGCCGAGGAAGCCATGGGCAATGTCACCCAGCGACGGCGCGCGAATGACTTCGACCTCCTCGCGAAGGCGGGAATCACCCAAGGCTGCGGGTGACCTGTTCGTATGAATCTCGGCTGAGCTTGGGCGCGGCGGCGATGCGTTCGAGCTCGGTGCGCATCAGTGCCGCCCGGCCCGGTTCCAGCCGCCGCCACCGGCCGAGCGGCGGCACGAACCGCGCCGCCGTCTGCGGGTTGAGCGGGTCGAGAGCCAGGATCAGGTCGGCAATCATCCGATAGCCCTCGCCGCTGGCTGCATGGAACCCCTGCGGCGCGCCGGTGAACGCCATGTACAGCGAGCGGACGCGGTTGGGGTTCTTGAGCGTGAAGTCAGGATGCTGACTGAGCGCCTTGACGTGTTCGAGCACACTGGGGTGGAGCGACTGGGCCTGGATCGCGAACCACTTGTCGACCACCAGATCGTTACCGCGATAACGATTGTAGAAATCGATCAGCTTGTGCGTCCGCTCCGGCGACTGCAGCCCGGCCAGCACCATCAATGCGCCCTGCCGGTCGGTCATATTGTCGGCCGCATCGTATTGTTGCGCGGCCAGTTCGGCGGCCCGCTCGGGAAGGCCGGCGGCGAGATAGACCAGCGCCTGGGTTTTCACCTTGCGCGCACCCCGCGCCGCGGCGTCGAGGCTGTAAGGAACCGCGCTGGCGCGTTCATGCATCGCGGTCAGCTCTGCTTTGAAGCGCTGCCCCAGCCATGCCTTAAGGCCCTCGCGCTCGCGGTGAATCGCGGCCGGGTCCGCGATCAGCATCTGTTCGGACAGATAGGCATGTCCGGGCAGGATCAGCAGCTCGCCGCGCATCAGATCGTCGAGCCGAGTATCCGCCAGCACCGCCGCGAACGCCCCGCCGATCGCCTTGCGCGCAGCATCCCGGGCGGCATCGCCAAGCGTACCGTCGACCGCTTCGCGCAAGTGACCGACGATCAGGTCCTGCATCGCCTCATAGCGCGCGAACGGATCGTCGTCATGCGCGGCGAGGAATACCAGGTCCGCTTCGGTGACGTCGCGTTCGATGGCGATGGGCGCGGAAAACCCGCGATTGATCGACAGCACCGGTGGCTCGGCAAACCCTGCGAAAGCGAAGCTCCCCGTGGCGTGGGCGAACGTGATCATTTGCTCGCCGCCATGCTTGCCGGTGGCCCGGTCGAACAGCGCGATCCGGAGCGGAATGGGAACCGGGGCCTTGTCCGGCTGCCCGGGGGTGGCCGGAACTTCCTGCGTGAGGTGGAGCGTGGCGGTATCGCCGTCATGCGTCATCCGCACCGCCAGCTTGGGCGTGCCGGCCTGCGAATACCACAGGCGGAATTGCCCCAGGTCGAGCCCAGCGCCGTCTTCGATGGCGCCGATGAAGTCCTCGCACGTCGCGGCTTGCCCGTCGTAGCGATCGAAATAGAGGTCGGTGCCTTTGCGGAATCGCTCGGGCCCGGCCATCGAGCGCATCATGCGGATGACCTCGGCGCCCTTGTTATAAATCGTCGAGGTGTAGAAATTGGATATTTCGCGGAAGCTGTCGGGCCGGATCGGATGCGCCAACGGCCCTGAATCCTCCGGGAACTGGATCGAGCGCAACACCCGGACATCTTCGATCCGCTTGACCGCCGGACTGCCCATGTCCTGGCTGAACAGCTGGTCGCGCAGCACGGTGAAGCCTTCCTTGAGGCTCAGCTGGAACCAGTCGCGGCACGTGACACGGTTGCCCGACCAGTTGTGGAAATATTCGTGGCCGATCACCCCTTCGATACCGTCGAAATCGCCGTCGGTGGCGGTCTCGATGTCGGCCAAGACGTACTTGGTGTTGAAGACGTTGAGCCCCTTGTTCTCCATCGCGCCCATGTTGAAGTCGCTCACTGCGACCACGTTGAAGGCGTCGAGATCGTATTCGCGGCCGAACGTGTCTTCGTCCCACTTCATTGATTTCTTGAGCGATTCCATCGCATGATGGGTGCGCTCGAGATCGCCGTCGCGGACCCAGATCCCCAGCTCGACCGTGCGGCCGCTAATGGTGGTGAAGCTGTCGCGGTTGCACGCCAGGTCACCCGCGACGAGCGCGAACAGGTACGACGGCTTGGGCCACGGGTCATGCCATTCGGCCCAGTGCGAACCGTCGGCGTTCTCACCCGCGGCCTCGCGGTTGCCGTTGGAGAGCAGGACCGGAAACTGGTCCCTGAGACCGCTCATCCGCACGCGATAAGTTGACAGCACGTCAGGGCGGTCGGGGAAGAACATGATCCGGCGGAAGCCCTCGGCCTCGCACTGGGTGCACAGCATGCCGCCCGAGGCATAAAGCCCCATCAGCTGGGTATTGGCCGAAGGATCGATCTCGGTCACGATCTCGACCAGGTGGCTGTCGCCCGCGAGCGGTATCACCAGGTCACCCTCGGCGAGCGACCACGAATTGACCGCCTCGCCATCCACGGTCACCGATAGGGGCTCGAGCCCGTCGCCCTCAAGCCGCAGGATGTTCGTCGCCTCGGCTCGGGCGTTGCGGCATACGGTCAGCGCCGCCGTGACCCGCGTCTTGCTGATCCCGAGGGCGAACTCGAGGCGCACTTCGGGCACCAGCCAGGGATAGGGCTGGTAATCCTCGCGCCGGATCGTCGGCGGTTCCTTGGGGGCAGGCGGAGCGTCGGCCATCACGGGATTGCCGTCAGGCGTCGAAGGGGTGCGGGCGATATCCATGGGTTAGCCTTAGGCTTTCGTTACGGCGGGCAGCAAGTACAACGCCCCGATGGCGCATCTGTTCATTTTCGGCCTCGGGTATTCGGCCACGCGTATACGCGCCGCGACCCAAGCCATGGGTTGGGGCGTGACGGCGACCGGGCGCGACGCTGACCTCGAGTTCGCCGATTCGGTCGGCGTCCGGAGCGCGCTGGCGGCTGCAACCCATGTCCTAAGTTCGATCCCGCCGAACGAGGCGGGCGATCCGGTGCTTGAGAGGTACGGCGACGCGCTGCCTGACGCCTGGCTCGGGTACTTGTCCTCGACCGGGGTCTACGGCGATACGGGCGGCGCATGGGTCGACGAGAGCGCGCCCATCGGCGGCGGCAGGCGCTCGGAACGGACGGATGCCGACGCCGCCTGGCTCGCGCGCGGCGCGCGGGTATTTCGCCTGCCCGGGATCTACGGTCCGGGCCGCAGCGCCCTCGAGCGGGTGCGTGACGGTCGCGCGCGCCGCATCGACTTGCCCGGCCAGGTGTTCAGCCGGGTCCATGTCGACGACATCGCCTCGGGCGTCGTGGCCGGCTTCGCGGGGCCGCCCGGCGCGTACAACGTGGCCGACGACCTGCCGGCGAACCAGAATGACGTGATCGAGGCGGCGTGCCGGTTGCTGGGCCTGTCCCCGCCGCCGCTGCAGACCCTGGCGCAGGCCGATCTCTCGCCAGCGGCGCGGGCGTTCTATGCGGAGAGCCGGCGGGTGGCCAATGGCAAGGTGAAGCGTGAACTCAACTGGCGCCCGCTTTATCCGACGTTTCGCGAGGGTCTGTTGGCCTGTTGACGGGCGCCTCGCGGCCCCGCAACGCGACGACCATGCCGAGCAGCGCGAGGGCCGCCCCGCCCGCCGCTAGCGCCGTCCAGCGATATCCCTCGAGCATCGTAGAGATGGCCATCGCCACAACCGGCACGACCACGCCGTTGTAAGCCGCGCGGCCGGGGCCGAGATCGCGGATCAGCCTGAAGTACATCGGGAAGGTCACTACCGAGCCGACGATCCCGAGATAAGCGACCGCGAACCAATATCGCCCACTCGCCGGGATCACGGGCGCGCCGCTGGTGACGAGCGCCACAGCGCCGTCGATCAAGGTGCCATAGAGCATGGCCCACGCCAGCAGGACCAGCAGCGGCTGCCGGCGCGCACGCGCGCTTGCCTGCAACACGTTCGCGACCGATGCCGAGAGAATTCCCGCGACGGTCAGGAAAGTCCCCAGCGCGATGGTGCCGCTGGCCGACGCATGATTGGCTTCATTGAGCAGCAGGAACGCGATTCCCGCCAGCCCGATGAGTGAGCCGAGCAGAAAGCAAGGCGTGATCGCCTGGCCCAGAAAGACCCGCCCGAAAACCGCATTGGGCACCATCAGCAGTCCGAACAGGACTGCGACGATGCCCGAAGTCAGATGATTCTCCGCCCGATAGACGAAATTGAAATTGAGGCAGAACTGGAACAGGCCAAGCGCCAGCGCGGTCAGGTGGTCCTCCGCCGGCATGCCCACACGCCGCACCGCGACGAACGCTACCGCAAACATGCCGAGCGCGGCGATGCCGAAGCGATAGGCGACCGACCAACTCGCGGGCGCGGAATCGAGCTGATCCTTGATCGCGAACCAGGTCGACCCCCAGATCAGCACGATCACGACGAACGGGAGCGCAATTTCGGGACGCAGCAGCGCGTGCCGACGCTCGGTCCCCGGTGACGGTTCCGTCACAGCGCGGCGATGGCGCGCCCGAGCGCCTCGGCGTGGTCGGCGCGCGTGTTCCACGAGGTGACCAAGCGTACCGCCCGGTCGTCCCAGTCGTAGAACGCAAAGCCCTGGCCGCGCAGCGCTTGTCGTTCGGCCGCGTCCAACACGACGAACAGTTCGTTGGCCTCGACCGGATGCAACAACCGCCCGGCCGCGCCGGCGGCGACCGCGCTCGCCGCGTCGTTGGCGGCGCGCGCGTTGCTGAGCCACAGGTCGCCGTCGAGCAAGGCGTGGAGCTGAGCGGCCAGAAACCGTCCTTTGGAATGAAGATGCCCGGCACGCTTGCGCCGCCACCGGGCGAGGTCAGCTTGCGCCGGATCGAAAAACACGATCGCGTCGGCGTCCATCGCGCCGTTCTTGATCCCGCCAAAGCTGAGCGCATCGATGGGGCCCGCGGCTTCCGCAGCACTGCAACCCAGAAAGGCCACGGCGTTGGCAAAGCGGGCGCCGTCCATGTGCAGGCCGAGCCCGTGCCCGGCCGCCAGTGCGCCGATCGCGGTAAGGTCGGCGGGGCGGTAGACTAGCCCATACTCGGTCGCCTGGGTGATCGAGATCGCCTGGGCCTGAACCTGGTGGATACCGCGGGTGATCCCGGCGAGCACCGCGGAGATCGATTGCGGAGTGAGCTTGGCCCCGCCGCCTTCCGCGAGGAGCAGCTTGGCCCCGTGCAGGTAGAACCCCGGTGCACCGCCTTCATCGGTCTCGATATGTGCCTCGCGATGGCACACCACCCCACCGTGGGGGGCAACCATCGTCGCCAGCGCGAGGCAGTTGCCCGCGGTCCCGCTGCCGATCCACAGGACATGGGCGTCCCGGCCGAACAGCGCCGAGTAGCGTTCGTCCAGCCCGCGGCTCAGCCGGTCGGTATCGTACGGCGTGTCGGGCGCGTCGGCGGCGCGCAGCGCGTCCCACACGCGCGGGTGGACGGAGGCGGCGTTGTCGGACAGGAATTGCACTGGAACGCCATGGCTTGCCTGCCAGTTGGGGGCAAGAAGGAGATCGGCCGATGACTGTCACCCGTAGCCAGAGCGCCAACCGCGGCGCCTACCGCGCAGACGTGGAGGGCACCGACAAGGTGGCCGAGCTGACGTGGATCGCGCGCGGCGGCACGCGGATCGCCAATCACACCTTCGTTCCGCCCGAAGCGCGCGGCAAGGGTCTCGGGCACCAGTTGGTCGAAGCGCTGGTGGCCGACGCGCGGGCCGAGGGCTTCACGATCGAACCAGCCTGCAGCTACGTCCAGGCGCTGTTCAAACGCCACCCCGAGTGGGCCGACGTGCGCGCCCAGCAGGGAGCTGATTGAGCCCTTAACCGTCCTCAAGTAGCCGAAGGCGGTAGGACAACTGGTTATGGTGCTGCTGGAGAGGATTGAACTCTCGACCTCACCCTTACCAAGGGTGCGCTCTACCACTGAGCTACAGCAGCGCCGGGAAGGCGCGCGCTATTGTCACCCGCGCCCGACCTGTCAAGCAGAGCGTTGATGGACACCGGCCCCAAGCTCACCCGGGAGGAGCGGCTCGCCGCCAAGTTGCGCGAGAACTTGCGCCGGAGGAAGGCGCAGGCGCGCGAACTGGACAGCCGCTCCCTTCCCAAACCGCCGGACGAAGGCTAACGCGCGGGCCTTCCTTAAACGGAGCCTCCCTTGCCTACGCCGACCCAAGCCCATTTGATCCTGGTGCGCCATGGCCAGAGCCGGTGGAACCTGGAAAACAGGTTCACCGGGTGGTGGGATGTCGACCTGACCGATCAAGGCGTCGCAGAAGCGCGCGCGGCGGGAGACTTGCTGGCCGCCAAGGGCCTGCTGCCGACGCATGCTTTCACCTCGCTCCAGACGCGTGCTATTCGCACGCTCCATCTGGCGCTCGAGACGTGCGGCCGGCTATGGATCCCCGAAGTCAAGGATTGGCGCCTTAACGAGCGCCACTATGGCGGGCTGACCGGCCTCAACAAGGCGGAGACCGCCACCCGGCACGGCGACGAACAGGTCAAGCTGTGGCGCCGCAGCTTCGACGTACCGCCCCCTCCGATGGAGGCGGGTGATGAGTACGACGTGTCCGCTGACCCGCGTTATGCCGGTATCGATATACCGGTGAGCGAGAGCCTCAAGCTGACGATCGAACGGGTTCTTCCGTATTGGCAATCGGTCATCCTACCGGTCGTGGCGGACGGCCAGTCCGTGCTCGTGTCGGCGCACGGCAATTCGCTACGCGCGCTGGTCAAGCATCTCTCGGACATTTCAGATGACGCCATTGCCGAGTTGGAGATTCCCACCGGCGAGCCCATCGTATACGCCTTTGACAGCGACATGTGCGCCGGTCCGCGGCGGTATCTCAGGGATTTCTGACATGGGAGCAGCGGTGGCCATCGTCATGGGCAGCCAGTCTGACTGGCCGACGATGAAGTGCGCGGCTGCCGCGCTCGATACCTTGGGAGTGGCCTATGAGGCGAGGATCGTGTCTGCGCACCGCACGCCCGACCGGCTGACCGCGTTTGCCAAGGGCGCGGCCGGCGAAGGCTTCAAGGTGATCGTCGCGGGCGCCGGCGGCGCGGCGCACCTGCCCGGCATGGTCGCGGCCATGACGCATCTGCCGGTGCTCGGCGTCCCGGTCGAATCGCGCGCGCTCAAAGGCCACGACAGCTTGCTGTCGATCGTCCAGATGCCTGCGGGGATCCCGGTCGGCACCCTGGCGATCGGCGAAGCGGGAGCGACCAACGCCGGGCTGCTGGCGGCGGCGATCCTGGCGCTGGGCGATGCGGACCTGGCAGAACGGCTCAAGGCGTTCCGCGCCGAGCAGACCGCGAACGTGGCGGAGCACCCGCAGTAACATGATCCTCCCCGGTTCGACGATCGGCATCCTGGGGGGCGGCCAGCTTGGGCGTATGATGGCGCTGGCCGCCGCGCAGCTCGGCTATCGCTGCCATGTCTATTCGCCCGACAAGGACGGCATCGCCGCTGAAGTCAGCGCCCGGTCGACGTGTGCCGAATGGCACGATCGCGCGGCGCTGGCCGCGTTCGCCGCCGATTGCGCGGTGGTGACCTACGAGTTCGAGAATGTCCCGGCGACCCCGCTCGCGGCGATTCCGGCTGAGCTGTTGGCACCCGGCATCCGGGCGCTCGAAGTGGCGCAGGACCGGGTGCGCGAGAAGCGCTTCATCGAGGAGCTTGGGGGCCGCACAGCAGAGTATGCGGCGATCGACACCGACAGCGAGCTGACCGGCGCGATCGAGCGCGTTGGCACGCCCGGCATCCTCAAGACCCGCCGCGACGGCTATGACGGCAAGGGCCAGTGGCGGGTGTCCAGCGCGCGCGAGGCGGAGGGGACGCGGGTCCCAAGCGACGGCCTGATCTACGAAGCGCTGGTGCGGTTCGAAGCGGAATTCTCGGTCATCCTGGTGCGCGGGCGCGATGGCGGGATACGATTCTGGGATTCGCCGCACAATGTCCATCATGGCGGGATCCTCGTGCGCTCGACCGTGCCTGCGCCCGCCATCGTTCAGCAGCAGATTCCCGCCGCCCGGTGGCTGGCGCGCGCGGCGGCCCAGGCCCTCGGCTACGTCGGAGTGATGACCTGCGAGTTCTTCGCCACGGCGGATGGACCGGTGTTCAACGAAATGGCGCCGCGGGTGCACAATTCGGGCCACTGGACGATCGAAGGCGCGGTCACCAGCCAGTTCGAAAACCACATTCGCGCGATCTGCGGCCTGCCGCTCGGAGACACCGCCACGCTGGGCGCGATCGAGATGATCAACCTGATCGGCGATGGCCCGGCACAGGCCGCGGCGATCCTCGCCGAACCCGCCGCGCATCTCCACCTCTACGGCAAGGGCGAGGCGCGTGACGGGCGCAAGATGGGCCACGTCACCCGGGTAACCGGATGACCGCGCCTGCGCAGCGCGAAGTCGTGTTCATCGTCGCCCGCGCGCATGACGGCACGATCGCACTAAACAACGCGGTGCCGTGGCAGATCAGCGCCGATCTCAAGCGCTTCAAGCGGCTCACCATGGGTCCCGATGACAAGGGACGGCCGATGATCATGGGGCGCAAGACGTTCGACAGCCTGCCCGGCCTCCTGCCCGGCCGGCGCCATATCGTGCTGACTCGCCAGCCCAGCTGGCGCGCTCCTGGCGCCGAGGTCGCGCACACGCTTGAGCAGGCGCTGACGCTGGCAGGCGCTGGCGACCTGGCGGTGATCGGCGGCGCCGACATCTTCGCCCTGTTCCTCCCGCTCGCCACCCGGCTTGAGATCACCGAGATCGACGAGCACACCGCCGGCGATGTGTTCATGGACCCGCCGGGACCGGAATGGCGTGAAATTGCGCGCGAAGCGCACCCGGCGGCTGGCCCCGACCCGGCCTTTGCGTTCGTCACGCTGACCCGAAACGCGTGACTCGGCTGGGCCACCGGTCGCCGTTTCCCGACGCGCTGCGTGGCGCGATCCTCGCGCTCGGCAACTTCGACGGCTTCCACCTTGGGCACCAGGCGGTCGTGCGCGAGGCGACCGCCTGGGCGCGGGCCGAGCGCCGACCGGCGATCGTTGCCACCTTCGATCCACACCCGGTGCGCCATTTCGCCCCGCACGTCCCGCCGTTCCGCCTCACCTCGCTCGATCAGAGTGAGGAACTGTTCGCCGCCGCAGGCGCCGATGCGATGCTGGTGTTCGAATTCGATGGCGACCTCGCCGCCACGCCGGCCGAGGCGTTCGTAAGCGACTTGCTGGCCGAACGATTCGGCGCGGCGGGGGTGGTCACGGGCGAGGACTTCACGTTCGGCCAGGGCCGGCGCGGCGATATCGCCCTGCTGGCCGCGACCGGCGCGGCATCGGGCGTCACGGTCCGCGCGCTCGGCCCGGTGATGGACCACGGCGTGGCGGTATCGTCCAGCCGCATCCGCGAGGCGCTGATCGCGGGCGACTGCGCCACCGCCACCCGGCTGTTGACCCGCCCGTTCGCGATCCGCGGCGCGGTCCAGCACGGCGACAAGCGCGGGCGCGAGATCGGCTACCCGACCGCCAATCTCGACTTGGGCAAGTACCTGCGGCCGCGCTACGGAATCTATGCCGTGACCGGCAAGGTACTCGACAGCGGCGAACGGCTCCGGGGCGCCGCCAGCCTAGGCATCCGGCCGACCTTCGAGCCGCCGCGGGAGCTGCTCGAGCCGTACTTCTTCGACTTCGCCGACGATCTCTACGGCCGCGAGATAGAGGTCGCGCTGCATCACTTCCTGAGGCCCGAAGCGAAGTTCGCCACCCTCGACGGCCTGACCGCGCAGATGGCGCAGGATTGCGCGCAAGCGCGGGCGCTGCTCGCGGCCTGAAAAACAATTTTCCTACAGGGCGCGCCGTCGCTAAGGCGCCCCCTTCATGTCACAGCCACGCGACTATCGGGACACGGTCTTCCTGCCGAAGACCGATTTCCCCATGAAGGCCGGCCTTCCCGAGAAGGAGCCGGCCATCCTCGCGCGCTGGCAGGCCGCCGGACTCTACGAGCAGGTCCGCGCCGCGCGCGCGGGGCGGGAAAAGTTCATTCTCCACGACGGACCGCCCTATGCCAACGGCGACATCCACGTCGGCCACGCGCTCAACCATGTGCTCAAGGACATGGTGGTGCGCACGCAGACGCTGCTCGGCAAGGACGCGCCTTATGTGCCCGGTTGGGATTGCCACGGGCTGCCGATCGAATGGAAAGTCGAAGAGCAATACCGCAAGAAAAAGCTCGACAAGGACCAGGTCCCGGTCCGTGAATTCCGCGCCGAATGCCGCGCCTATGCGCAGCATTGGGTCGACGTGCAGCGCGAGCAGCTCAAGCGCCTCGGCATCGGCGGCGACTGGGACCATCCCTACCTGACGATGCAGGCCGAGAGCGAAGCGACGATCGTCGCCGAACTGCTCAAATTCGCGGAGAGCGGCCAGCTATACCGCGGCGCCAAGCCGGTGATGTGGAGCCCGGTCGAGAGGACCGCGCTGGCCGACGCCGAGGTCGAGTACGAGGACATCGTCAGCACGCAGGTCGACGTGGCGTTCGAGATTGTCGAAAGCCCGATCCCCGAGCTGGTCGGTGCCCATGCGGTGATCTGGACCACCACGCCGTGGACGATCCCGGTGAATCAGGCTTTGGCCTATGGTGTCGGAATACGGTACCTGCTCGCTGAAACCACTCGCGGCAAATTCTTAATTGCGGCTGATCTCACTGATATTTTTGAAGCTCGCACTGGTTTGACGATTTCGAATCGCCCGACAGAATTAACCCGCGACAAAATCTATCTGGAGCGAAACGAGGGACGCTCGATGCCGCCGTACTTTGTCGGTGAGCAACTCGCCGGCACCGTCGCCCGCCACCCGATGCATCACCTCGGCGGGTTCTATTCCGAGCCGCGGCCGTTCCTGCCGGGCGAATTCGTCACCACCGACAGTGGCACCGGTCTGGTCCACATGGCGCCCGACCATGGCGAGGACGATTTCGAGCTGTGCAAGGCGCACGGGCTGAACCCCAAGTTCGTGGTCGAGGCCGATGGCCGCTACCGCGAGGACTGGGCGTGGCTGCCGCGCACCGACGAACGATCGATGTCGGTCATCAACCCCAAGTTCAACGCGCCTGACGGGCCGGTGTGCTCGGACCTGAGCGAGGCGGGCGCTCTCCTCAGCGCATCCTCAGATTATAAGCACAGTTATCCCCATAGCTGGCGCTCGAAAGCCAAAGTGATCTTCCGCTGCACGCCCCAGTGGTTCGTGCCGATGGATCGTCCGATCGAGGCGCTTGCGCCCGATGAGCTGGCCGGCATTCCGCTCTGTGGTACCGAAAACCAGATTCGCGCCGACCAGCGGTGGGAGAACGAAGGCGGGCCTATCGGCCACGGCGCAACCCTACGCGGTCTGGCGCTGGAGGCGTTGGCCGACACGCGTTTCGTGCCCGAGAAGGGCCGCAACCGTATCGGCAGCATGGTCGAGGGGCGGCCCGACTGGGTGCTTAGCCGCCAGCGCGCATGGGGCGTGCCAATCACGCTATTTGTCGATCGCAAGTCCGGCGCGTACCTGGTCGATCCCGCGGTCAACGCGCGGATCATCGCCGCGGTGCGCGCGGGGGGCGTCGACGCATGGTCGGACGAAGCCGCACCGGCGCTTCTGGGGCCCAACTACAACGCCGATGATTACGAGCGGATCGTCGACATCCTCGATGTGTGGTTCGATTCCGGCTCCACTCATGCCTTCGTGCTCGAAAGCGGGCGCTGGCCCGATGTCTCGTGGCCTGCCGACCTCTACCTTGAGGGCTCCGACCAGCACCGCGGCTGGTTCCAGTCTTCGCTGCTCGAAAGCTGCGCCACGCGCGGCCGCGCGCCGTACCAGGCGGTGCTGACCCACGGCTTCACGATGGACGCCAAGGGCGAGAAGATGTCCAAGTCCAAGGGCAACACCGTCAGTCCGCTCGACGTGATGCGCGATTACGGCGCCGACATCATCCGCCTGTGGGCGCTGACGGTCGATTACACCGAGGACCACCGCATCGGGCCGGAAATCCTCAAGGGCGTGGCCGACCAATACCGCAAGCTGCGCAACACCTTCCGCTACCTGCTCGGCGCGCTCGACGGGTTCGGCGAGAGCGAGCGGGTCGCAGACATCGCAGCGATGCCCGAGCTCGAGCGTTACATGCTCGCCAAGCTGGCCGAACTCGACGCGACCCTGCGCCAGGCGGTCGCCGACTTCGATTTCAACACCTACACCCGCGCGCTGATCGATTTCTGCAACGAGGACCTGTCCGCGTTCTATTTCGATATCCGTAAGGACCGCTTGTACTGCGATTCGCCCGGCGATCCCGCGCGCCGCGCCTATCGCACGGTGCTCGACACCCTGTTCCACGCACTGGTCCGCTACGCCGCGCCGGTGCTGGTGTTCACCGCCGAGGAAGTGTGGGGGACACGCTTTCCGGACGCGGGAAGCGTGCACCTGACGGAATGGCCGCAAGTGCCCGGGGCGACGGCGGACGATGCCCGGTGGACCGCGCTGCGGACGTTGCGCCAGCACGTCACCGAAGCGATCGAGCCGCTGCGACGCAACAAGCAGGTCCGCTCCAGCCTCGAGGCCCGGGTCGTCGTCCCGGGCGAAGCAGTGCCCGCAGGTGTCGACGCGGCGCTGCTGGCGGAGATCTTCATCAGCGCCGCGGTTACTCGCAGCGATGGCGGCGCGGTCTCGGTCAGCCCCTCGGAGGACGCCAAATGCGGGCGCTGCTGGCGGCTGCTCTCTGAAGTGGCCGAGGACGGCGGGCTTTGCACCCGGTGCGAAGACGCACTCGCTCAACTGGATGCCGTGGCATGAACCGTCTCGCTACATTTCGCATCGGCGGATTCACGCTGGCCGCACTGGTGTTCGGCGTCGACCGCTGGCTCAAGGTCTTTGTCATCGAGACGCTCGGTCTGGGCGACCCGGGCGAGAGCCTGTACCTGCTGCCGTTCTTCAACGTCACCCGCGCGGACAATTACGGTGTCTCGCTGGGCATGCTGACCGCGAATTCGCCCGAGATGCGCTGGGTCCTGGTCGGATTCACGAGCCTGATCGCCTTGGTGGTGGCGGTGTGGCTGCTGCGCGAACGGCGCGGGTGGGACCTCGCGGCGCTGGGGCTGGTGCTGGGCGGCGCGCTCGGAAATATTCTTGATCGCATCCGCTATGGCTTTGTGATCGACTACGCTGACCTGCACCTGGGTGAATGGCGCCCGTTCCTGATCTTCAACCTCGCCGATGCGGCAATCACCATCGGCGTGGTTATAATCCTTGCCCGCGCGCTGTTCATGCGCGAGAAACCGCCCGCCCCGCACGGGGACGACATCGCCCCGCAGGGCGGCGAACAGGCGGACCCACCCGCGGAGAGTACCCATGCATAAGTTATTCCCGATCCTGCTCTTGACCCTCGGCGCCGGCGCGCTTGCCGCGTGCGGTTCGGGCGGGATTGAAAGCCGCGCCCGGCCCGACGAATTCGCGGTCCAGAGGCAGGCCCCGCTGGTCGTACCGCCCGATTTCGCGCTCGCCCCGCCCGCGCCCGGTGCCCCCCGACCGACCGAGGGCACATCGGCCGAGCAGGCGTTGCAGGCGCTGTTCCCGCAGCCGCAGCGCAGCGCTGTCGAGCTCAACGCCCTGCGCCGCGCGGGAACCCCGGAATCGGGCATCCGCAGCACTGTTGGCGACACGCAGACCTATTCGGTAGACAAGGGCACAACCACGCGCACAATCGTCGCCGCGCCGGAAGGTGACGGGCAGGCGGCGCGGGCCGCAATCCCCGCCCCGGGCGCCGGTTCGGGCGGATAAGCCCGCGGGCGCTCAGTCGCTCAGGGTGCTGATCAGCAGCTTGTCGATCTTGCGCCCATCCATGTCGACGACTTCGAAGCGCCAGCCCTGATCGGTGAAGTGTTCGCCCTCCTGGGGCAGCTTCTTGAGCATCCACAGCACATAACCCGCCACGGTCGCGAATTCGCGATCGTCGGGCAGATCGATCGCCAGCCGCTCGGCCATGGCATCGGCCGGCAATGCTCCGGTGACCAGCAGCGAGCCGTCTTCGCGCACGACGACTTGCGGCTCGTCGCCTTCGTCCTGGTGGCTCGCGAAAGTGCCCGCGATGGCCGCCAGCAGATCGGCTGCCGTGACGATCCCTTCGAGGTGGCCGTATTCGTCATGCACCATCGCCATCCCGGTGCCTGAAGACTGGAGCAGGCGGAGCGCGTCCATCGCATCGAGCTGATCGGGAACCACCTCGGCCTTGCGCACCAATTGGGGGAGCGCGACCGGGTCTCCCGACAGCAGGCGCGCGAGCACTTCGCGCACCCTGACCACGCCGACGATGTTGTCGGGCGAGCCATCGGCGACGGGCAGCCACGAATGCGGTGAGGCGGCGATCTCTTCGCGCAGCTCGTCCTCGCCGGCCGCCAGATCGACCCAATCGAGCGCGATCCGCGGCGTCATCAATTCGCGCACCGGGCGTTCGGCCAGCCGCATGATGCCGCTCATCATTACTCGCTCGCCCTCCTCGATCACTCCCGAATGAGTCGCGTCGGCGAAGATCATGTGCAGTTCCTCGGCGGTCAGCTTGTGATCCCCCGGATGGCGAATGCCGAACAGCCGCATCAGCGCGTCGGACGAAGAATCGAGCAGCCACACCAGCGGCGCGGCAAACCGCGCCAGCGTCGCCATTGGCCGAGCCATCGCCAGCGCGATCGGCATCGCGGCACGCAATGCGACTTGCTTGGGCACCAGTTCGCCCACCACCAGGCTGAGATACGTGGTGACGGCGATCGCCAGCACGTAGCCGGCATTGTCGGCATATCGGGGCGACATGCCGAGCGCCGCCAGCCGTTCGCCGATGGGGCCGCCCAGCGTGGCGCCGGAAATCGCGCCGGCGATGATGCCCACCAGGGTGATGCCGATCTGCACGGTCGAAAGGAACTTCCCCGGGTCGGCGGCGAGGGCCAGCACGGTCTTGGCCGCGCTGCTGCCGCGCTCGGCCGCCATACGCAGCTGCGCGGTTCGCGCCGATACGATCGCCAGTTCCGACATCGAGAACACGCCGTTCAGCACGATCAGCCCCAGCAGGCCGAAAAAGGGATACCACGGGAAGGGGGTCATCGGCGGCGCGGCTAGCAGGTTTCGGCGGGCAAGTCGAAGCGCGGCATGGAACGACAACGCGCGCGGTGCGTTTTTGGCTCCGTGTACCGGCGCCACTCCCGGGCGCGTCCCCTTGAACCATTGAAGCGACACCGATCATGACTCTTCCACGCACTCTCGTTGCAAGCCTTGCGACCGTCTCGCTGCTCAGCGTCTCGGCCTGCGTTACCGACCCCAATACCGGCCAGCAGAAGATTTCTCGTACCGCACTGGGCGGCGTCGGCGGCGTGCTCGCGGGCGGGCTGCTCGGCGGCCTGATCGGCGGCAGTACCGGCCGCATCATCGGCGCCGGCATCGGCGGCGTTGCCGGCGGCGTGGTCGGCTACCAGATGGACAAGCAGATCAAGGAACTGCGCGAAGAAACCGCCGGGTCAGGCGTGGACATCACCGAGACAGGCGATGGCGCGTTCCTGGTCAACCTGCCCGACGTGACCTTTGCCACCGGCAGCACCATCATCAGCCCGTCGTTCCAGACGACTCTCAATCAGGTTGCCGGCAGCATGGTCCAATATCCGGACAGCCTGATCGACGTGTACGGCCACACCGATACGGTCGGCACGACCGCCAGCAACCAGCGCCTGTCGGAAGAGCGCGCGCGGGCGGTGGCCGGTTACCTGACCAGCCGCGGGGTCGCGTCCAACCGCATCCGCTGGCAGGGCTTCGGTGAAACTCAGCTGCGGGTCGCGACCGGCGACAACGTCGACGAGCCGCTTAACCGCAGGGTCGAGATCAAGGTCGTTCCGGTCAGCCAGGAAGACGTCGCCCGCGCCCGCGCCGGCCGGTAACTCTCAGGCGGGGCGGGTGTCGCGGCTAAACGCCGCCGCCCGTCCCGCCAACCTGTCGATCGCGGCGCGATGGATCGCGGGAGCGCTGACCAGCAAGCCAAAGGCACGCGGATCGCGCTTGTTGAACGACAGCGGGGCCCCGAATGCGTCGCTGACACTCGCGCCCGCCTCGCGCGCGATCAGCGTCGCGGCGGCAACATCCCATTCGTATCCCCACCGCAGGGTGGCGACCAGGTCGGCGCGGCGGTCGGCGACCATCGCCACGCGCAACGCGATCGAATTGGGCTTCTCGACTGTAACCAGGTCGCTGTCTTCGGGCGGGAGCCGGTCGGTCGGCACCCGCGCGCCGGACAGTCTGGACCGCCCGCTAGCGGCGAGGCGCCGGCCGTTCAGCCATGCCCCTTTGCCGGCGGTGGCGCTCCACACTTCATCGCGCGCGGGAGCGACCAACAAGCCAATCAAGGGACGCCCGCTGCTGATCAGCGCCACCGACACCGCCCATCCGGGCCGGCCGCGGATGAAATCGCGCGTTCCGTCGACCGGATCGACCAGCCAGCACAGACCGCGTTCGAGCCGGTCGGGCTGATCGGCGGTTTCCTCCGACAACCACCCGGCGGCGGGCAACAGGCGCGCCAGCTCGCGTTTGAGGAATGCGTCGACTTCAAGATCGGCCGCGGACACCGGGTTGCCCGGCGCCTTGTCCCAGTGGTCCAGCGCGTGGCCGTGGCCCGGCCATTGGCGGAGCGCGATGTGCCCGGCTTCGCGGCAGATCTGTTCGAGGCGCAAGCGGTCGATCACCGGGTTCACGTGGCGGGGGCGCACGGGGTTTGCAAGCACCGGGAGGCTGTGCTTAAGCCCGGCAATTCCCGCCAATTGCCCGGAAAGCAACATCCTGCGATGAACATTCACGAATACCAGGCCAAGGACTTGCTCGCCAAATACGGTATTGCGGTTCCGGCCGGCTATCCTGCGCTGAGCGTGACAGAAGCCGCGGATGCGGCGCGCCGGCTTCCCGGGCCCCTCTACGTGGTCAAGGCCCAGATCCACGCCGGCGGGCGCGGCAAGGGCCGGTTCAACGAGTTGGGCGCAGATGCCAAGGGCGGCGTGCGGCTGGCGCACTCGATCGACGAGGTCGAGGCCAACGCGCGCGAGATGCTCGGTAATACGCTGGTCACCGTGCAGACTGGCGCGGCGGGCAAGCAAGTCAACCGGCTCTACGTCACCGACGGAGTCGACATCGCCAAGGAATACTATCTCGCGCTGCTGGTCGATCGCGCCAGCGGGCGGATCGCGCTGGTCGTCTCGACGGAAGGCGGCATGAGCATCGAGGATGTCGCGCACGATACGCCGGAAAAAATCACCACGCTGACGATCGATCCGGCGACCGGTTTCATGCCCCACCACGGGCGCGCGGTGGCGTTTGCGCTCCAGCTGACGGGGGAGCCCGCCAAGGCCGCGCAGAAACTCGCCCGGCAGCTCTACGATGCGTTCGTCGCGCTCGACAGTGCGATGCTAGAAATCAATCCTCTGGTGGAAACCGCCGACGGCCGCATGCTGGTGCTCGACGCCAAGATGAGCTTTGACGAAAATGCGCTCTATCGCCATCCTGATGTCGCCGCCTTGCGCGACGAGACCGAGGAAGACCCGATGGAAGTCGAGGCGGCCAAGCACGACCTCGCGTACATCAAGCTCGACGGCAACATCGGGTGCATGGTCAATGGCGCGGGCCTCGCGATGGCGACGATGGACATCATCAAGCTCAACGGCGCGTTCCCGGCCAACTTCTGCGACGTCGGCGGCGGCGCCTCCAAGGAGAAAGTCACCGCGGCGTTCAAGATCATCCTGTCCGACCCTGCGGTGAAGGGTATCCTGGTCAACATCTTCGGCGGGATCATGCGCTGCGACGTGATCGCCGACGGCATCGTCGCCGCCGCGCGCGACGTTAAGCTCGGCGTGCCGCTCGTGGTCCGGCTCGAAGGGACCAACGTCGCCGAGGGCAAGGCCATTCTCGCCCAGTCGGGGCTGCCGATCATTTCTGCGGAGGATCTCGGCGATGCGGCGCGCAAGATCGTGACTCAAGTGAAACAAGCGGCATGAAAGTCCTCGTGCCTATCAAACGGGTGATCGATTACAACTTGCGCCCACGCGTCAAGGCGGACGGCACCGGGATCGACCTGACCAACGTCAAGATGAGCATGAACCCGTTCGACGAAATCGCGGTCGAGGAAGCGTTGCGGCTGCGCGAGAAGGGCGCCGCGAGCGAAGTGATCGCGGTCTCGATCGGTCCGGCCAAAGCGGCCGAAACGCTACGCAGCGCGCTGGCGATGGGCGCCGACCGGGCAATCCTGGTCGAGACCGATCAAGCGGTCGAGCCGCTGGCGGTAGCGAAGATCCTCAAGGCGATCTTCGACGAGGAGCAGCCGGGCCTGGTCGTGCTGGGCAAGCAGGCGATCGACGACGATTGCAACCAGACCGGACAGATGCTCGCCGCCTTGACCGGGCGCCCGCAAGGCACCTTCGCGAGCAAGGTCGACGTGGCGGACGGATCGGTCACTGTGACGCGCGAAGTGGACGACGGGCTCGAGACGGTGCGGCTGACGCTGCCCGCGATCGTGACCACCGACTTGCGCCTGAACGAGCCGCGCTACGCCTCGCTGCCCAACATCATGAAAGCCAAGTCCAAGCCGCTCGCGATGCGCAAGCCCGAAGAATTCGGCGTCGACATCACCCCGCGCCTGACCGTGCTCAAGGTCGCCGAGCCGCCGGTGCGCAAGGCGGGCGAGAGGGTCGGCTCGGTCGATGAACTGGTCGCAAAGCTGAAGGCACTTGGAGCCGTGGCATGACCGTGCTGGTGCTCGCCGAGCACGATCTGGGCAAGCTCAAGGACGCGACGCTCGCCTCGGTGACGGCGGCCGCCCAGCTTGGCCCGGTGCATCTCCTTGTCGCGGGCGCGGGCGACGAAGCCGAACAGGCCGCCACGGCCGCGGCCAAGGTGCAGGGCGTCGAGAAGGTGCTGCTCGCGGCCAGTCCCGATTACGCGCAAATGCTGGCTGAAAACGTCGCCGCGCTGATCGTGCCGTTGATGGCCGGTTATGACGCGCTGGTGTGCAGCGCCAGTTCGAACGGCAAGAACGTGGCCCCGCGCGTCGCCGCGCTGCTCGACGTGATGCAAGTGTCCGAAGTGATCTCGGTTGAAGGGCCGAAGACCTTCACGCGCCCGATCTACGCCGGAAATGCTATCGCCACGGTGGAATCGCGCGACGCGAAACTGGTCCTGACCGTCCGCGCCACCGCGTTCGACAAGGCTGCGGCTGAGGGTGGCAGCGCATCGGTCGAGGCCTTATCCTCAATGGGCGACCAAGGGACGTCGCACTTCGTCGGATGCGAAGCGGCCACGAGCGAGCGGCCCGAGCTGACCAGCGCCGGGATCGTCGTCTCGGGCGGGCGCGCGCTCAAGGACGCGGCTACCTTCGATCAGCTAATCGTCCCGCTGGCCGACAAGCTGGGCGCCGCCATCGGCGCATCCCGCGCGGCGGTCGACGCCGGCTTTATCTCGAACGACCATCAGGTCGGCCAGACCGGCAAGATCGTCGCCCCCGCGCTCTATATCGCGATCGGCATCTCGGGCGCGATCCAGCACCTCGCCGGAATGAAGGATGCCAAAGTCATCGTCGCGATCAACAAGGACCCCGACGCGCCGATCTTCCAAGTGGCCGATATCGGCCTAGTCGGTGACCTATTCCAGATCGTCCCCGAGCTGACCGCCAAGTTGTAGAACAGCGGTAGAGACCGGCCGGAAAGCGCTAGTCGGCCGCAGCCGCTTCTCGGCCGGTCCGTGCGAACAGCTTCACCGGATCGCCGTCGGGGAGCAGCGCCGTACGCATTTCCGCAAATCCGAGGCGGGCGGCCAGGCGGAGCGAGGCGGTATTGGCGGGGGCGACCATGCACACGATCGAACGGGCCCCCTGCGTGCGGTCGAACCACTCTAGCGCGGCGACCATGGCCTCGCGCGCCAGACCCAATCCGACCTGGTCGTGGCGCAGGATCCAGCCGGCCTCGGGTCGATCATCGAAGTCTTCACCGAGTCCCCGCCACGAATGGAACACGCCGCAATTGCCGATCACGTCACCGCTATCGCGCAGCCGCATGGTGAACGCGCCATAGCCGTACAGCCACCAGCTCCCGGCGTTGCGACTGAAGCGCTGGAAATGACCTGCCATGCCGTCGCGCGGGCCGAGATGGCGCGCGGTTTCCGGATGCGAGACGATGGCATGCAACAGCGCCCCATCATCCTTGCGCGGCACCGACAGTTCGAGCCGCTCCGTCACGATCAGCGGTCCCGATGCTAGAGCCACGTCGATGCGGCGTGAATCAGCAGGCCGACCAGCCCCCCGACAACGGTGCCGTTGATGCGGATGAATTGCAGGTCGCGTCCGACAGCGCTCTCGATGCGGTTGGTGACGGTGTGCGCGTCCCACCGCTTGACCGTTTCCGACACCAGGGTGACGATCTGACCGCCATAGCGGCTCGACACGCCAACTGCGGTGCGGCGGGCGAAGCGGTTGATCTGCCATTGCAGGCCCGCATCGTTCTGCAGCGCACGGCCAAGATCGGCGAGGCTTTCACCCAGTTGGCCCGACAGCGCCGAATGCGGATTGCGGGCCATGTCGATCAGCGAGCGGCGCAGCTTTTCCCACACCCCCATCCACCATTCGCCGACCGCGGGATTGGCAAGGATGTCGCGCTTGATGCGTTCGACCTTGGCGCCCGTCTCGGCATCGTGCTGCAGGTCGTGCGCGAGCTGGGCCAGCCCTTCCTCTATCTTTCGGCGCAGCGGATGCTCAGGGTCGACCAGCACTTCGGCCAGCAGCCGGTAAAGCCCGTCGATCACCGAATTGGCGAGCCGTTCGTCCAGGCCGGTCCACCGCAACAGGGCATTGGCGCGCTCGTGGATCATTTTGCGGACCAGATCCTCGTTGGCTTCGAGCGATTGTCCGGTCCACCGCACCATCGCATCGAGCAGCGGGCGGTGTTTGCCGTCTGCGATCGCCGCCGCCAGCGCGCTGCCGAGCAGCGGCGCGACGTCGATCCTGTCGAGCTGGCGCGCCAGTCCGGCGCTGACTTGTCGGCCAAGCCGATCGGGATCGAGCGATTCGAGCAAGTCGGCGAGCAGCCCGGCAGCCCCCGACCGCATGCGCCCAGGTCCGGACTCGCGGGGCGTTGCCAGGAACTCGCCCGCCGCGCGCGCCAGGTTCATGTCTCGCATCCGACGCGCGACCACCGTCGGGGTGAGGAAATTTTCGCGCAGGAACCCCGCCATCGTATCGGCGATGCGGTCCTTGTTTTCGGGGATGATCGCGGTGTGCGGGATCGGGATGCCGAGCGGATGGCGAAACAGTGCCGTTACCGCGAACCAATCCGCCAGCCCGCCGACCATGGCGGCTTCGGCAAAAGCGCGCAGGAAGCCCCAGCCGGGATGGATCGCCTCGAGCTGGCGGGCGCCGAGATAGACCGCGGCCATCGCCACCAGCAGCGCGGTGGCAGCCAGACGCATCCGCCGGGCACGGTCGACCGGAACCCGCGCGCGGGCCGGCGTCAGCCCCGTCACAGGCCCGCGCTCATCATTCGGCGGGATAGGCCTCCGGAAGCTTGTGCTCCGGCCGATACGTCAGGATGCGCGTGCGGAGCCATGGGCCGAGACGTTTTTCGACGCCGTCGGCCAGACTGAAGCCGGCCGGCACGATCACCAAAGTCAACATCGTCGACAACAGCAGGCCGCCGATCACCGTGGTGCCCATGGGGGCGCGCCACGCCGAGTCTCCAGACAGCGAGATGGCGGTCGGGATCATGCCCGCGACCATGGCCACGGTGGTCATCAGGATCGGCTGGGCGCGCTTGTGCCCGGCGTCGGTGATGGCCTGCTTCTTGGGTACGCCGTGCTCCATTTCCTCGATCGCGAAATCGATCAGCAGAATCGAGTTTTTGGCCACGATGCCGAGCAGCATCAGCAGCCCGATATAGACCGAGATCGACAGCGGCTGGCCGAGGATCAGCAGCGCCAGCAAGCCGCCCAGCGGTGCCAGCAGCAGCGAGGTCATGTTGACCAGCGGCGAGACGAACCGGCGGTACAGCAGCACCAGCACCGCAAACACCATCAGGACACCGCTGATCACCGCGATGATGAAGTTGGAGATCAGTTCGCCCTGCCACTTTTCATCGCCAACCGGCCTGTTCGACACGCCCGCCGGCAATTTACGCATAATCGGCAGCGCGTTGATCTGCTTGGTTACCGGGCCCTTGATCTGGCCGGGACCGAGGTCCGCGGTGACCATGATGCGGCGCGACTGGTTGAAGCGCTGGATCTGCGTCGGCCCGGCGCCAAACTTGATTTCGGCAACGCGCTTGAGCGGCACCGAACCGCCGACTGTGCTGGGCACTGGCAAATTCTCGATCGTCGAAATGTCCTGCCGCGCCGATTTCGACAGCACGACCCGGATCGGCACCTGACGATCGCTGAGCGAGAACTTGGCCGCGTTTTGATCGATTTCGCCCAGCGTGGCGATGCGGATCGCCTGGCTCAACGCCGTCGTGGTTACGCCCAGCTGCGCGGCCAGGTCGAAGCGCGGCTGGATGATCAGCTCGGGCCGCTTGAGGTCGGCCGCGATGCGCGGGGCGACCACAGCGGGCAGGGCCGCCATCTGATCGACCAGCGCGACCGCGGTCTGGCGCAGGATTTCAGGATCGGAGCCGGTCAGCATGATCGAGATGTCGCGCCCGCCTCCGCCGCCGCCGCCGCCGTTCTGCGACTGGAAAGTGACGCGGGCGTCGGGTATCTTCTGCAGTTCCGGCGTGACCCGGCGGGTGAAGTCGTAGCTGGGCGTGGTGCGATCTTCCTTAAGGACGATGAACAGCCGGCCGTTGCCCTCACCGTTACGCTGCAGGACGCGTTCGACCTCCGGCTGGCGCTCGATCACTTTGGTGACGCGATCGGCCACCGCTTCGGTCTGCTGGACCGTCGTGCCGGGGACCATTTCGATCCCAAGTTGGACGGTATCCTCGTCGCTGGTCGGCTGGAATTGCTGCGGCAGCGTCATCAGTAAAGTTGCGGTGAGGACCAGGGCGAGCACGCCGGCGCCGAACATCCACGCGCGGTGATCGAGGAAGCGCACGCCGATGTAGCGCGCTCGGGCGGTGAAGCGCGAGCTCTCGTAACCCTGGAAATAGCCCAATATCAGACCGATGACGAGGTTGAGCACACCGCCCACGAGATAGCACGCGAGCAGGCCGAGCAGGATCATGTACCATCTGGCCCCGCCACCTTGCTCCGCGCCCCCGGTGCCGGAATTTGCTGCGGCGCCGCCGAAGGCGCCCATGGCCCAGGCCATGCCGCCGAGGACGACCGCGCCCACCACGAATGCCATGACATGGAACCAGCGGCTGGTGCCGACCCATCCGATGCGGGCGCGGGCGCGCTCAAACGCGCTCGAATCGAGGGTCCAGGCGAGCACTTTCATGTAGCCGTCCATGAGCCGGCCCTCGCCGTGCGAAGCGTGCCCCTTGGCGTGAAGGAAATAGGCCGCGACCATCGGAGTGATCAGCCGGGCCACGGCCAAGCTCATGATCACCGCGGCGACCACGGTGAGGCCGAAGTTCTTGAAGAACTGGCCCGAAATGCCCGGCATCAGACCCACCGGCAGGAACACCGCGACGATCGACAGGCTGGTTGCGACGACAGCCAGGCCGATCTCGTCGGCGGCGTCGATCGAGGCCTGATACGCGCTCTTGCCCATGCGCATATGTCTGACGATATTTTCGATCTCGACGATCGCGTCATCGACCAGCACCCCCGCGACCAGACTCAGCGCCAGCAGCGACAGCTGATTGAGCGTGAAGCCCAGCAAGTCCATGAACCAGAACGTCGGGATCGCGGACAGCGGGATCGCCAACGCGGCGATAACGGTCGCCCGCCAGTCACGCAGGAACAGGAACACCACGATCACCGCCAAGATCGACCCTTCGACCATCGCGGAAATCGAGCTCTCGTATTGCTGCTTGGTATAATCGACGCTGGTGTAGAGCTGAGTGATGTGCAGGCCGGGGTTGTCGGCCTCGATCTTCTTCATCTCGGCGACCGCGGCGTCGTAGACCGTGACGTCGGACGCTTCTTTTGCCCGTTCGATGCCAAATGTGACCACCTGGCGCCCGCCCAACTTGGCGATCGAGGTCTGCTCCGAGAACCCGTCGCTGACCGTACCCACCTGGTCGAGCCGGATCGTCCGCCCGCCACCCAGGCTGATGCGAGTGTTGGCGAGCTGCAGAGCGGTATCGGCATTGCCGAGGACCCGAACCGACTGGCGCGAGCCGGCAATTTCCGCGACTCCGCCGGCAGTGTCGGTGTTGACCTGGCGCAGCGCCTGGTTGACCGCGCTTGCGGTCACCCCGAGAGATTGCATCCTGGCCGGATCGAGAATCACTCGAATTTCGCGATTGACCCCGCCCGCCCGACTGACTGTGGCCATGCCCTCAATCGACAACAGGCGCCGCGACACGGTATCGTCGATGAACCAGCTGAGCTGTTCCATCGTCATATTGTCCGCACTGACCGCGAAATAGCCAATCGGCCCGTTGCCGCCGACTTCGATTTTCGTCACGCGGGGCTCGAGGATGCCGTCGGGTAAGTCACCGCGGACCTGGTCGACGGCATTCTTGACCTCGTTCACCGCGTCGTCCGAATCAATGCCGATCTGAAACTGGACGGTGGTCTGACTGCTGCCTTCGCGTGCCTGCGACTGAATTTCGTCGACCCCGTTGACCGAGCGCACCGCCGCCTCGATTTTCTGGGTGATCTGGGTTTCAATCTCGGTCGGTGCGGCGCCGGGCTGGCTGACCTGGACGACGACGGCGGGGAAATCGATGTTCGGCTTGTCGTTCACATCCATACGGCCGAACGACACCAGCCCGGCGAGCGTCAAGCCGATGAAAAACACAATCGGGACGATCGGATTGCGGATCGCCCACGCAGATATGTTGCGAAAGCTCATTTTCCTGCGGCCGTGGCCGCCGCTCCAGCGACAGGCCTGACCTTGTCCCCCGGGTTGAGGAAGCCACCCGCGCGTTCGACCACGCGCTCGCTGCCTGTCAGGCCGGCGATGACCGTGATCCCTTCATTCGTCGCGATCCCGGTCTTCACGTCGCGCCGCTGCACTTTGTTGTCCGGATTGACGAGGTAAACGAAGCTGCCCTTCTCGTCCGACATGACCGCGCTTTCCGGGAGGCGCGGAGCGACAATCGCGCCGCGCCGGATCTCAACCGAGGCAAAGCCGCCGGGGCGTAGCGCGGGATCATAGGACAGCGCGATCCGGGCGGTGCCCTGGCGAGTCTGCGGATCGATCACTGGTGACAGCTGCCAGATTTGCCCGGCAAAGCTCTTGCCGCTGCCGACCGGCGTGATCGAGGCTGTCGAGCCGACCGACACGGCCGCCAGATCATCTTCACTGACCGCCGCGAGCAGCTCCATTTCCCCCCCCTTGGCAATCCTGAACAGCGGCGTGGCGCCCCCGGCCCCGACTACCTGCCCGGGTTCGACATTGCGTTCGAGCACAAGCCCGCCGGCGGGGGCGACGATGTTGAGGCGCGCGTTGCGCGCCAGCAGTTCACGGTATTGCGCTTCGGACACGAGGACGCGTGCGCGGGCCGAATCCCGAGTCGCGGTCAAGCGGTCCACGTCGGCCTTGGAGATAAATCCGCGATCGACCAGCCGGAGCGCACGGTCGAGATTGGCCTGGGCGAGGTTGGCATCTGCGCGCGAAACTTGAATGCTGGCGGCGGAACTTGCGGCCTGCTGCGTCTGCACCGAGCGGTCGATCACCACGAGGGTTTGGCCGGCACCGACCCACTGGCCGGGTTCGACCATCACCGAGACGACACGGCCGCCTTCGCCGACCGCGCTGACCGGCATGGCGCGGCGCGCGGCCAGCGTGCCAGTGGCGTTGATCATGCCTTCGACAGTGCCCCGGCCAGGGGACACCACCGTTACGGTTGGAACCTGCCCGCCACGCTTAGCGGGAAACGCCGTTTCCTTGGTGCCGCTCAAATAGAACATGGCAGCGCCGAACAGCAGCGCGAGCACGATGATCGCGCCCGCGACCAGACGCCGCCGATCGGGGCGGCGTTCGATACCGATAACCGTTACTTCCGGCGATCCGGAGAGGTCTACCACCTTGGTTTCGTAATTCATTCGCTTAGCGAGCCCCTGGTCTCGACCGACGAGGCCATACCACAGTTAACGCCACCGCGCACGGCGCGTCACCGATGGCCAGCGTGACCCATAGCGGGGCGCGCCGGGCGCTGCAACGCAGCACTCGGCGAAGGGCGCGTGTGAAGCGACGAATGTCGCGCGCGATACATGCAAAAAGGGCGGCGCGCCGTTGGCGAGCCGCCCCTTCCATGCAATTTGTAATAAATTGTCGGTGGGTTTAGCGAACCCGTCCGCGCTGGACGAGATTGACGATCGCAAGCAGGATCACCGCACCAAGAATCGCGATCACGAACGCGCCGAGGTCGAACGTCTGGATGCTTCCGCCGAACCCGAGCAGCGGCGCGAGTAGTGCGTTACCGATCAGGGCTCCGATAATTCCGACGATGATGTTCCAGAAAATGCCCATCGAACCGTCACGGTTCATGACCATGCTGGCGAGCCATCCGGCCACACCACCGACGATGATTGCAATAATCCAACCCATAATCAGGTCCTCCTGTTTACCCGCACCTTGTGTGCGCACGAACTTCTAAACGGAGCGTACGCAGATGCGTTCCCCGGCGACCCGCGCTCGTCCTAGAGGATAACGATCCAGTGGGCCAGAGCCGCTAATGCGGCTGCCTCAGTACTTGAGCTGGCGCTCGTAGAGATCGCGGTAATGCTGGATGCGCGTGACGCGCAATCCCTGCATGCCCGAGCGGTCGACAGCGCGTTGCCAGCCGGCGAATTCCTCGAGCGTGAGATTGTACCGCGCGAGCACGTCGTCGATGGTCAGCAGCCCGCCATTGACCGCAGCCACCACTTCGGCCTTGCGGCGCACAACCCAGCGCTTGGTTTCTGGAGCGGGCAGGTCGCGGATGGTCAGGGGCTCACCCAACGGGCCGATGACTTGCGCCGGGCGGATTTTCTGGTTTTCGATCATAATTCCCTCGCGGCGCCGTCCGGGCCGGCCGACGACGTGTCAGCCGCACTGGGGCCGCTGCCTTTGCCATTCGCTGAATCGACAGGGTTAACGAGTTCGCGCCCTTCACGATGCGCAGCGATCCAGCGGGCCGAGAGCGCATCGAAGCTGCCTTCGCCGCCGCTTTCGCCGGGCGCCAGCGACGCCCGCAGATCGCGCGCCGCCGCCAGCCGAACGGCGATCTCCGCCCAGTCGAGCTCGCGCAGGGCATCGCAAACCGGTTCCGCGGCAGTAGGGGGCTTTCCTTCGAACATGTCCCTCACTTAGCGATCCAAGGGTCAAGATCAGGTAAAGCTCGGATTTACTCTATGTTAGGCAGCGCGGATTGGCGCGCGGGCCGATCGAGTGTATTGGCGGGTCATGCCCGACACCGCCGTGATACCCGAGGCCGCGAGCCTGTTCGACTTGCCGCGCCCGCCGGCGCTCTGCCGCATCGTGGTGGCGATGTCGGGCGGGGTCGACAGCTCGGTGGTCGCGGCACTCGCAGCGTCGACCGGCGCGGAAGTCATCGGCGTGACCCTGCAGCTTTACGATCATGGCGCGGCGACGGGGCGCAAGGGTGCGTGCTGCGCCGGCGACGATATCCGCGATGCGCGCGCCGTGGCCGACCGGCTGGGGTTCGCGCATTATGTGTTCAATCATGAAAGCGCTTTCCGCGAGGACGTGGTCGAAGGGTTTGCCGACGATTACCTCGCCGGCCGCACCCCGATCCCGTGCATTCGCTGCAACATGGGGCCCAAGTTCACCGACCTGCTGGCGA